>DJUV01000228.1 GCA_002440625.1 Rhodobacteraceae bacterium UBA6273 | reverse complement strand
CGGTGCCGGCATGGCCGCCGCCAATGACGATGACGTCAAAATGTTTCACGTGAAACACTCCTCACTTGCCGATGCAGAAACTGGCGAAGATCTCGTCCAGCAGGTCTTCCACATCGACACGCCCTATCAGAGAATCAAGCGCCATGACAGCCGAGCGCAACTCGTCGGCGGCGAATTCCACCCGGTCCGGGCCGCGCGCGATTTCGGCGAGACCGGCCCGAAGCGCCTCACTGGCCTTCGTGGCGGCAATCCGGTGGCGTTCACGCACGACGATTCCCGCCCCCGACACGCGGTCGGCAAGCGCAAGCCGGATACGCTCGACCAACTCAGAAAGCCCCTCGCCCGTTGTTCCGGAGATGAAAAGCCGACCGGCTCCTCGCTCCGCCAGCAAATCCGCCTTGCCGACAACTTCGATGTCGCCCGGTTGCTTTTGCAGGTTGAGGCCCTCATCCCCCGTCAGCAGGATCAGCCGAAGGTCCGCAGTCTTCGCCCTGGCCAGCGCCCGGTCGATGCCGATCCGCTCGACCGGGTCGTCCGCATCCCTGAGCCCCGCCGTGTCAAGAAGCGTCACCGCCAGCCCGCCGATCTCCATCCTGACCTCGATCACGTCGCGCGTCGTGCCCGCGTGTTCCGAGGTAATCGCCGCCTCGCGACCGGCCAGGGCATTGAGAAGCGTGGATTTTCCGGCATTCGGCGCGCCGAGGATCGCGACCTCGAACCCGCTGCGGATATGCTCCGCCGCGCCATGGCCGGCAATGTCCCGCCCCAGCTCCAACACCACGCCGCCAACCAGATCGAGAACTTCCGGCGTGACATCGACCGGCACGTCCTCATCCGCGAAATCGATCGTCGCAGATAGCAGCGCCGCCGCCCGGATCAGGTCGCGACGCCAGCGCCCTGCCCTTTCGCCGACCACGCCCGACAGAATGCGCAACGCCTGCCGACGCTGCGCCTCGGTTTCCGAGTCGAGAAGGTCCGCGAGCCCCTCGACCTGCGCAAGATCCATCCGCCCGTTGGCAAGCGCCCGGCGCGTAAACTCCCCCGCTTCGGCCGGCCGAAATCCGGCGATCCCGGACAGGGCACGAAGAACGGCAGCGACGGTTGTTAGCGCCCCATGAAGCTGAAACTCAACCGTCGGCTCACCAGTGAAACTCCCGCCCTCCGGAAATGCCAGCACGACCGCGGAATCGAGCGCGCCGCCGTCGGCATCCCGAAGCACCATCACCGTCGCGTGGCGCGCCTCCGGCACCCGCCCGGCCATCTGCCGCACGGCCTCGAACGCCCGCGGCCCCGAGATACGGACCACGGCAAGGCCCGCGCGCCCGCGCGCGGTGGCCAGGGCAAAAATCGTGTCCATTCTCGTAACCTATTGTTTTATAACAACAAGTCAGGCGTTCATGGAATCGAAGAATTCCGAGTTCGTCTTCGTCTGCTTGAGCTTGGAGATCAGGAACTCGATCGCATCGGTGGTGCCCATCGGGTTCAGGATGCGGCGCAGCACATAGGTCTTCTGCAGGTCGTTCTTGTCGACCAGCAGGTCCTCCTTCCGGGTGCCGGACTTCAGGATGTCCATCGCCGGGAAGACGCGCTTGTCGGCGACCTTGCGGTCAAGCACGATTTCCGAGTTGCCGGTGCCCTTGAACTCTTCGAAGATCACCTCGTCCATCCGGCTGCCGGTGTCGATCAGCGCGGTCGCGATGATGGTCAGCGACCCGCCCTCCTCGATATTCCGCGCCGCACCGAAGAAGCGCTTCGGCCGCTGCAGGGCGTTGGCGTCGACGCCGCCGGTCAGCACCTTGCCCGACGACGGCACCACGGTGTTGAAAGCACGGCCAAGGCGGGTGATCGAATCGAGAAGGATCACCACGTCGCGCTTGTGCTCGACAAGCCGCTTGGCCTTTTCGATCACCATTTCCGATACCGCCACGTGCCGCGTCGCCGGTTCGTCGAAGGTCGAGGAAATCACCTCGCCCCGGACCGAGCGCTGCATGTCAGTGACTTCTTCCGGACGCTCGTCGATCAGAAGGACGATCAGATAGCATTCCGGATGGTTGGTCGCGATCGAATGGGCGATGTTCTGCAAGAGAACCGTCTTGCCCGTGCGCGGCGGCGCCACGATCAATCCGCGCTGGCCCTTCCCGATCGGGGCGACAAGGTCGATGATCCGGGCCGAACGGTCGCGGATCGTCGGGTCCTCGATCTCCATCTTCAGTCGCTCATCGGGGTAAAGCGGCGTCAGGTTGTCGAAGGCGACCTTGTGGCGGGCCTTTTCCGGGTCCTCGAAGTTGATGAGCGTGACCTTGGTCAGCGCGAAGTAGCGCTCGTTCTCGCCCGGCGCGCGGATCACGCCTTCGATGGTGTCGCCGGTGCGGAGTGAATGCTGCCTCAGCATGTCGGGGCTGACGTAGATGTCATCGGGGCCGGGCAGATAGTTCGCCGAGGGTGAGCGCAGGAAACCGAACCCGTCCTGGAGAACCTCCAGCACGCCATCGCCGCCGATCTCGTAGCCATCCTCCGCATATTCACGGAGGATCGAGAACATCATTTCACCCTTGCGCATCGTCGATGCGTTCTCGATCTCAAGCTCCTCGGCCATCGACAGAAGGTCGGCGGGGCTCTTGGCCTTGAGATCGGCAAGGTTCAGGCGGTCTTTGGTCATGGAACGTACTTTCGGCAGGCGGCCTCGGGTGGCGCGCGCTGGATATGGCTTGGGGATGAAGCCCATCCGGACGGCGGGCGCGACTTCCTACACCCTCCGGGGCGGAAAAGTCAATCCGATCAGAATTTCAGGATCACGGAGAAGACGATGACGACCAGAAGCACGGTCGGCACTTCGTTCACGATCCGGTATGTGCGGCCGCTCACCTTGTTGCTGCCGGCAACGAAATCTTTCCGCCGGTAGCCGAGCCAGTGGTGAAACCAGGTCATGCCGATGACCGCTGCCGCCTTGGTCCAAGGCCAGAGCATCGACCAGTCGACAATCCCCGGCGTGAAGACGAGGCAAAGGCCAAAGACCCAAGCCGCCGTCATCGCTGGATTCATGATCACCCTGAGAAGCCGCCGCTCCATGAGTTGGAAGAGCTTGTCTGTCTCGCTTCCCGGCTCCACCTTCTCGACGTGATAGATGAAAAGCCGCGGCAGGTAGAAGATCCCCGCCATCCAGGCCACGATCGAAACCACGTGCAGCGCCTTCGTCCAGGGATAGGCGGAAGCCAGAAAATCCGTGATCATCGCTTTGCCGCTCCTTCCGGTTTCTTCTGCCTTCTAATGAATCAAGAAATAGAAAGAAAAGAGATGTGGTTGATTTAGAGGCTGTGGATGGCGTGGATATCGCCGGGTCCGGGCAAGAAACCCACAGCGGAACGACTCTGTGGAAAAGGTCTGGATAACCGGGCGTGACGCCTTTCCGTCTTAATATTCGTATATATTTCAATGCATTACGGAAACGATGCAGGGGCTGGTACCACCCCACGAACTTGCCATCCTGTGGAGACACGGATCTTCCACATGCCGGCTGAATCGCGTTCCACATGGGGGCGACTGGCGCCGGGCTGATTGACAACACCCCCGGTTTTCCCCAACCAGTCTTAGGCCCGGAGTTACACACCTCCGCGCCCTCAGAGCACAGGCGTTCTTTTCCACAGCGTGGCCCACATGACCCCTCCAGAGAACCGCCGCATCATCCTCGCCTCCGGCTCCGAAATCCGGGCCACGCTCCTCAGGAGCGCAGGCGTAGACTTTGAGACAGCCAAGCCGCGCCTTGATGAAGAGGCGATCCGCGCCGCCCTTGAAGCCGAAGGCGCTGGCCCGCGCGATCTGGCCGATACGCTTGCCGAAATGAAAGCACGCAAGGTGTCCGAACGGAACCCCGGCGCGCTGGTGATCGGCTGCGATCAGGTGCTTGACCACGATGGACAGGTGCAGACGAAACCGGAGAGCGAGGCGGCGGCGCGGGCGCAGCTTCTGGCGCTCAGGGGCAAGACCCACCGTCTCCTCTCGGCGGCGGTCGTGGTTGAGAATGGCGCGCCGCTCTGGCGTCATGTCGGCACCGCGCGGCTGACCATGCGGGAGTTTTCGCCTGGCTATCTCGACGGTTACCTTGCCCGGAACTGGCCTGAAATCGGTTCCAGCGTCGGCTCCTACCAGCTTGAATCCGAAGGCCTGCGCCTTTTTTCGCGCATCGAGGGCGATTACTTCACCATTCTCGGACTGCCCCTGATCGAACTCTTGACCTGGCTCTCCATTCGGGGCGACATCGCCGCATGAGTGACCATCCCCGTATCCCCCTCGCCGGTGTCATCGGCTCGCCGGTGGCGCATTCGAAATCGCCGAAACTGCATCACCACTGGCTGAAGGCCTATGGGATACGCGGCCATTACGTGCCGATGGATGTTGCCCAGGCCGATCTGAAGGCGGTGATTGCCGCCCTGCCCAAGGCCGGGTTCGTCGGCTGCAACGTCACTATCCCGCACAAGGAAACCGTGCTGGCGCTCGCCGATGTCGTGACCGACCGCGCCGCGTTGATCGGTGCGGCGAATACGCTCATTTTCCGCAAGGATGGCCGGCTTCATGCCGACAATACCGACGGTTACGGCTTCATCGCCAACCTGAGGCAGAACGCGCCCAGCTGGAATCCCGAAGCCGGCCCAGCAGCGGTGATCGGCGCCGGCGGTGCTGCGCGGGCCGTCATCGCCTCGCTTATCGAAGTGGGCGCGCCAGAGATCCGTCTTGCCAACCGCACGCGGGCGCGGGCCGAGGCATTGCGTGCGGAATTTGGCGCCAAGGTTGTCGTCAGCGACTGGGTCCAGGCAGGCAACATGCTCGACGGCGCGACGACAGTGGTGAACACTTCCTCCCTCGGGATGGAGGGCAAGCCGGAGTTCCGGGTGCCACTCGACGCCCTGTCGCCACGGGCTGTTGTCAGCGATCTCGTCTACACCCCGCTCCGGACAAAGTTCCTGGATGAGGCGGCGGCGAATGGCTGCGTCACCGTCGACGGACTCGGCATGCTTCTGCATCAGGCGGCGCCTGCCTTCGAGCGCTGGTTCGGCATCCGGCCCGAGGTCGATGACGCGACGCGCGCCGCCATTCTTGGCGAATGACGAGGCCGTTCCTGATAGGGCTGACCGGCTCCATCGGCATGGGAAAATCCACCACCTCCGCGATGTTTGCAGCACTGGGCGTCCCGGTCTGGGATGCCGATGCCGCCGTCCACCGGCTTTACGCGCCGGGTGGCGGCGCGGCGGCGCCGATTGCCGCCATCTGCCCCGAGGCGGTTCAGGGCAGCGCGGTTGACCGTACCCGCCTGAAAGCGTGGATCGCCCGCGACCCCGGTGCCATCGCGAAACTTGAAGCTGTCGTGCATCCGCTCGTCGCCGCCGATCGCGCCGCCTTCATTGCTGCGGCGGGGCGGGAGGGGCAGCGCATTGTCCTTCTCGACATCCCGCTTCTCTTCGAAACCGGGGCGGAGAAATCCGTCGATGCGGTCGTCGTCGTCTCGGCCCCCGCCGATCTCCAACGCCAGCGCGTGCTTGAGCGGCCCGGCATGACGGCAGCGCATCTTGAAACCATCCTTGACCGGCAGATGCCGGACGCCGAAAAGCGGACACGGGCGGATTACGTCATCGACACGACGACGATGGAGGGCGCGCGAGCCGCTGTGGCACGGGTGCTGGAGCAGATAGGACAGCGACATGCGTGAAATCGTCCTCGACACCGAAACCACGGGCTTTGAGCCGGGCGAAGGCGACCGGATCGTCGAGATCGGCGCAATCGAGCTTCTGAACCACGTCCCGACCGGGCGCAGCTATCACCAGTACATCAACCCCGAACGTTCCATGCCGGCGGCAGCGTTTCAGGTCCACGGCCTTGGCGACGATTTCCTGCGCGACAAGCCGAAGTTTGCCGCGATTGCCGCCGCCTTCATCGAATTCATCGGCACAGACGCCCGCCTCGTGATCCACAATGCCGCCTTCGACATGAAGTTTTTGAACGCGGAGCTTGGCTGGGCCGGGCATCCCGTGATGCCGATGGACCGGGCCATCGACACGGTGGCGATGGCGCGGCGCAAGTTTCCCGGCTCCCCCGCCTCGCTCGACGCGCTTTGCCGGCGCTTCGGCATCGACAACTCCGCCCGCGAAAAGCACGGCGCGCTTCTCGACAGCGAGCTTTTGGCCGAGGTCTATCTGGAACTGATCGGCGGTCGCCAGCCCGACTTCGGCCTGTCTGTCAGTGCCTCGACCGAAGGGCCGGCGGCAACGGAAGGCTGGCGCCCGCGCCCGCGTTCCGCCCCGCTGCCGTCAAGGCTTTCGCCAACCGAGGCCGAGGCCCATGCCGCTTTCGTCGCCTCACTGGGTGAAGCGGCTCTCTGGAAAAGATTTTCCGGCTGACCGGGCTCAGGGCAGGGGGATGAATTCCCGCCGGTCGCCCACGGGCAGGTCGAAAAGCCCTTGTCCCCAGTCGGCGGCGCGCCAGTCGATCTTAGCCTGTTCGATGCGCTCCTTCGACGAAGCGACGAAATTCCACCAGACATAGCGCGGCCCGTTCAGCGTGGCACCGCCGAGCGCCATCAATCGCGCACCCTGCGGTCCGGCGGCCACGGTGATCTTGTCGCCGGGCCGGAACACCATCATCTGCATCGCCCCGAAAGTCTGGCCGGCGATGCTGACGCTGCCTTCGGTGATGTATAGCCCGCGGTCCTCATGGTCGTCGGGCAGCGGAAAGCGCGCGCCGGGGGCAAGGGTCACGTCGAGATAGAAGGTTTCCGAATAAAGCGTCGCCGGAGCCTTTTCGCCGTAGGCATTCCCGAGGATCAGCTTCGCGTTGATGCCCTCCGCCTCGATCTCGGGCAGGGCGCTTTTGCCGTGATGCTCGAAGATCGGGTCCATATCCTCACACTCTTCCGGCAGCGCGATCCAGGTCTGGATGCCGAAAAGGCTGTGCGGCCCCTTGCGGGCGGCGGAGCTGGTGCGTTCGGAGTGGGAAACGCCCTTGCCGGCAACCATCCAGTTCAAGGCGCCGGGCGTGATGATATGGTCCGAACCGATGCTGTCGCGGTGATGGAAATCACCCTGGTAAAGATAGGTCACGGTGCCAAGCCCGATATGCGGATGCGGCCGCACGTCGACACCCTGTCCGGTCAGGAATTCGGCCGGCCCGGCCTGATCGAAGAAGATGAAAGGCCCGACCATCTGCCGCTTCGGCGATGGAAGCGCGCGGCGTACCTCGAAATCGCCAAGGTCGCGGGCACGCGGGATAATCAGGGTCTCGATCGCGTCGACACCGATTTCATCCGGGCATCCGGGGTCGAGGGCGGGGTTCCAGCTCATAGTCGACTCCTTACTAGGTCGGGAAAGCCTACGCCTTGACGCCATGAGATGAAACAGGGAGCCTGTTCGCCCGCCGCGAACGCGGGGTTTGCGGTGATGGGTCTGTTGCGGCTTCGCGCGCACCCCATCTTGGAACCGGAACTGGCAAAGGAGCGCATCGTGACGACCGGCATCCATCATGTCACCGGCATCACCCGTCGGGTGCAGGCCAATGTCGACTTCTACGCGGGCTTTCTGGGCCTGAAACTGGTCAAGCAGACCGGCGGCTATGAGGATGCCGAGCAGTTGCATCTCTTTTATGGCGATGCGCTGGGCTCGCCCGGTTCCGTCGTCACCTTCCTTGTCTGGGAAAGCGGCTCGCCCGGTCGGGTGGGGCACGGTCAGGTCTCCGAGATCGCCTTCGCCGTGCCGCCGTCCAGTATCGGCGACTGGCTGACCCTGGCCCTGGCGGCGCACGTGCCGGTCGAGGGGCCAAAACGCGAGATGGGCGAGACGGTGCTGAGGCTGAAAGACCCGGACGGGATCATCGTCAAGCTGGTGGGCGTCGATATGCCCGCCTCAGCGCCTTTGCCCGATCCGATTGCGCCGACGCGCATCCGCTCCGTCACCATCCTGACCGAAAAACCGGACGAAACGGCAGCTTTCGCCGCGCGCTTCGGCTATCGCCAGGGCCCGCGCGAGGGGTCGACCCTGCGCATGACGTCCGACAGTGACGTGATCGACATTCGCGATGCCGGCGGCTACTTCCCCGGCATCCCCGGCACCGGCACCTTCGACCATGTCGCCTTCCGCGCGGTGGATGCGGGCGCCGTCCGGCAGATGCGGCTGGACCTGCGGGACGCAACCGACATCACCAATGTCCACGACCGCAAGTATTTCCTGTCGCTCTATGTCCGCGAACCGGCGGGAACGCTTCTCGAATATGCGACCGATGCCCCCGGTTTTACTCTGGACGAAACCGCCGATCAGCTGGGACAGACACTGTTTATCCCGCCCCATGACCATAACCGCGCCGAGGATCTGCGCGTGATCCTGCCGCAATTCGCCCTTCCGGGCGAGGAAAGGATGCCGATGCGTGACCTGCCCTTTGTCCACCGCTTTCACACCCCCGCCGACCCCGACGGCAACGTGATCGTGCTTCTTCACGGTACCGGCGGCAACGAATCCGACCTGATGCCGCTTGCCGCCCGGATCAATCCGAAAGCGACGCTTCTTGGCGTGCGCGGCAGGTCGACCGAGGAGGGGATCAACCGCTGGTTTCGCCGTTTTGACGCCACGACCTACGATCAGGAAGATATCCGGGGCGAGGCGGAAGCCTTTGCGGGTTTCGTCGAGGGCGCGATCACCGGCTACGGGCTTGATCCTGCGAAGATGACCTTCCTTGGTTATTCCAATGGCGCGAACCTTCTCGGCGCGATCCTTGAGCTTCATCCCGGCGCAGTGCGGAGCGCGATCCTTCTGCGTGGCCTGCAGGTGCTTGATCCGGTGCCGGAAACCGATGCGAAGGGCGCGCGCGTCCTGATGCTGAACGGCGCGCGCGATCCTTATGGCCACATGGCCCCGGCGCTGGAAAAGGCGCTGAGGGCAGGGGGCACCGAGCTGACGGTAAAGATCATGAGCGCCGGGCATGAACTCAGCACGGACGACCTTCAGGCCGCCAAGGACTGGCTGGCCTGACGGGCAGCGGTCTTTCAGCCGAATTCGGGATCGTCCCTCGCCTGTTCGATGATGAGAGGGATGACGATGTCCTCCTCATCGCCAAGGTGCTGGCGCAGGATCGCCGTGAACCTCGCGGCGGTTTCGGCCATCTCGTCGGTGGCCCGGCGCTGGTCGCTGTTCATCACGCCTTCGCTTGATCCGATCCGGGACAGGAAATCGCGGGAGCGGGCGGAGAAATCGTAGATGGCAGCGTGGATCATTTCATGGTCGGCGTTGAGAATGTCGAAACCACGGATCAGCCGAGGCTCGACCCGGCGGAACATCGGGAAATAGTGGTCGTCCTCGATGCCGTGATGGCCTTCGAGGCCGCCAAGCAGGCTGCCGGAATGGCGACGGAACGCCGCGCCGCTGTCATAGGCCGTCTCGCCCCTCTCTCTCAGCCGCACAAGATTCTCGGAGATCTTCGCCGTTATGGCGCGGAAGTAGTCGTGGCTGCCAAGCCAGGTCTCGCCCGCGCCGGCAAGTTCGGACCGCCCGCGCCAGGTGCCGCGCGGATGCTTTTCGCTGAGGTACAAGAGGTCGGCGGGCAGGCCCTGTCGCTGGCCGAGGGCGGTTTCCATGATCGTCTCCGATGGGTCAAAATGAAACCGGGCGGCGCGAGGCCGCCCGGTTCTGTAGGGTCAGCAAAAGGATCAGAGCTGGCCGAAGCGCCCCGAATTAAAGTCGGTGATCGCCTGCCGGATTTCGGCCTCAGAGTTCATCACGAAGGGTCCGTAGGCGACGACGGGTTCGTCGATCGGCGCCCCCGCAAGGATCAGGAGCTTGGCATCGGTTTCGGCCTCAACCGTGAAACCGCCGCCATCGCGCGAAAGCCGGGCCTGCGCCGCACCTTCAAGGCAGAGATCACCGTTCAGCGTGACCTTGCCATCAAGCACCACGACGATGACATTGTGACCCTCTTCCGGCGAAAAATGCACGGTCTTGCCGGCCTTGAGTCGTGTGTCCCAGACATCCATCGGCGTGAAGGTCCGCGCCGGACCGTCGCTGCCGCCGTAGCTGCCGGCGATGACCCGGACCCTGCCCGCATCATCGGGCAGGTCGACAGAGGGGATATCGGCATCGGTGATCGCCTGATAGCCGGGTTCAGCCGACTTGTCGGCGGCGGGGAGGTTGACCCAAAGCTGCACCATCTCCAGCGTGCCGCCCTTGCGGGTGAAGTCCTCGCTGTGGAACTCCTTGTGCAGGATACCGTTCGCCGCCGTCATCCACTGAACGTCGCCCGGTCGGATCACGCCGCCGCGGCCGGTGGAATCGCCATGCTCGACCTCGCCCTGATAGACGATGGTCACGGTTTCGAACCCCTTGTGCGGGTGGACGCCAACGCCGCGCGGCTTTGCCGTGGGGCCAAACTCCTCCGGCCCGGCATAGTCGAGCATCAGGAAGGGTGTGTAGTCGTTCGAACCGCCCATATGGGAAAAGAGCGAACGCACAGGGAACCCATCGCCGACCCAATGACCCGAAGGGGCAGTGGCGCTGGAAAGAACCTTTCTCATCTTGTCCTCCGTTTCGGTTTGGGCTTCACCGCCCCGGTTGACGTAGAGATGGCATCGGGCACGACCGCAGCCAATAGCCTGGGTGTTCGACTATTCAGAACGCCGCATTGCCCATTCATTCGCTTGCTCAGCACATCTGTCGTTGGCAAGTTGCGGCTGAGCGGAGCGCATAAAGGCGCTGCTGCAAACCGAAACCGAGGACCCAATCATGAGTAAGCCCAGGATCGCCATTATCATCGGCTCTACCCGCGAAACGCGGTTCGCGGACAAACCCGCAGAGTGGCTCTTGCAGAACTCGCAAGGGCGCGACGACATGGATTTCGAGCTTCTTGACCTGCGCGATTTCGATCTGCCCTTGTTCAACGAGGTCGCTTCGAACCTCTGGGTGCCCTCGCAGGACCCGCGCGCTATTGCCTGGCAGAAGAAGCTGGCGGAATTCGACGGCTACGTCTTCGTGGTCGCCGAGTACAACCGCTCGCTCACCGGTTCACTGAAGAACGCGCTGGATCAGGCCTACAAGGAATGGGGCCACAAGCCGATGGCGGCGCTGGGCTACGGTGGCGTCGGTGCGGCCCGTGCCATCGAGCACCTGCGCCTGATCGGGATCGAGCTTCAGATGGTGCCGCTGCGCAATGCCGTTCACCTTGGCGGCGGCGAGTTCTTCAAGGTTTCGCCGATCGGGCAGAACCTGCCGATGGCCGAGGTCGATGCGGTGCTGCGGCCTTCGCTGAACGCCATGCTCGATGAACTTGCCTGGTGGACTGCCGCCACGGTCACGGCGCGCGGCGGGGTGGCACGGCAGACTCCGGCAGCTTGATCATTGCCGCCAAATCGGCGGTAATGATCTGGCGGATCAAGGGAGGGCGGAAAATGAGGAACGATTCCGAGGCCCGCCTGATCCTGCCGGTCATGGCTCCGTTCTATGACCGAGTGGCCAGACCGATGGCGCATCTGGGGCTGCGCCTGATGGTCGGGGGCCTCCTCGTGTTCGAAGGCTGGCCGAAGATTCTGGCCCCCTTCTCGATGGCGATCTTTACCGAGGACATGGGCCTTTATCCGGGCTGGCTCTGGTCGGCGATCCTTGCGGTGATGCAGTTCGTCGGCGGCGTTCTCATCCTGCTGGGGTTTCTCACCCGGCCGGCGGCGCTGGCGAACGGGGTCATGCTGGCGGTGACCTACTGGTTTCACCTCGCGCATCCTTATGGCGATGTCTTCCTGACCGCCGACGGCCTTGGCGCCGCGCGGGCGGCAGGACAGAACCTTTTCACCGAAGATGGCATGCGCCAACTGGCCGGGGATGGCGGCGCCGTTTTCCTGGAGCAAGTCCAGTTCAAGGCCGAAGGGCTTTCCGCGCTTTGGACGGTTGCCGCCTTCTGGCTGGCAGCATTCGGGGCCGGAAACTTTTCCGTCGACCGCACGTTGTTGAAACGCGAATTCTGAAAGGGACGAAATGGACAATCTTGTCATGGCCAAGGAAGACCGCGACGCCCGGCACGGCCGCTATGTCGGGCGCATGGAAGGTATCGCCGGCGAGGGGGAGATCACCTTTACCCGCCGGGGCGAGGGCGTGATCAGCGCCGATCATACCGGCGTGCCGGAAACCATGGCAGGGAAAGGCGTGGCAGGAAAGCTTCTGGCCTTCATGCTCGATGATGCTCGCGCCAACGGCTTCAAGATCATTCCGATCTGCCCCTATGTCCGCGGCCAGTACGAAAAACATCCCGAATGGGCCGAGCTTTTCACGACGAAACCCGGCGAGAAGCCCCACCTCTCCGCAAGCCAAGTCTGAACGAAAGAGCCCGATATGGCGAAGACCCAACCCGAACCGATCCGCGATCAGAAGTCGGACCACCTTTTGACGCCGGAAAACTGCGCCGTCGTGCTGATCGACTATCAGCCCGAGCAGTACCGCACCGTGACCTCCTCGACGCGGGAGGAGATCGACCTCAACGTGATCGCGGTCTGCAAGCTGGCGCGGGCCTATGACATCCCGGTCATCGTCTCGACCGTCGGTGTCGACATGGGCGTGAACACCGGCACCGCCGAGGCGATCCTCGCGGAACTGCCCGGCGTGAAGGAGATCGACCGTTCCGGCGTCAATGCCTGGGAGGATGAAGAATTCCGCAATGCGGTGAAAGCGACCGGGCGCAGGAAGATCGTCATCGCCGGGCTTTGGACCGAGGTCTGCCTGACCTTCCCGACGCTCGACATGCTGGCCGAAGGCTTTGAGGTCTATCCCGTCGCCGATGCCGTGGGCGGCATTTCCCCGGTCTCGCATGACCGCGCCTTTGACCGGATGATCCAGGCCGGCGCCCATCCGGTGACGGCGATCTCATTCGGCTCCGAACTGATGCGAAACTGGGCGCGGGAAAGCTCTGATCGCTTCCGCAAGGTGCTGCAATGGTACTTCCCCAAACGCTTCGCGCTGATGAAGGAAGGCCGGATCTGAAGAAGATCCGCAAGGCCTATGGCCTTGCGTCCTTGATCCCCTGAACCGTCATGCAGCGATGAATTCGCGCACGAACGGGGTTGCCGGGCGGGCCTGAATGTCCTGCGGCTTGCCGATCTGTTCGATGCGGCCCATCGACATCACCACCACGAGGTCAGCAAGCTGCATTGCCTCCTCCTGATCGTGCGTGACAAAGACCGTGGTCAGGCCGGTGGTATCATGGATGTCGCGCAGGCCCTGGCGCAATTCCTTGCGCACCTTGGCGTCAAGCGCACCGAAGGGTTCGTCCAGCAGCAGCATCCTCGGTTCTATCGCAAGCGCACGGGCGAGGGCGACGCGCTGGCGCTGGCCGCCGGAAAGCTGCGACGGGTAGCGGGGGCCGATGTCCGGCAGCTGGATCAGCTCCAGCAGTTTCGTCACCCGCCGGACAATTTCCGCCTTGGTCGGGCGGCTGGCGCGGGGGCGGGCGTTCAGGCCATAGGCGATGTTGTCGAAGACCGTCATGTGCCGGAAGAGCGCGTAGCTCTGGAACACGAACCCGGCGCGGCGTTCCTGCACCGTCAGGCCGGTCGCGTCCTGCCCGTCAAACCGGACCCGGCCCGAGGTTGGAAACTCAAGCCCGCCGAGGATGCGCAGAAGCGTGGTCTTGCCCGACCCCGACGGCCCGAGAAGCGCCACCAGCGCGCCCGAGGGGATCGACAGTGACACCGGGTTGAGCGCGGCGGTGGTGCCGAACTGCTTCGAGATTTCGTCGATTTCGATATGCATGGGCGATCTCCTAGTGGCGGTGCGTTGCCGCGAGTTGGTCGGCATGGCGGATTTCCAGTGCGGTCTTCAGAAGCAGGGTGAGAAGGGCGAGAAGTGCGAGCACGGCAGCAACGCTGAAGGCTGCGACCGAAAGGTATTCCTGATAGAGCATCTCGATCGTGGTCGGCATCGTCGCGGTGTGTCCGCGGATCTTGCCCGACACCACCGAGACGGCGCCGAATTCGCCCATGGCGCGGGCGTTGCAGAGAAGGACTCCGTAAAGAAGCGCCCAGCGGATATTCGGCAATGTCACCGTCCAGAAGGTACGCCAACCGGAGGCGCCAAGCGTCAGCGCCGCCTCTTCCTCTGCTCGGCCCTGCTCGATCATCACCGGAATGAGTTCGCGCGCGACGAAGGGAAAGGTCACGAACATGGTGGCGAGGATGATCCCCGGCATCGCAAAGACGATGGGATAGCCGTGGCCGACCAGCCAACCGCCGACAAGGCTGTTAGCGCCGAACATCAGCACGATACAAAGGCCAGCGACCACCGGGCTGACCGAAAAGGGCAGGTCGATCAGGGTGATGAGGAAGGCCTTGCCGCGAAAGTCGAACTTGGTGATGAACCAGGCCGCCGCGATGCCGAAGACGGCATTGAGCGGCACCGAGATTGCCGCGATGGTCAGGGTCAGCCGGATCGCGTGGCCGGCATCCGGGCTGGCGAGGCTTTTGAGGGACGCCGCTACGCCGTCGGCCAGCGCCTCGACAAAGACCGCGATGAGGGGGGCGAAAACCAGTATCGACAGCCCCGCGAAGGCCAATCCGATCAGTAGCCAGCGGGCAACCGGGGCCTCCTCGGTGGCGGAGTGGAACGGGACAGGTGAGCTTGCGTCAGACATAGCCGATTCTCCTGCGGCTCCAGACCTGGATCAGGTTGATCGCCAGAAGCATTGCGAAGCTGATGAGCAGCATGGCAATGCCGATGGCGGCGGCCGCGTCATAGTTGAATTCTTCCAGCTGGATGATGATGAGAAGGGGGGCGATCTCTGTCTTCAAAGGGATGTTCCCGGCGATGAAGATGACTGACCCGTATTCCCCGACCGCCCGCGCCAGCGCCAGCGCAAAGCCGGTGAGTGCGGCGGGCGCTAGCATCGGCAGGATGACGTGGCGCACGGTGTGAAGGCGCGAAGCGCCAAGGGTGGCGCTGGCCTCTTCCACCTCGCGCTCGATCTCTTCGATGACCGGCTGGACGGTGCGCGCCACGAAGGGCAGGCCAACGAAGATCAGCGCGACGAAGATCCCCCATTGGGTATAGGCGATCTTCCAGCCGATCCCGGAGGCGAGCGCACCAAGAACTCCGTTCGGGGCGTAAAGTGCGGTCAGCGAGATGCCGGCGACGGCGGTAGGAAGCGCGAACGGGAGATCGACGGCGGCATCGAGGATGCGGCGGCCGGGGAAGCGGTAGCGCACCAGAACCCAGGCCAGCATGACGCCGAAGACGAGGTTGAACGTTGCCGCAAGGAACGACAGCCGGAACGATAGAAAAAGCGCGGCCCAGACACGTTCCCGGTTCACGGTTTCCCAGATGCCCGCCGGGCCGTAACTGGCGCCCTTCAGAAGAAGGGCGCCGATGGGCAGGAGCACGACGAGCGAGATCATCGTCAGGGTGATCCCCATCGACAGGCCGAGGCCGGGCATGGGGGATCGGTGGATCAGGGGCCTGCCCATCACGTCACCCTACTTCGGCACGTAGATCTGGTCGAAGATGCCGCCGTCGCCGAAATGTTCGGGCTGCACCTTGGCCCAGCCGCCAAAGCTGGCGATGTCGACGAGATCGAGTTTCGGAAACCGCGCCACATCCTCCGGCGCGGCTTTCGAGGCGTCCCAGCCGCGGTAGTAGTGCTTGAAGGCGAGCGCCTGGCCTTCCGGCGAGTAGAGGTAGTTCAGGTAGCCCTCCGCCAGCTTGCGCTGCCCTTCGGACTTGATGTTGGCGTCGACCAGCGCCACCGGAGGTTCCGCCAGCACCGAGACAGAGGGGACGACAATGTCGAACTGATCCTCGCCAAGCTCATTGAGGGCGAGATAGGCCTCATTCTCCCACGCCAGCAGCACATCGCCGATGCCGCGCTGCGTGAAGGTCGTGGTCGACCCGCGCGCGCCGCTGTCAAGGACGGGAACGTGCTTGAAAAGCGCGCCCACGAACTCCTTCGGGTCCTTGCCGTTCTTTTCGGCCCAGGCCCAGGCGGCGAGGTAATTCCACCGCGCCCCGCCCGAGGTCTTCGGGTTCGGCGTGATGACGTCGACGCCATCCGCCACCAGATCGCCCCAGTCCTTGATGCCCTTGGGATTGCCCTCGCGGACAAGGAACACAATGGTCGAGGTATAGGGCGAGGAGTTGTGCGGCAGCTTCGTCTGCCAGTCGGCGGGAAGCTTTCCCGCCTCGGCGATCTTGTCGATGTCCGAGGCCAGCGCCAGCGTCACCACCTGCGCCTCAAGTCCGTCGATGACCGCGCGGGCCTGACTGCCTGAGCCGCCGTGGCTGACTTCGATCGTCGGCGCTTCGTTGCCTTCGGCCACCCAATAGGCGGTGAAGGCCTCGTTCAGGTCGCGGTAAAGCTCGCGCGTCGGATCGTAGCTGACGTTCAGAAGCGATTCCGCCCGAACCGGCGCCGGCGCCGCGCCCAGCGCCAGAAGGGCGAGGGCGAAAGCGGAGAGGGTACCGCGAAGGGCGCGGGTGATCGGCCAGCCGGTCAGGCGGCGAAACCCATCTGCGATGGTGACGCGGCCGTCGATATGTCTTTCGACGATCGGCCCCTGGGCTGTCACGGTTCCGGCGAGGGTGATGGATGCAAACACGGTCTTCTCCTTCTGGGTCCGCGACGAAGGCGGGATTGTCCGGCGATAGGGGATGCGGTCGGGAAGGTTGGGCGGGAGGAAGGGAGCCGTCATCAGTGGCACCCTCCGAACCTCTGGGTTTCGCTGCTGATCGGCTCGATCCGGGCCTCCCAGACCGCGGCGTCACGTTTGGCAAGCAACTCGGCGGCGGCAGCCTCGGGCGTCTTCGTGAAGAGGACGAAAGGACTGCCATTGATGCGGTGCGCCTCTCCGGTGCGACGGTCGATCAGGCGGACAGCGCAGGTCCGCCGGCGGGAGGCGGTCATGGAAGACGTCGCCATTCCGGCCTGTCCACGCGGGCCAAGGGGGAGTGCGGCTGCTGTCATCTGGCGTCTCCTTCGCTGGCTGGCAGGGCTTGAGTCCTGTCATAGCTATAATAACGACAGAGTTAGTCGAGTATTGCAAACGAAAATTCACGCTAAAGTTTGTCGTGTATGGAGAAGGATTTTCTTTGGGCTGAATCGGGGCGCGACCCAATGCGCAGCCGATACACGATAAAACAACTAGACATTATGTTGATTTATTGCATCCTTATGGCCAGACCCACCGAAACGGGCGCGGAAAGGCTCCTCCCATGACCGACCTCGATCTGATCGACCGCAAGATCGTCGCGGAACTGATGCGCGATGCGACACTGCCCATCGCCCAGATCGCCGAAAATGTGGGGCTGTCGCAGACGCCCTGCTGGAAACGCATCCAGAAGCTGGAAGCGGCGGGCGTCCTGACCGGAAGGGTGGCTTTGGCCGATCCAGCCAAGCTCGGATTCGGGCTGACCGTCTTTGTGGGGATCGAGGCCCCCGATCATTCTTCAGGCTGGCGCGAGGCGTTTGCGAAGGCCATGGAGGCGACCCCCGAAGTGATGGAGGTCTACCGAATGGCAGGCCAGATGGACTACCTTTTGCGCGTGGCCGTCGCCGACATGGCCTCCTTTGACGGCTTCTACAAACGGCTGACCGACGCCGTGCCGATCAAGAACGTGACCAGCCACTTCGCGATGGAGCGGATGAAGTTCACGACAACCTATCCGGTGGATACGCCGTCGCGTTGAGGTGCCAACAGCTCTGGGGCGCCTCCGAAAAACCGGCCCCCCTAAAGGCTCGCGGCGAAGCCCCTGACGAAGGCCGCGAGTTGGTCGCGCGTCGCGGTATCGGTCAGATTACCCTGATCGTCAAAATGCGATCCGGCGCGGGCGACCAGCATCCGGCCATCTGACCAATGCGCGGCTTTCAGCGTCCTGAGCACTGGCAGCCATTGCGCCTGCGCCAGTACTGTGCCGAAGCCGCCGGGCGAGGCGCCGAGCACCGCCACAGGCTTGCCGACGAACATCGCCAGCCCCGGCCCGCGCGACATCCAATCGAGCGCGTTCTTGAAGACGCCGGGAATGCCGTTGTTGTATTCGGGCGTGACGAGGAGCAGCCCGTCGGCATTGGCGAGTTGGTCCTGCAGCCTTTTGACCGACGCGGGCAGGCCCGTCGCCGCCTCAAGATCACCGTCGTAAAGCGGAACATCGTGGATTGACCCGATGCTGATTTTCGCGCCGTCGAGCGCGACTTCGGCAGCGGCGCGCAACAGCCCCGCATTGAAGGACGCCTTCCTGAGGCTCCCGGAAAGACCAAGGATCGTTTTCATAACCATCTCCGCTTGTCGCATAAACGCGCCGGACCGGGTCCGGCGCGCATGTTGTTAAGGGTCGGGCTTGGCCTTGGCCAGCCCTCGGCCCCGCTTCAGTCGATCGGTTTCAGCCCGGCCTCGATCTGCGCCCGGCGTCCTTCAAGGAAGGGCGGCAGTGACAGCCTTTCACCCATCGTCTCGAAAGGCTCATCGACGGCGAAGCCCGGCCCGTCGGTGGCGATCTCGAAGAGGTTGCCGCCCGGTTCTCGGAAGTAGAGGCTGCGGAAGTAGTAGCGCTCGACTTCTCCGGAATTCGGCACGCGAAGCTCGTTCAGACGATTCGCCCAGTTGTGGATCGCCGGGACATCCGGGGTGCGGAAGGCGACGTGATGCACGGCGCCGGCGCCCTGCCGCGCCGTCGGCAAGTCGGGCTGCACGGCGACATGAAGCTCGGCCGCCGGGCCGCCTGCGCCCATCTCGAAGACATGCACCTGGCCTTCGCCGTCTGGGCTTGCATAGTCGCGCACCCGGCGGAGGTTCATCACCTTGGTCAGCACGGTTTCGGTCGGTTCAAGCTCGGGAACCGAGATGGTGATCGGGCCAAGGCCGAGGATCTGGTGCTCGGCGGGCACCGGACTTTTCGCCCACGGTTCCGATGCGCCCGCCGCGTCGGCGGTCAGGCGGAAGCGCTGGCCTTCGGGATCTTCGAAGTCGATGCTGCCGCGCCCGTCGAGCGTGACGATGCCGCCCGCCGTCAGCTTGTTGTCGCTGAGCCGTCCGGCCCAATAGTCGAGGCTATTGGCGGGGATGCGCAGCCCGGTGCGGCTGATCGACCGCGTACCGCGACGTTCGCGCCCGACCGGCCAGTCGAAGAAGGTCAGGTCCGACCCGGCGCTGCCGGCGCCGTTGGCGAAGAAGAGGTGATAGGCCGAAGTGTCGTCCTGGTTAACGGTTTTCTTGACGCGCCTCAGGCCCAGCGACTGCGTATAGAAGCGGTTGTTGGCGGGCGCGTCGGCGGTGATCGCCGTCAGGTGGTGAATGCCGGTAAGGTCCATGATGGTCTCCCTTTTTGCTGCAACGAATGTGGGGCAATCCGGTTCCAAAGTCAGCGCCGAGGTGGCGAACGGGGTGTTCGGTCCTTGCGAACGGCAGACCGCCCGCTATCCTGCCCGCCATGCGCTATTCTCTGGATGAGATCGAGACCTTCCTCGCCGTGATGGAACTGGGCACCGTGACCGGCGCCTCGGTCCGGCTCAACCTGTCGAAATCGGTGATCTCGAAGCGCATTTCGGATTTCGAGGCCGCGGTGGGGGCAGCACTTTTCCGCCGCAACGCCGGAAGGATCGTCGCGACAGAGGCGGCGCTGAGGCTCGCCGAAAGGCTGCGCCCGGCGCTGGTCGAACTGCACGCGGCGGCGGAAAGTGCGGCCTGGTCGATGGACGGGGCGACGCCTTTGCAGGGCACGCTCGCCATCGCCGCGCCGATGACTTTCGGGACGTTGCACCTGACGCCCATCCTCGCCCGGTTCGCCGCCGCCCATCCGGCGCTGGAGCTGAGGATCGACTATGACGACCGGATGCGTGACCTGTCACGTGAGGGGTTCGATATCGGCATCCGCATCGGCGAGGCGCGCGATGCGGCGCTGATGCAGCGCAAGCTTTGCGAAAGCCGGACGGTGGTGGTGGGCAGCCCGGCCTATCTTGAACGCCATGGCGTGCCGGAAGCGCCCGCCGATCTCAGCGCGCATCAGGTCATCGGCTACAGCCATATGGCCAATGCGCAACTCTGGCAGTTCCGCCGCGGCGGGCGATACGAATCGCCGCAGGTCGCGGGCCGGCTCACGCTGAACAACGGCGAGGCGATCCGCGATCTTGCCGAGGCCGGGCTTGGCCTCGCCGTCCTGCCGGAATTCGTCGTGGCCGGGGCGCTGGCTGACGGGCGGCTGAGGCAGGTGCTCGCCGATCAGGAAACCCGGGCGCTGCCAGTGCTGGCCGTCTGGCCGCCGATCTCCCCGGTGCCGGCGAAACTGCGCGCGCTCATCGACCATCTGGCGTCCGAGCTTGCGGGCGGCAAGCCTTGGGATGCGACTGCCGGCTGACGGTCAGGCCAGAGGCGTATCCGCCTTCAGGTGGTCGCGGCCATGTGGTGCCTGCCAGTCGATCAGGGGGTTGATCGGCAGGATGCGGTAGGGGTTTATCGTGGCGTGGCTGTAGTGATAGTGCCGCACGATATGGTCGAAATGCACCGTCTCGGCGACGCCCGGCCACTGGTACATCTCGCGCGTCCAGCCCCAAAGGTTCGGGTATTCCCGAAGCCAGGCGCGGTTGCATTTGAAATGCGTATGGTAAACCGGATCGAAGCGGACCGCCGTGGTGAAAAGCCGCCAGTCCGCCTCGGTCACCCTGTCGCCGGCAAGATAGCGGTTCCGCGCAAGATGATCCTCAAGCCAGTCCATCGAGGCAAAAACACCTGTGACCGCCTCGTCATAGGCTCCTTGCGAGGTGGCGAAGCCGGCGCGGTAGACGCCATTATTGAAGCCGTCGTAGATGCGGTCGTTGAGCGCGTCGATCTCACCACGTAGGGCTTCGGGATAGTAGTCGTCGCGATTGCCGGTCAGCCCATCGAAGGCCGAATTGAACATGCGGATGATCTCGGCGCTCTCGTTCGAGACGATGGTGCCGCCCTTCTTGTCCCAGAGGACCGGCACCGTGACGCGGCCCGATGCCACCGGGTCGGCGCGAAGGTAGATGTCGCGCAGATAGGGCAGGGCGAAAAGATCGTCGCCGGTGGCGCCGGGAAAATCGGCGCGGAATTCCCAGCCTTCCGACAGCATGTCGGGATGGGCGGAGGAGACACCGATATGCGGCGAAAGCCCTTTGAGCGCGCGGAAGATCAGCGTCCGGTGCGCCCAGGGACAGGCGTAAGAGACGTAGAGGTGGTAGCGCCCACTCTCGGCAGCAAAGCCGCCGGTGCCTGTCGGCCCCGGCGCGCCGTCCGGGGTAATCCAGTTCCGCCAACTCGTGGTGCTGCGCTGGAAATGCCCGCCGGTATTTGCCGTGTCATACCAGACGTCCTGCCAGACCCCGCGTTCAAGCCTGCCCATGGCGAACCTCCCTTGTGAGCGGCACAGGCCGCAGTTGCGCACTGGCGATAGCGAAATGCATCTCGATCCCACCTGATAGATGCGCAAATACGGAAGGATTTCCATGCCTTCGAGCGCACATTGGTTGTGCGGAGCCTTGTCGCAAGTCTGGCGCGAAGGTTCTAAGCGCCGCCTTTCGCTTGCGCGATGGCCGCGAGCAGGGCCTCTGGCCTCATCGCCCGGCAGACCTTGCCGGCGGGTTTCAGCGTCTCGAAATCCTCGGCGGCGAGCATGGCGTTGATGACCGCTTCCTCGGTCGCCTCGACGGCGGCGAGGTAATAGGGATCAAAGTCATTGTCGCTGAGCCAGTCGAAGCTGAGCACACCCGTCTCCATCGACGCCCTGCTCCGACGGTTGGCGGTGCTAAAGGCAAGGAAGATGTCACCGGAGTTGTTGCCGCCGGGCGTGCCGTTGCGGCCGATGCCGATGGCAGCGCGGCGCGCCAGACGCTGCAACTGATGCGGCATCATCGGCGCATCGGTGGCGACGACGACGATGATCGAGCCGCGTTCTTGATCGAACAAGAGGTCATCGCGCATCAGATGGCCGACACGGGTTCCGAACACCGTCAGCCAGTCGCGGATGCCGTGGTTCGCCTGCACCAGAACGCCCACCGTGTGATCGCCGATCTTGCGCGACGCCGTGCCGGTGCCGCCCTTGTACTCATAGGCGATCATGCCGGTGCCGCCGCCGACCGCGCCTTCTGCCACCGGGCCGCCCTTGGCCGAATCAATCGCTGCGAGGACGTGCTCTTCCTTCACATGGCGGCCGTTGATGTCGTTCAGGCAGCCATCATAGGTCTCTGCGACCACCGGCATGCACCAGAAATGATCTTCGCGGATCTGGGGGTAATGGTCGATCATCCAGCCGGTCGCCGCGTGATGGGCCATGCCGACGGACTGGGTGTTGGTGATGAGGACCGGCCCGTGGAAATAGCCGCCGTCCTTGATCCAGTGCGATCCGGTCATCTCGCCATTGCCGTTGAGCGCATAAATCCCAGCCCAGACGGGGCTTAGCTCATTGTCATGCCCGCGCGGCAGGATCGCGGTCACGCCAGTTCTGACCGGGCCCTTCGGGCTCTGCAGCGGCCCGTCGCCTGAGATGATCGTGGTCTGGCCGACCTCGACGCCAGGTACGTCGGTGATTGCATTCAGCGGGCCGGGCAGACCCGGAACGTCAAGACCAAGGTCCCGCGCACGCATTTTCGCCATCTCGCATCTCCAGCGTTGCATCACAAAGATTGTTATAGATTTATAACAGAAATGGAAGCATGATATAAAGACAACACAAAAGTCAACAAACGACAGGGAGCGTCGAATGGCACTACGTTTTGCACATCTTCTGACGGCCGCAGCAATGGCGCTGGTCTGTGCCGGCCCGGCAATGGCCGACAAGATCCGCATCGGCTCGCCCTACCCGACCACCACGCTCGACCCGATCCGGTCGGCCAACGCCGGCAGTATCGAGACCTTCGGCCAGCTCTACTCCCGCCTATTGCGGGTTGATGAGACCGGGGCGCTTGCACCTGGACTCGCCGAAAAGTGGGATGTCAGCGCGGATGGCACCGTCGTCACGCTGACGCTCAGGGATGCGAAGTTCTCGAATGGCGACCCGATCACCGCCGATGATGTTGTCTTTTCCCTGCTCCGCGTCCGCGACACGCCGGATTCGGCCTATCCTGCGCCGATGCAGATGCTGGACAAGGCCGAGGCGGTCGATGCCCATACCGTGAAACTGACCCTCAAGAGCGCCTTCGCACCGTTCCTTGGCAATCTTGAGGTCTTCAACATCGGCATCGTTTCGAAAAAGGATGTCGAGGCGCGCGGCGACAAGGCTTTTGTCGAGAACGTCGTGACCTCTGGCCCTTATATGGTCGAGAAATGGGTCCCGAACGATCGCCTGCTCATCGCGCCGAACCCGAACTACTGGCGCGAAGGCTATCCGAAGAACGACGGCGCCGAGCTGATCGAGGTTGCCGATTCGAACACCCGCGTCTCGATGATGCTGTCGGGCGAGCTTGATGCCGCCCGCGAGATTCCCTGGTCGCAGGTGGCCGAGGTTCAGGCGAACGAGAATATCGAGATGCCGCTGGAACCTTCGACGGTGATCTACATCGTCCTGATGAACCAGACGCGCGCGCCCTTCGACAAGCTCGAGGGCCGGCAGGCCGCGGCCATGGCGCTTGATACCGCCGCCATGTCGAACGCCGTGACCTTCGGCGCGGCGACACCGGCCAACAGCACGCTGCCGAACGCCCTTAAGTTCTATGACCCGACGCTCAAGGTAAACGGTTTTGACCCGGCGGCCGCGAAGGCTGCGCTGGAGGCATCGGGCTATGATGGGCGCGAGATCACCATCCTCATCACCGATGAGCCGGAGCGCGAAAAGCAGGCGGTCCTCATGCAGGCGCTCTGGGGTCAGATCGGCATCAAGTCGAAGATCGAAAAGACGGATGCGGGGACGTTCTGGACCCGTTTGACCGAAGGCGACTACGACGCGACGCCGACCTGGTGGTACAATGAAACCACCGATCCCGACCTTGCCGTGCGCTGGTCGGTCTGCGGGACCTGCGGCAACAAGTCCTACTACACGAACTACGAGAACGCCGAGGTGGACAGGCTGGTCGAGGCCGGTGCCGCCGAACGGGACGAGACCAAGCGCGCCCAGATCTACGCCGACATCCAGCGGATCACGACGACCGAGGTTGCCGACATCCCGCTTTACTACCCGCCCTTCGCGAATGCCTACAGCAAGAAGCTCACCGGCCTTCGCATGACCCCTGCACTGCAGTGGACGCTTGAAGGCGCGGAAATCACCAAGTGACAACGGGATGCGCCGGGGGTCCGACCCCGGCGCATCGCCATGCAAGGGCCGGGCTTCGGCCATTGCCTCAGGGGGCGGAATGAACAGCATCACCTTCATCGGCCGCAGGCTTCTTCAGATCGTGCCGGTGCTGATCGGCATCAGCCTCGTCAGCTTCTTTCTCATCATGATGATCCCCGGCGATCCGGTGCGCATCGTCCTTGGTCCGCGCGCGACCGAGGCCGCGGTCGCCGCCATGCGCCAGGAATGGGGCCTCGACCGGCCGATCTGGGCGCAATACCTCTCCTATGTTGGCAATACGCTGACCGGCGATCTTGGGCAGTCGCTGAAATTCCGCGTTCCGGTCCTTGACCTTGTGCTGCAATATCTGCCGCGCACCATGTTCCTCGTGGCCTATGTGCTTGTGCTGTCGCTGCCCGCCACGATCCTGATGGCGGTGATCGCGGCGCGCAACGAAGGGCGCTGGCCTGACCAGCTGATCCGCGTCATCTCCATCCTCGGGATGACGATCCCGGTATTCTGGCTCGGCGTTCTTTTCGCGCGATACTTCGGCGTCAAGCTTGGATGGTTCCCGGTCTCCGGCTATGGCGAGGGCTTCGTCGACCATCTTCACCACCTGTTCCTGCCTGCCGTGTCGACCTCGCTCTGGCTTGCCCCGCTCCTCACAAGAAACCTCCGCGCTGCGCTGATCGAGCAGACCGAGGCGGACTACGTCGCCGCAAGTCGCGCCAAGGGCCTGCCTGAAGGCTACATCTTCCGCCGGCACATCTTGCGCAACTCGGTCCTGCCGACGCTGAACCTTCTCGGCGTGATGATCGCCTTCCTGATCGGCGGTTCGGTCGTGGTGGAGATCGTCTACGCCGTGCCCGGCCTCGGTGCGCTGATGGTCGGTTCCGTCCTGGGCCGGGATTACTTCGTCATCCAGGGCCTGACCCTTGTCTATGCCATCGCCACGGTCGCGATCACCCTCGCCATCGACATCTTCACGGCCGCCATCGACCCGAGGACTTCCGAATGACCGACGTCGTCTCACCCGCACCCGTTCACCCCGCCGCCCCGCGCTTTCGCCACGGGACGATCGAGGCAGCGCTCGGCGCGGCGCTGCTCCTCGCCTGGCTGATTGCCGCATTCGGCGCCGGGGTATTCGCGCCCTATGATCCGAATGCGCTCGATCTGGTGGCGATGCTGACGCCACCCGATGCCGCGCATTGGTTCGGCACCGACCACCTTGGCCGCGATGTCCTGTCGCGCGTCATCTACGGCGCACGGATCGACATCTGGATGGGCTTCGCCGGGGTTATCGCGCCGCTTGCCGTCGGCGTCACCGTCGGCCTGATCGCAGGTTATTTCGGCGGCCTGACCGACACCATCCTGATGCGCATTGTCGACATCACCGTGGCGTTTCCGTTCTTCATCCTCGTCATCGCCATCGTCGGCGTCCTTGGCCCCGGCCTTGTCAACTACATCATCGCCCTCGCGCTCGTCGCCTGGGTCGCCTATGCCCGCCTCGTCCGGGCCGAGGTTCTGGTCGTCAAGCGGCTGGAGTATGTGCAGGCCGCCCGCGCGCTCGGGTTTTCCGATCCCGTCATCATCCTCCGCCATGTGCTGCCGAACGTCCTCGGCTCGATCACCATCTATGCCTGGACCGACGCGGTGATGGTCATTCTCGCGGGCGCATCGCTTGGCTTCCTCGGCCTTGGCGCCCAGCCGCCCACCGCCGAGTGGGGCGTGATGATCGCCGACGGCCAGCCCTATGTGCTGCAAGCCTGGTGGATCTGTCTTTTTCCCGGCATCGCCATGGTGACGCTCAGCCTTGGTTTCATCCTTGTCAGCGACGGGTTGTCGCGCCGCCTGAGGGTTTCGGCATGAGCCTTGTTTCCGTCCAGGGTCTTTCGGTCACCTTCGCCAGCGACAAGGGCCCGGTCGCGGCCGTCCGCAACGTCAGCTTTGACCTCAATCCCGGCGAGATCCTCGGCATCGTCGGGGAAAGTGGTTCCGGCAAGTCGGTGACCTGCCGCGCGCTGCTTGGCCTTCTGCCGCGCCGGGCCACGGTGGGCGGGCGCATCCTCTACGACGGGCGCGATCTTGCCGGCGCGGCGGCGATTCAGGCGGTGCGCGGGCGCGAGATCTCGATGATCTTCCAGAACCCGGCCTCCCACCTCGATCCCCTGATGACCATTGGCGACCATGTTGCCGAACCCCTGCGCTTCCACTTCGGGCTTTCCGCCGCCGAAGCCCGGGCCGAGGCGCTGAAGCTTCTCGAATCCGTGCGTATCCGCGATGCGGCCGCCCGCATGGACGCCTGGCCCCACCAGCTTTCCGGCGGCATGAAACAGCGCGTCCTCATCGCTTCCGCGCTGGCCTGCAAGCCGCGCCTTCTTCTGGCTGACGAACCGACGACCGCGCTCGACGTGACGGTGCAGGCGGGCATCTTGCAGCTTCTGCGCGACCTCAATCGCGAAAGCGGCCTCACCATGGCGCTGGTGTCGCATGACCTCGGCGTCATTGCCGAAATCTGCGACCGCGTGATTGTCATGCGTGGCGGCGAGGTGATCGAAGCGGGCCTGGTCCGTGATGTCGTGACCAACCCGCAGCACGAATATACCCGCCTTTTGATCGGCGCCCAGCCCGGCCGCCTGCCGCAGATGGCAGAGCCGCAGGAGGCGCCGGCCGGACTGTTCGAACTGAAGGATGTCGCCGTGCATTTCCCGACCCGTTCGGGCGGCATGGTCCGCGCGGTCGACGGGGTGAACCTGTCCATCCACAAGGGCGAATGCTTCGGCATCGTCGGCGAAAGCGGCTCCGGCAAGTCGACGGTGGCGCGGACCATCGTGCGCCTCATCACCCCGACCGGCGGCCGTGTGATGTTCGAGGGCAAGTCCGTCGGAGACCTCGCCGGCGCGGACCTGACCGCCTACCGGCGGGCCGTGCAGATGGTGTTCCAAAGCCCGTTCGACAGCCTCAACCCCCGGATGACCGCGCAGCAGACCATCGCCGAGCCGATCTGGCGCCACGGGCTTGCCAGCAAATCCGCCGCCATGGCGCGGGCGCTTCAACTGATGGACATGGTCGAACTGCCGAGGAGCTTTGCCACTCGCCGCCCGCGCGCGCTTTCGGGCGGCCAGTGCCAGCGCGTTGGCATTGCCCGGGCGCTCGCCCTGTCGCCGCGACTGCTGATCGCCGACGAGGTGACATCGGCGCTTGACGTGACGGTGCAGGCGCAAATACTCCGGCTCCTGACCCGGCTGCGCAAGGAGCGTGACCTCACCGTGATCTACATCAGCCATGATCTTACGGTGGTGCGCAAATTCTGCGACCGGGTGGCGGTGTTCCAGGGTGGCCGCCTTGTCGAGACTGGCGCCACCGCCGATCTTTTCGCCTCTCCGTCGACGGGATACACCCGCGATCTGATCGCGGCGGCGCCCGACATGGATCAGGCAATGGCGGAAAGGGCGTGATGTGGGCGACGGGGCGCGACCGGGACATGAGGCGCTGTTTCAGGCCCTGAATGCGCGGGAAGGACACCTGACCCCGTCCGAGCGCGCCATCGCCGCCTGGATGCGGGACCATATCGACACGCTCCACTTCAACACCGGTGCGCAGATCGCCGCCGCCAGCGGCGTCAGCGAGATGACTCTGATCCGGTTTCTGAGGAGCCTTGGTTACGCAAACCTCCGCGACCTCAAGGAACAGTTCCGCCCCGCCCCATCGGCGGATGCCACGATTCTCGATGACGTGGCGGTGCGTTTCTCTGAACCGTCGATCGATGTCGGAACGCTGGCAAAGAGCCTTGAGAGCGAGCTTGTGGCCGTGCGCCGGGTCTATGAGATGGCGACGACGCCGGGCTGGCAGCGGATCGTGACGCGGCTCTCTGAAACGCCCTTGATCCATGTTGTCGGTTTTCAGGCAACGCAGGGCGTGGCCATGGATTTCGCCAGCCGGCTGAAATACGTGCGCTCCGGCGTGCGCTTTGCCGTTGGTTCGGCAGGCGTCTTCGCCGAGGTGCTGGAAAGCGATCCGGCCACCTCGCTCATCTTCATGGTCGATACGGCGGCCTATGCCCGCAAGGGCGTGCTTCTCGCGCGGAAGGCGGTGGAGCTCGGGATACCCTTGGTCATCATGACCGACCGCTACAGCCATTGGGCCCGCGAATTCACCGATGACGTCCTGGAGATGAACACCTACGTCAACACGGTCTGGGATTCCGCAGCATCGCTGGCTGTTGCCGCCAACCTCCTGATCCATTTCACCGCCGACCGCCTCGGTGACGCTTCCAGGAAGCGGTTCGATGAGATGATCGCGCTTGGCGACCATTTCCAGGAATTCGACATGGCCGCGACCCGGCCCGGCAAGGCCTGGCGCGGTCGGCCGCGAACGTCCGGCGAATCCTGAGCCGGTATTCCGGTTCCACGCCAGCATTTGACCTAGCGTCACCAAAACTGAACTCATCCGTTCAGATATTGCGCCCATTCTCCGTTGCGGAGATGATTGCGCAAACGGCGGCCGAATCAGCGGTTCGTAGGGGGTGTCATGCTGCGCTTGGTGCTTATTGCCGGTCTGATGGCGACCGGGCCGGCCCTTCTGGCCCAAACCGCAAGCACGATGGAGCCGCTCGCCGTCGAGATCATCACCGCAGAGCCGGTTGAAATGCGGGTCGAGCATTCCCTGACCGGCGAGATCAGGGCAAGCGATTCCGTCGTCGCCTCGTTCCCGATTGCAGGGCGCGTGGTGGATATCCTCGTCGAGGAAGGCCAGAAGGTGGCGATGGGAACGCTTCTGGCGCGGCTTGATCCGGTGCAGCAGGAACAGGCGCTGCGGTCTGCCGAAGCCGGGCTTGCGACCGCGAGTGCCGACAGCCAGCAGGCCAACGCCGATTTTGTCCGCGCCGAGGCGCTTCTCCAGCAAGGTGCGACGACCCGTGCGGCGCGCGACGCAGCCGAGGATGCGCTGCAGATCAAGGCCGGCGTGCTGGCGCAGGCCAGGGCCGATCTCGACCGCGCGCGGAAGGCGCTGAACGACACCGAACTGAAGGCGCCGCAGGATGCGACCGTCACCGATCGCATGGCTGAGGCCGGGCAAGTCGTCGGCGCGGCGCAGCCGGTGGTCGAACTTGCCCTGTCGAACGGGATGGAGGCGGTCTTCGAGGTGCCGGAGGTGCTTTTGACCGGGCAGATACCTGAAAAGACGGTGCGCATGTCGCGTCTTTCCGATCCGGCGCAGGAATTCACCGGTATCGCCAGCGAGGTCTCGCCCCTCGTCGATCCGGTGACGGGAACGGTGGCGGTGACGCTGTACATAGCCGATCCGCCGCCCGGTCTGTCCTACGGCGAAGCGGTGCGCGGCACGGCGATGATGGCGGGGGAGGAGAGGATCGTCCTGCCCTATACGGTACTTTCAGCCACCGCCGCCGGGCCGGCGGTCTGGAAGGTCGACCCCGCGACCAAGGTTGTGGCGCTGACGCCTGTAACCGTCGAAAGCTATCAGTCCGGGTCGATCGTGCTTTCCGGCGGGATCGGCAAGGGCGACCTCGTCGTCGGGCACGGGGCGCAGCTTCTCTATCCCGGCCGGGTAGTCCGTGCTGCGGGGGGTGCAGAATGATGCGCTGGTCTTTCCTCATTCTTGCTTTCGCGGTCCCTGCTGCGGCCGAAGATGCTGCACCCGTGGCAGAGGCCCCGCCGCGCCCGGTCGTGTCCGAGATTGTCGCATCTTCGGGCGAGCTTGCCGTCAGCTTCATCGGCACGGTAGCGGCCAAGGTCGAGGTCGATCTCGGTTTCCCGATGGGCGGCACCATCGCCGCGCGCCCGGTGGAGCTTGGCGATGTCGTGGCGCTGGACGAGGTCCTTGCCCGGCTCGACCCCGAAGAGCTTGACGCCGACATGCGCGCCGCCGACGCTGGCATCGCCGTGGCGACGGCGCAGCGAAACTCAGCCCGCGATGCGCGCGACCGCGCGCGCGAGTTGGTGGCGCGCGGCGTCGGCGCACAGACCCGGCTAGATGATGCCGAACGCGCCCTTGTTGCCGCCGAGGCGCGGCTGCAGCAGGCAGAGGCCGCACAGGCCCGCGCCGCCGACATGCGCGCACTTGCCACGCTGAAGGCGCCCTGGGACGGCGTGGTGACGACGATCTACCAGGAACCGGGCGCCTCCCTCAGCGCGGGCCAGCCGGTCCTGCAGTTGTCCGGCACCGCCGAGCGCGAGATCGTCATCGACCTGAGCGAGGCAGACGCCGCAGCGGCGCGAACCGGGCAGGAATTCGTCGCCCGACTTGTCGCCAACAGCGCGGTCTCGGTGCGCGCGATCCTTGACCGGATCGACCCTGTTGCCGAGCGCAACACCCGGACCCGGCGCGCGCATCTGATCCTGCAGGCGCCACCCGCCGCCTTCCGGCTGGGCGCCCTGGCCAATGTCACGCCGGTCGTCGGGGAAAAATCCTCCATCGTCCTGCCGATGGGCGCGGTTCTAGATCCCGACGCGGCGCCCGCCGTCTGGGTGGTGGATCGGGGCAAGAGCAGCGTCCGCCGCGTTCCGGTCGAAATCGGCGTGCGCTTCCGCGACATCGTCCTCGTGACTTCGGGCGTCAACCCCGGTGACGAGGTCGTCACCCGTGGCATCCATTCCCTTCAGGACGGCCAGATCGTCGGCCCACGGATCACAGAATGAGCAATTTCAACCTTTCCGACTGGGCCCTGAAGCACCGGTCCTTCGTCTGGTTCCTGATGATCGTGTCGATCTTCGCGGGCGTGATGGCCTATTTCGCCATCGGCCGCGAGGAAGACCCGAACTTCGCGATCAAGACCATGATCATCTCCGCCTCGATGCCCGGCGCCGATGTGGAGCGGACGCTGACCCAGGTCACCGACCGGATCGAGAAGAAGCTTGAGGATCTGGACGAGCTGGATTTCACCCGTTCCGTCACCCGGCCGGGTAACTCCATCGTCTATCTTGAGCTGCTGCCGACGACCAAGGCGAAGGAACTGCCGCGCATCTGGCAGAAGGTGCGCAACATGATGGCCGATATCCGGCCCGAATTTCCGGCCGAATTCGTGGGCTTCCAGTTCAACGACAGCTTTGGCGACGTCTTCGGCAATATCTATGCCTTCACCTCCGACGGTTTTTCCCCGCGCGAGGTGCGCGACCACGTCGAAACCGTCCGGCGCGCCGTGCAGGCTCTGCCCGACGCCGGCAAGGTCGAGATATTCGGCACCCGGGACGAGGTGATCTATCTGGAATTCTCCACCGACCGGCTGGCGGCGCTTGGCCTCAACCAGCAAGCGGTGCAGGCGACGCTGGCCGCGCAGAACGCCATCGTACCTTCCGGCGTGATCGAGGCCGGGCCAGAGCGCGTGGTCGTCAGGATCGGCGGGCAGTTTTCCGGCACCGAAAGCCTTGAGGATATCAACCTTCGCGTCGGCGACCGCTTTTTCCGGCTGACCGACGTGGCCGACATCCGGCGCGGCTACGAAGACCCGCCGTCAGAGCTTTTCCGGTATCGCGGTCAGGACGCGGTCGGTCTCGCCGTCGGCATGCGGCAGGGCGCCAATATCGTCGAGTTCGGCGGCGAGCTCGAAAAGGTCATGGCCCAGGCCGAGGCCGATCTGCCCATCGGCATCGAAATCCATCAGGTGGCGAACCAGCCCCGTGCGGTTGATGAGGCGGTGGGACATTTCCTTCAGGCGCTGCTTGAAGCCGTGCTGATCGTCCTTGCCGTCAGCTTCATCTCGCTCGGGATGCGCGCCGGGCTTGTGGTGACGCTGACCATTCCCCTTGTCCTCGCCATCACCTTCGTGGTGATGCAATATACCGGCTTCACACTGCAACGGATCTCACTCGGCGCGCTCATCATCGCGCTTGGGCTTCTGGTCGACGATGCGATGATCGCCATCGAGACGATGATCTCGCGGCTGGAAAAGGGCGAAAGCCTGACGAGTGCTGCCTCCTACGCCTGGACCTCCATCGCCTTCCCGATGCTGTCGGGAACGCTGGTGACGGTGGCGGGCTTCATCCCGATCGGCCTCAACTCCTCGGCGGCGGGGGAATTCACCTTCTCGCTCTTCGTGGTGATCGCGGTGTCGCTTCTGGTGTCGTGGATCGTCGCGGTCCTGTTCGCGCCGCTTCTGGGCGTGACCCTGCTGCCGAAGTCGATGAAGCACCATTCCTCCCAACCCGGCCGGGTGCGGCGGATGTTCCACAGCGTGCTCCTTTGGGCGATGCGGCACCGCTGGCTGACGATCGCGCTGACCGTGGCCACTTTCGCCCTGTCGATCTTCGGGATGCGGTTCGTCGAACAGCAGTTCTTTCCAAGCTCCGACCGGCCAGAGCTCGTGCTGGACTTCACCCTGCCGCAAAATGCGTCGATCACCGAAACCAAGGCCCAGATGGACCGGATGGAGGGCTATCTGGCCGACGACCAGAACGTGCTCTACTGGTCATCCTATGTCGGACGTGGCGCGCCTCGGTTCATCCTGTCCTACGATGTGATGACACCGGAGCCGAACGTCGGGCAGATCGTGATCCAGACCCCCTCTGTCGAGGCGCGGAACGCGCTTCAGCTGAAGCTCAGGGGCATCTCCGAGAACGAGTTTCCGGGCGTCGACATCTACGTGAAGCTTCTGGAGATCGGTCCGCCGGTCGGCCGACCCGTGCAATACCGCATGTCCGGCTCCGACATCGAAACGCTGCGGGACAAGGCTCGTGACCTGACCGCCATCGTCGCCTCCGACCCGCGCCTGAACTACATCGTCATGGACTGGAACGAACCGGCGCGGGTCGTCCGGATCGACATCCTGCAGGACAAGGCCCGGCAGATGGGTATCACCCAGCGCGACATCGCGGCGGGGCTGAACGCGATCTATGCCGGAGTGCCGGTCACTGAACTCCGCGACGACGCATATCTCGTCGACATCATCGCCCGTGGTGATGCCCGGTCGCGCGAAATTGTCGAGGCGTTGCCCGACCTTCAATTGTCGGCGGGCGACGGGCATGTGATCCCGCTCCGATCTGTCGCGACATTCAGCTATGGAACCGAGCAGCCGGTGATCCATCAGCGCGACCGGATGCCGACTGTCACCGTCAAGGCAGCGATCACCACGAAGGACCAGCCCGCGACCATCGTCGCCGGGCTGAAGGATCAGATCGACGCCTTCAACGCGGCGCTGCCGGCGGGCTACAAGGCCGTCGTCGGCGGCACGGTCGAAAGCTCGGCCGACAGCCAGGCGCCGATTGCCGCCGTGGTGCCCTTGATGATCCTCATCATGCTGACCCTCATCATGATCCAGATGCAAAGCTTCCGGCTCGCCTTCGTGGTGATCTGCGTGGCGCCGCTTGGCCTGATCGGGGTCGTCGCCGCACTGGTGCCCTCGGGCGCCCCCCTGGGCTTCGTCGCCATCCTGGGCGTGCTGGCGCTGATCGGAATCCTGATCCGCAACTCCATCATCCTCATCGATGAAGTCGAGGTGCTGAAGGCGCGCGGCCGTTCCGCCTGGAACGCGGTCTTCGAGGCCTCGGACGCCCGCGCAAGGCCAATCCTCCTCACCGCGGCGGCGGCGAGCCTCGCCCTGATCCCCATCTCGCGGCAGATCTTCTGGGGGCCGATGGCCTATGCGATGATGGGCGGCATCATCGCCGGCACGGTCATCACCCTCGTCTTCGCCCCGGCGCTTTACCTCGCCGTGTTCCGGGTGAAGGAGGATAAGGCAGAGTAGCACTTGGCGGCACCCGCAGGTGCCGCCAAGTGCCGTCGACCAGGCCCGCGCCGGAGGCGCGGGACGCCGGGGGGTCAGCCCCCGGCGATCTGCCGCGCCTTCTGTACCAGCACCTCGGCCTGGCGGATCGAGGCGTAGTCGATGAGCCGTCCGTCGAGAGAGACCGCGCCCTTGCCCTCGGCGGCGGCTTTTTCCATGGCTTCGAGGATGCGCTTGGCGCGCGTGACCTCGGCCTCGGACGGGCTCATCACCTCGTTGGCCAGCGCGATCTGGCTCGGGTGGATCGCCCATTTTCCCTCGCAGCCGAGAACCGCTGCGCGTTTCGCCGCCGCGCGGTAGCCATCGGGGTCGGAAAAATCGCCGAAGGGGCCATCGACCGGGCGCAGGCCATTGGCCCGCGCCGCGACCACCATGCGGGCCAGCGCGTAGTGCCACATGTCGCCCCAGTGCACCTCGCGGCTGCCATCGGCGAGGGGGTCGGTCAGGACCGAGTAATCCGGGTTCACCCCGCCGATGATCGTGGTTCGGGCGCGGGTGGAGGCGGCATAGTCGGCGACGCCAAAGTGCAGGCTCTCATTGCGCTTCGATGCCCCTGCGATCGCGGTGACGTTCTGCATCCCGAGCGCCGTCTCGATGATATGCTCAAACCCGATCCGCTTCTTCAGGCCCTTCGCGTCTTCGATCTGCGTCACCATCATGTCGACGGCATAGACGTCGGCGGCGGTGCCGACCTTGGGGATCATGATGAGGTCAAGCCGCTCGCCGGCCTCTTCGACGACATCGACCACGTCGCGGTACATGTAATGGGTGTCGAGCCCGTTGATTCGGACCGACATGGTCTTCTTGCCCCAGTCGATCTCGTTCAGGGCCTTGATGATGTTCTTGCGGGCCTGCGCCTTGTCGTCCGGCGCCACCGCGTCCTCAAGATCGAGGAAGATCACATCCGCATCGGATTGCGCAGCCTTTTCAAACATTTGCGGCGCGCTTCCCGGAACCGCCAGTTCGCTGCGATTCAGTCGTGCCGGGGCCTGGGTGATGACGTGGAAGCTCATGCGCGGGACCTCTCCTGTTGCCGGATTTGCGGCAAGGAGGCGGCGCATTTTCATACACTGTCAAGAAAATTAAATTCCTGACAGCATACAACGGCATGCAATCTGCCTAGCGAGACTTGAAGTAATATGCAATCGCCTGCGTACGGCTCGTGACCCCGAGTTTCTCGAAAAGGTTCGACAGGTGATACTTCACTGTGTTGGTCGAAATGTCGAAATCGCGGCCCAGTTCCTTGTTGGTCAGACCGTTCGCCAGCGCCTCGAGCAGGGCCTTTTCGCGGCGGGTCAGCTGGTGGATCGGGTCCGACTGAAGGCCGCGGACATCGACGAAGGGAAAGACCATCTTGCCGGCGGCGACGTCGAGGCAGGTTTCAAGAAGCCGCTCGACCGGCGACTTCCGGTCGACGAATCCCGCGGCGCCGGCAGCCATGGCCTTGAGCGTGACAGATCCTGTCGGGTCCTCGGCATAGATCACCAGACGCGGGGCGCCTTCCTGATCGCGCAGCACCTCCGCCAGTTTCTGCCCGCCAAGCTGCGGGATGGTCCAGTCAATGATGCCGACAAGCACCGGCACCCGCATCACCGCACCAAGAAACCCCTCGGCGGTCGATGACGTGGCGACGAGCGAAAATCGCGCATCCTTTTCAAAGACTTCCGACAAGGCGGACAGGACCAGAGGATTGCCCTCGGCCAAAGCGAGGTCGATCCGCTGAGGTGGCGCCGAAGGCATCGCAGGTCCTCCTCCAAAGGCCAGAAATCCAGAAACCTACCCATTTGGGTGGCTCATTGAACGGTACACCCACGCATACTCACCCATATGGGTAGTTTATTACCTATCCAAAAGAACTTCCAAAAGCAGGAGTAAGGAAGGTTGTGGGCAAAGTCAAAGCGGCATTTGCTGAGATCACATGTCGAGGGAGGAGAGACCGTGACCGAGGCCGTCATTCCACCGCAACTGGCGATCCCCGAAACCCTGGCCGCAGGGCCGGGACCGGGCAACACCGACGCCCGTGTGCTCGCCGCCTTCGCCAATGCCGGGCTTGCCGACCACATGCAGGCCGACGTGTTGCGCGGCATGGTCGAATGCAAGCTGATGCTGCGGAAGGTCTGGGGCACCCGGAACATCCACACCTTCGGCGTGGCCGGCACCGGCTTCAGCGGGCTCGACTGCCTCTTCAGCGCGATCCTGCCAGGCGACCGCGTGGTGGCTTTCGTCAACGGCACCTTCAGTGGCATCGACGCCCTGTCGATCCGCATGAAGGCGGCATCCCGCGAAGACCTTGCCGCCGATCCGATGAACCCCAAGCCCGCTTCTGTCACCGTGGTCAACGTCCCCCACGGCCAGTCCGTCACCGAGGAGGTGATCGAGGCGGCGCTGGCCGAGCACAAGCCCCTCTGGGCTTTCATGGCGCATTGGGAAACCGGCTCGGGCCGCACCAATGACATTCGCGCCTTTTCCGATGCCTGCGAACGCCACGGCGTCATGGGGCTGGTCGATGCGGTGTCCTCGCTCGGTGTCGCCGATTTCGCGATCGACGATTATCCGGGCGTCGTCGGCTGGGCCTCCTGTCCGCAGAAGGGTGTTCTCTGCCTGCCGCTGACCTATGCCCCGGTCAGTTTCAGCGACCGCTACATCAGCCACCTTCACGCCAACGGGTGCCACAGCTACGTGCATCACCCTGTGCTCGAAGCCCGGCACTGGGCCATTATCGACGGCAAGGATGCCGCCGCCGGGTCCTATCACCGCACCCATTCCGGTTACGCCGTCGCCGCCTTCCATGAGGCGCTGCGCATCAACCTCCAGCATGGCCGGGCCGAGAAAGCGCGCGACTATGCCCGGCACGAGGCGGCACTTCGGGCGGCGGTGACGGCGCTTGGCTGCGATGTCACCTCGGACATGACGAGCCTTGTGGTCCTGAACCTGCCGCCGGCGCTGGCCGGGCGCGAAAAGGAACTGGTGCAGACTTGCCGGGCGCGCGACTTCGGCATCTGGCCGACGCTGTCGGAGCCGGTCCAGGTCCGCATCGGCATCCTGAACCAGCTTTCGCCGGCTGCCATCACCGACATCGTCGGACGCTTTGCCGCCGTGATGAACGAGATGGGCGCGGGCGTGGACCCCGGGTTGGCACAAAGGGCGCTGCAAGCGCAGTACCCGGCGGAAATGGCGGCCGAGTAACTTCGGCCAAGGGAGGCGAGAATGGACATCCACGAATATCAGGCCAAGGAAATCCTTGCCAAGTTCGGCGTAGCGGTTCCGCAGGGCGCATTGGCCTACAGCCCCGAACAGGCGGCCTACCGCGCCCGCGAACTTGGCGGCAACCGCTGGATCGTCAAGGCCCAGGTTCACGCCGGGGGCCGCGGCAAGGCCGGCGGGGTCAAGCTCTGCCAGTCCGAGCATGAGATCCACGATGCCACGAACGCCATGTTCGGCCGCAAGCTCGTGACCCATCAGACCGGGGCGGAGGGCAAGGGCATCTACCGGGTCTATGTCGAAAGCGCCGTCGACTTCGACCGCGAGATCTACCTTGGCTTCGTCCTCGACCGGACGTCGCAGCGGATCATGATCGTCGCCTCCTCGGAAGGCGGCATGGAGATCGAGGAAATCTCGGCGACACGGCCGGAGTCGATCGTCCGGTCGACGGTAGAGCCGGCGGTGGGCTTGCAGGAGTTCCAGGCGCGCGAGATTTCCTATGCGCTTGGCGTGCCGACGGCGCTGACCCAGCAGATGGTGCGCACGCTGCAGGGCTGCTACCGCGCCTTCCGCGACCTTGACGCGACCATGGTCGAGATCAACCCTCTCGTCATCACCTCGGACAACCGCATCCTGGCGCTTGACGCCAAGATGACCTTCGACGGCAACGCGCTGTTCCGTCACCCGCATGTGGCCGAGCTTCGCGACAAGAGCCAGGAGGACCCGCGCGAAGCGCGCGCGGCGGATCGGGGGCTGGCCTATATCGGCCTCGCCGGGAACATCGGCTGCATCGTGAACGGCGCCGGCCTTGCGATGGCGACGATGGACACGATCAAGCTTGCCGGGGGCGAGCCTGCGAACTTCCTCGACATCGGTGGCGGCGCCACGCCGGAGCGGGTGGCCAAGGCCTTCCGGCTGGTCATGTCGGACGAAAACGTGCAGGCGATCCTTGTCAACATCTTCGCCGGCATCAACCGCTGCGACTGGGTCGCCGAGGGCGTGGTTCAGGCCCTGAAGGCGAACCCGGTCGACGTGCCGGTGATCGTGCGCCTGTCGGGCACCAATGTCGAAGAGGGGCAGAAGATCCTCGCCAGATCGGGCCTGCCGATCATCCGCGCCTCGACGCTGATGGAAGCCGCCGAAAGGGCCGTCACGGCCTGGAAGAACGACAGCAAGCAGAACACCAGGATGAGGGCCGTCTGATGAGCATCTTTCTCGACCGATCCAGCCGCGTTGTCGTGCAGGGCATCACCGGCCGCATGGCGCAGTTCCACGCCAAGGAGATGCTGGAATACGGCACCAATGTCGTTGCCGGCGTCGTGCCGGGCAAGGGCGGCGAAACCGTCTTCGGCGTCCCGGTCTTCGATACCGTCAAACAGGCCGTCGCGGCCACCGGCGCGGATACGAGCCTTGTCTTCGTGCCGCCGCCCTTTGCAGCGGACAGCATCATGGAAGCGGCGGATGCCGGCATCCGCTACTGCGTCAGCATCACCGACGGCATCCCCGCGCAGGACATGATCCTCGTGAAGCGCTACATGATGCGCTACCCGCGCGACCGGCGCATGGTGCTGACCGGGCCGAACTGCGCGGGCACGATCAGCCCCGGCAAAGCGCTTCTCGGGATCATGCCCGGCCATATCTACCTGCCCGGTCATGTCGGCATCGTCAGCCGTTCGGGCACGCTTGGCTATGAGGCGGCGCAACAGCTGAAGGACCACGGCATCGGCGTTTCGACCTCGGTCGGGATCGGCGGCGACCCGATCAACGGGTCGAGCTTCCGCGACATCCTTGAGCGGTTCGAGGCCGACCCGGACACCCATGTAGTCTGCATGATCGGCGAGATCGGCGGCCCGCAGGAGGCTGAGGCCGCCGCCTATATCCAGGAGAACATGACCAAGCCGGTAATCGCCTATATCGCCGGGCTGACCGCGCCGAAGGGCCGCACCATGGGTCACGCCGGGGCCATCATCTCGGCCTTTGGCGAAAGTGCCTCGGAGAAGGTGGAGATCCTTTCGGCTGCGGGTGTGACCGTTGCCGAAAACCCCTCCGTCATCGGCGATACGGTGGCGCGGGTGATGAAGAAGCAGGCCGCCTGAAGGGGAAGGGGGGGAAGAGATGCCGAAACCGAAAGTGCTCGTCACGCGCCGCTGGCCCGAGGCGGTGGAGCGGCGGATGGCCGAGGTCTTCGACCTTGACCTCAATGCCGCCGACAAGCCGCTGAGCCAGTCCGATTTCCGGGATGCGCTTGGTCGCTACGACGCGATCCTGCCGACGGTAACCGACAAGCTTCCGGCGACGGTCTTCGAAGGGCCGTCGATGCGGGCGCGGATTCTGGCGAACTACGGCGTCGGCTATTCCCATATCGACACCGATGCCGC
>DJUV01000119.1 GCA_002440625.1 Rhodobacteraceae bacterium UBA6273 | reverse complement strand
TCATCGACGAGATCCACCGGCTGAACCCGGTGGTTGAGGAAGTCCTCTATCCGGCAATGGAGGATTTTGAGCTTGACCTCGTGATCGGCGAAGGCCCCGCCGCCCGCACCGTCCGGATCGAATTGCAACCCTTCACCCTCGTCGGTGCCACCACCCGCCTCGGCCTCCTGACCACGCCCTTGCGCGACCGTTTCGGCATCCCGACAAGGCTCCAGTTCTACACCGTGCCGGAGCTGGACCACATCGTCGCGCGCGGCGCCCGGCTGATGGGCATTGCCGCCGACCCCGAAGGCACGCTGGAAATCGCCCGCCGGGCGCGCGGGACGCCAAGGATCGCCGGGCGGCTTTTGCGCCGGGTTGCGGATTTCGCGCTGGTCGAAGGCGACGGCCGCCTCTCCCGTGCCATCGCCGACCTCGCGCTGACACGGCTTGGCGTCGATCACCTCGGCCTTGACGGCGCCGACCGGCGTTACCTGACGCTCATCGCCGAAAACTACGCCGGCGGGCCGGTGGGGGCCGAAACGCTCTCCGCTGCGCTCTCCGAAAGCCGTGACGCGATCGAGGAGGTGATCGAGCCATACCTGCTCCAACAAGGCCTGATCCAGCGCACCCCGCGCGGCCGGATGCTGGCGGGAAAGGCCTGGGCGCACCTTGGTCTCGCGGCCCCGAAGACCATGGGCGACCTGTTCGGGAAGTAGCCCGCGCTTGACCGCACTGCAGTTTCGCCGCAAGGGTCGCGCCCGAAAGATGCAGGACGCCGATGATGACCGCCGACGAGGTTGCCCCTTTCTTCACCCGCGCGAACGGAGACTACGTCTTCGCCCGCTGGGAACGACCAATCGTCCCCGTCGTCTTCGGCGTCGATGACGCGACGCTCGCCACGCTCAAAGGCGCGATCGAAACCATGGTCCGTCTCGCCGGGCACCGGATGGCCGAGACCGACCCCGATCAGGGCGCCAACCTCATCGTCTTCTTCCTCAGGGACTGGGCCGAACTCCTCACCGTCCCCGACCTCGACCGCCTGGTCGAAGGCCTCGCCCCCCTCGTCGCGCGGCTCGCCGCCGAAGGCGCCAACCAGTACCGTCACTTCCGCCTTGAAGAGAACGGCGCGATCCGCGCCTGCATCGCCTTCCTGAAGGTCGAGGGCGATCTCGCCGAGTTGCCGGCGGAAACCGTGGCGCTCGGCCTTGCGGCGCAGATGATCCTGCTTTGGTCCGACACGGCGTTCCGCAATGCCTCGCCGCTTGCCCTTGTCGATGGCACGGCGATCCTGCGCCCCGATGTCGCGGGCCTCATCCGGGCCGCCTATGACCCGGTTCTCCCCGTGGCCGCCCATGACAAAAGCCACGCGCTCCGCCTCGCGGCGCGCCTCGGCCGGGGCCAAAACTGACCCGCCCCACTTTCTGTCCTGAAATACTCCCGCCGGAGGCACGCGAAGCGCCGCCCCGCGGCGCGGAGCCAAGGGAAAAGCGTGGCGCCTGAAGGCGCCGCCGCTGGATCAGCCGGTGATCTGGACCTTGCCGACCAGCCGCGCGCCCTTTTCCGACGACAGGGTCTGCGCCTTCACATCCGCCTTCACCTCGGCGTTCTTCTCCAGCGCAAGCTCGGTGCACTCGATCTGCCCGGTATGGCGGCCCTGGATGCGCACCGCCCCGGCCGAGATTGCGCCCGTGACCTCGCCATTGGAGCTGACCGACACGCCCTTGGCCGAGATGTCGCCCTTCACCCGACCCTTGACGTCGATGTCGCCGTCCTTGGAGGTGATGTTGCCGTCGATGATGAGGTCTTCCTCGATGACCGATTTCGTCATTGTCGCTCCTGCCCGCGGGCTGTCATTCGTTTCCCCTTCGCTACAGGCAGCCGCGCGGCCTGCCAAGCGGACTTTGGCCGATCAGCGGGAAAAAGCCCAAGTTCCGGCCTTCTTGTCTCCGTCACGGACGCCAACTAGGCTGCCGCCGTTCACGAAGGACAGCCCGATGCGCCATGAATTCCCGATCCGCGTCTACTATGAGGATACCGACCTCGCCGGCATCGTCTATTACGCCAACTACCTGAAATTCATCGAGCGGGCGCGCACCGAATGGGTCCGCGCGCTCGGCATCGACCAGACCCGGCTGAAGGCCGAGGAGGGCATTCTATTCGCAGTGCGCCGGGTCGAGGCCGACTATCTGAAACCCGCGCGGTTCGACGACGAACTTGTCGTCGAGACAAGGTTCGAGGCCGTAACCGGGGCGCGGATCATGATCGAGCAAACCGTGCTCCGGCAGGGCGAGCGGCTCTTTCAGGCCCATGTCACCCTGGTCTGCCTGTCCGAATCCGGTCATGCGGCGCGAATTCCGCCTTCGGTGCGCGCCAGGATCGCCCCAGCACTGCACTGATCCGGGCGATGTTTCGCCCCTCTTGCGGGAAGTCACGCAGATATGTTGGCATTCCCCCTAAAAGCCGGTTAGAATCCTTGCTAACAGGGCCGCGAAAGACGGCCCATAACGGCGAGCAGACATTCATGGACACCCAAACCCTCGCGACGACGGCGCAGGATATCGACTTTTCCCTGCTGGCGCTTTTCTGGCGCGCCTCGTTCATCGTCAAGCTGGTGATGCTTCTTCTGACCGTGGCCAGTTTCTGGTCATGGGCCATCATCGTTCAGAAGTTCATCGCCTACCGGCAAGCCCGGCAGGAGGCCGCGGTTTTCGACCGCGCCTTCTGGTCGGGCGAGCCGCTTGATGAGCTTTTCGACCAGATCGGCGCGCAGCCCGATGGGGCGAGCGAGCGGATCTTCGCCTCCGGCATGGTCGAATGGCGCCGCAGCCACCGGCAGGATGGCGAGTTGATCGCCGGCGCGCAGGCGCGGATCGACCGTTCAATGGACGTGGCCATCGCCAAGGCGACCGAAAGCCTCACCGGCGGACTACCGTTCCTTGCCACCGTCGGTTCGACCGCGCCCTTCATCGGGCTATTCGGCACTGTCTGGGGCATCAAGGTTGCCTTCGAGCAGATCGCGATTTCGCAGAACACCTCGCTTGCCGTCGTGGCACCCGGCATCGCCGAGGCGCTGGTCGC
>DJUV01000350.1 GCA_002440625.1 Rhodobacteraceae bacterium UBA6273 | reverse complement strand
GCCTGCAGCGCCTGGAAGGTCAGGCCCTGGTCGCGGCCGACATCGTCGATCTGGTCGTAATAGCTGAGCGCGAGCAGGTACTTCGCATAGGCTGCGTCCTCCTCGGCCGGATAGGTGTCAATATAGCGCTGCGCGGCTGACCGGCTTTCCTCGTACTTGCGGGCCTGGTGATAGGTGAAGGCCTGCATGATGAGCGCGCGCTTGGCCCATTCCGAATAGGGATAAAGCCGTTCGACCTCGGCGAAATACTTGATGGCGCCGTCGCGCTTGCCGCGGTTCGCAAGTTCGAACTCGCCAAGCTTGTAGATCTGCTCGGCATCCATCTTCTCAAGGTCGGGCCCCTTGCTCCCGCCCCCCCCGCCGCAGGCCGTCAGAGACGCAACCAGCACCAGGGCGCCGACAAGTTTTGCCGCTTCTTTCGCCCGCACCATTCCTTGCCCGCCCCCGTCTCTGCCTTCAGTCATCCGCTTCCCCGCAATGGCCTCCAGGGGCCTGCGTCGCGGAGCGGTTCGCCACGTCCTAGCACAGAAAAATCGGCTGCGCAAAACGGCAATCTTGCGTTTGGGATGTCAGGCGACAGCCGGGACGTCAGCCTTGCTGATGCTGCTTCCGGGCAACAGCCGGCGGCGCGCGGCGTCGCATTCCACCAGCCGGTAAGCGCCCGGCGTGGCGAAGAAGGCGCGGAGGAGCTTGTTGGTCATCGCATGGCCGGCGCGGTTGCCGGTGTAGCGCCCAAGAAGCGGCGCCCCGGCGAGCGCAAGATCGCCAAGCGCGTCGAGCATCTTGTGGCGCACCGGCTCGTCGCGATGCCGGAAACCGCCGGGGCTCAGCACGCGGTCGCCATCGACGACGACGGCATTATCGTAGCTGCCGCCAAGGGCGAGGCCGTTGTCGCGCATGAAATCCACGTCGGCCTGACGACAGAAGGTGCGGCTGTCGGAAAGCTCGCGCAGGAAAGTGCCGTTCGCCATCACCAGATGCTTGCGCTGGTGGCCGATGGCGGCATCGGTAAAGTCGATGGCGAAATCTATTTCCAGCGTTTCGGCTGGTTCCAGACGGGCAAAGGCCTCGCCGTCGCGCACCTCGACCGCCTTCAGCACTTCGTAGCAGCGCAGCGGCGCGTCGAAGACGCGGATGCCGCGCGCCATGATGCCGGTGGCGAAAGGCGCGGCGGAGCCGTCGAGGATCGGCACTTCCGGCCCGTCGATGTCGATCAGCGCGTTGTGGATGCCGCAGCCGGCCAGCGCCGCCATGACATGCTCGATGGTCGAGACCTGAACGCCGGCGGCATTCTCGATCACGGTGCAGAGCCGGGCATTGGGCACCGCGTCCCAGCGGGCAGGCACCAACGGGTCCTTGCCGATCACGTCGGTGCGGCGGAACCAGATACCATATTCGGCCGAGGCCGGGTTGATCGTCATCCGCGCCCGGAGGCCGGAATGAAGCCCGGTTCCCGTGAACGTCACCGGCGATTTGATGGTGGTCTGCACGTCAGCCCGCAAGCCCGCTATGGGCCCCCTTAGTATTCGTGAAATTGAGGTAAAGGTCATGGGGGCCAATCTCAACTCACTCTTTGCAACGGAATGTAACAATGATGCTGCAAAGCAGCGAGGTCAAGCCGCATCGCAGCAAAACTCCGTGCAACCCGTTGACACAAAATGGAAAAGGGCCGGATCGCTCCGGCCCTTCCGGTCACATGTGACCTAACGTCAGTTTGCCTGGCGACGCAGGAACGCTGGGATCTCGATGCGCTCCTGATCTGGGTCGGCCTCCGGTTCGTCGTCAAACGACGAGTTGATCCGGGGCTGCGGGCGCATCGCCGGCTGAGTCCGGGCCGTGGGCGGCGCGCTCTGGTCCGAGGCGTGTCCCGCCATGCGGTTCAGAAGCGTGTTGATGCCGAAGCGCGGCTTTTCCGGCATCCGCGAGGGATGCTGCTGGCTCGCCGCCGGGGCAGCAGGGGCCTGCGGCGCGGGTGCGCGGCCCTGTCCGGCCGAAACCGGTTGGCGGTTGACCGCAGCCTGCAGACGCGCCAGCGCCTCGGGCGACGGGGTCCCGGCTGCGCGGGCACGCGGCGCCACGAAGCTTTCCGCGTCATCCTCGACATGGAAGGACTGCGGCGCGGCTTGCGCCTGGCTCGGACGGTAGACCGGCGGCGGCAGATCGTCGTCCGCGCTGTCATCGTCGAAAAGCGTGCGCGGCTCGTGGCGCGCGGGCTCCTCACGGACCGGCTCCTCGACCCGCTCCTCGCGGCTGAGGCGGAAGGCGTTGTCCGAGGCGCGCGGCGCTTCGGGTTGCGGCGCGGCACGCTCGGGCGCGGCATGGTGGACATGGACCGGGGCCGGCAGCGGCTCGGCCATCCGGCGGCGCGGCGTCGGCATGTCGACATGCGACACGGCGGCGTCGATGCCGGTCGCCACGACCGAAACCCGCATGTTGCCTTCCATCGAGTCGTCCAGCGTCGAGCCGACGATGATATTGGCGTCGGGATCGACCTCTTCGCGGATGCGGTTGGCGGCTTCGTCCAG
>DJUV01000218.1 GCA_002440625.1 Rhodobacteraceae bacterium UBA6273 | reverse complement strand
TCGAAGTCGAAGGGCAACGGGCTGACCATCGACGAATGGCTGACCTATGCCGCGACGGAATCGCTGGGCTATTTCATGTACCAGAAGCCGAAGACGGCGAAGCGGATGCATTTCGACGTGATCCCGAAGGCGGTGGACGAGTATCACCAGCAGCTCCGCGCCTTCCCAGATCAGGATGAGGCGTTGAGGCTCGCCAATCCGGTCTGGCATATCCACAACGGGTTGCCGCCCGAGTCCGATATGGTGGTGCCGTTTGCGATGTTGCTCAATCTGGCGAGTGTCGCGGGAGCCAAGGACAAGGACGGGCTTTGGGGGTTCATCCGGCGCTATGCGCCCGAGGCGACGCCGGAGAAGAACCCGCAGATGGATGCGGCGGCGGGGTTTGCCGTGCGCTATTTCAACGATTTCGTCGCCCCGGGCCGGGTCTTCCGGGCGCCTTCCGACAAGGAACGCGCGGCGATGGAGGATCTCGTCGCGCGGCTGAAGGTCTGGGACGGCGGGCTGGACGCGGAGGCCTTGCAGTCGATGGTCTTTGCGGTTGGCAAGGAGCACGGGTTCGAACCGCTCCGCGACTGGTTCACGGCGCTTTACGAGGTGCTTCTGGGCGCGTCACAGGGCCCGCGCTTCGGCGGGTTCATCGCACTTTACGGTGTGGATGAGAGCATTGCTCTAATCGAAAAGGCGCTGAAGGGGGCCTGAGGCCTTTCAGCCGCGCCAGATATCCCACCAGTTCCGCCAACGGCGGGCGAGGGCCGGGGCCGGTTCAGCGAAGAGCCTCGCGCCGGCGCGCCAGGACTTCGCGAGAAGCTTCGCTTCTTCCTCGCGCGCTGCGTCGGCGACCGCGGTGGCGGTGTCGTCACCGGCAAAGGCCTCACCGCCAAGGGTTTCGACCAGAATGGCGAGATCGCGGGCATCGCCGAGGGCCTCGCCAAGCTTGTCGCAGGCGGAGACATGGGTGGCCATCATCTCGGGCCAGATCGGGCTGAAAAGGCGGGCGTGATACCAGTGGTCCTTGACCCGCTTGCGGAAGAGGTGGAGCGCCTCCGCATCCGTCCTGTCGCGCGCCTTGCGCATGGAGCGGCGGCAGGCGTCCCAAGACCGCTCAAGCCCGCCTGAGAGGCTGTCGAAGCCCTTGTGGCGGATTTTCCAGTCGTCGACACCCGCTTCGATGGCGGCAAGCGCCTGACGATGCGCCTCAAGGCGCTCCTCGGGCTTGATCGCCTCGGCGGAGGCCGGGGCGAGGCGGTCGCGGAGGGCGGCGGTTTCCGCCCGCGGCAGATCGGTTCGCCCGGCGGCGCGATCGAAGGTCAGGGTGAGCACATCGGCATCGCGGAGCGGGGCGATGAGGCGAGCGGCCTCGCGCAGGGCGGCGCTCTGGTGTTCGAAGTCGCGGAAGCCGGGGCGGACGAGGCGGAGAAGCGCGCGGGTCTTCTTCACGTTCTTGCGAAGCTCATGCACCAGCGTCGCACGCGGCAGCGACGCATCGCCGAGGATCAGGCGGGAGGTTTCCAGAAGTTCACCAGCGATGCGGCGCACGGACTTTTCGCTGGACTTGTCGTCAGGTCGGAAGGCGAAGGGCAAGATGATCTCCGGGCGAAGCGGCCAAGGGGAATTGATTTTGGATCACGTCACCGGGCAGCTACACTGTCATTGTAACAGTTTGGTGGAGGGATGCGGAGATGAAGCTGATCCGTCTGGCCGGTGCTGCCGTGCTGAGCCTTGCCGCCAGTTTTGCTGTGGCAGACGAGGCGGCAGATATCCGCGATGTCATCGGCGATCAGGTCACGGCTTTCGGCGCGGGCGATCTGCCGACCGCCTATTCCTATGCCTCGCCGGGCATTCAGGCGATCTTTCCGTCGCCGGAAATTTTTGGCGGCATGGTGCGGCAGGGCTATCCGATGATCTGGCATCCCGCGGAGGTCGTCTATTTCGACCTCAGGACCGAGGGCGGCAAATGGGTGCAGCGGATGGGGTTCCGCGACGGGGCCGGCGCGCTGCATCTTTTCGACTATGAGATGATCCCCGGGACCGGCGGCTGGCGGATCGACGGCGTGGTGCCGGTACCGGATCAGGGCGCGGCGGTCTGAAGAGCGCGCGGTGCTCTAAGGGCTTTCTTACCGCCGGGTACTAGAACCGGCGGCGAGGGCCGGTGCGCCCCAGGGATTTTCCGACAGGAGCAGGCAGCCTGCAGCGGCGGGCGGGAAGGGGCAACCCGTTCCCGTCCGGCCTATGCGGGGCCGCGAGAGCAAGAAGGGTTCAACCGATGAACAAGGCGATTACCGACGGGCTGGTCTTCATGCCGCCGGCGTTCCAACTGGGGCTTGATCTCTGGTCGAGCGGCGACGGCACGCCGGGCGCGCCGAGCTGGAACGGGTCGCCCGACGCGGTGCTGGTGCCGGCCGATCAGGATTTCGGCGGCTGCCTCGAACTGTTGAAATCCTCGGCTACCGTCAAGCTGCGCCATACCGGCGACACGCCGATCCTGCCGGGCTGCTATCTCCGCGTCCGAGCGAGGGTCAAGGCGATGAGCGGCAACCTCCCGGCGGTGCGCATCGCCGGGTGGGCGGGGGGTGCCGGCAATGTGCAGGTGCCGGGCGTGGTCGAGACGGGGGCGCCGGTGCAACTGACCGCCTACGGCAAGGTCGAGACGGTTGAGGCCATCGTCGGCACCGGCAGGCGAACGGGCGTCGGCATGAGCTGGGGCACGGCGGCGATCTTTGGCCATTTCGGGCTGGACCTGACCGGGCCGAATGGCGGCGTGGTGCGCATCGACGATATCGAGATCGAGGATGTGACCTCGGTTTTCCTGCGCAACATGCTCGACGTTGTCGATGTGCGCGATTACGGCGCGGTGGGTGACGGCATCGCCAATGACGCGGCGGCCTTCGAGGCGGCGGATGCTGCTGCGGCAGCGACAGGGCGCACGCTCCTGATCTCGGCCGGGACCTATTTCCTTGACGGCGATGTCACTATCGAGGCGCCGGCGCGGTTCGAGGGCAGGGTGACGATGCCGGTGAACCGCCGTCTCGCCATGACGCGGAGCTTTGACCTCAACAGCTATGCCGCGGCCTTCGGCGACGAGGAGCTTGGGTTCAGGAAGGCGTTCCAGGCGCTTCTGAACTTCGCCGACCACGAGTCGCTTGATCTTTGCGGCCGGCGGATCGAGGTGACGGCGCCGATCGACATGCAGGCGGCGGTGAACAACAAGACCACCTTCGCCACCCGCCGCGTGATCCGCAACGGGCAGTTCAACGTCATCGACGGCCCCGCCTGGGCGCCGACCGTCGCAACCTCGCAGGCGACATACAGCACGGCGAACGAGCGGGTTTTGACGGGTGTGGTGAACATCGCCAACGTCGCGGTGGGGTCGCTGGTCACGGGCACCGGGGTTGGGCGCGAGGTTTATGTGACCTCGGTCAATGTCGGGGCGGCGACGGTGGCGCTGAGCCAGCCGCTTTACGGCGCGGCGGGAACGCAGGTCTACACCTTCACCCGGTTCAAGTATGTCCTCGATTTCGCGGGCTTTTCGGCGCTGTCGAAAATGACGCTCGACGATCTCGAGTTGCAGTGCAACGGCATCGCCAGCGCCATCATGCTGGCGCCGAGCGGGTCGGTGTTCCAGATCCGCGACTGCCATGTCACCAAGCCCCGCGACCGCGGCATCACCTCCATCGGTGACGGCTGCCAGGGCATGATGATCGACCGCTGCCAGTTCGCGTCGAATGAAAGCCCGCTCCGGTCGCAGGACCGCCAGTCGATCGGCTTCAATGCCAATAACAACGACCTGAAGATCCGCGACAACCGGGCGATGCACTTCCGGCATTTCGGCGTCCTTGGCGGGGCGGGCAATCTCATCTCGGGCAATCACTGGTTTCAGGGCGACGATCAGGCCGCGGGGGTGCGGCTTCCTGGCCTCGTCCTGTCAGGCACTGATGTGAAGACGACATTGACGGGCAATTACATCGACAATTCGTACATCGAGTGGACGAACGAGTATGAAAGCGATCCGTCCTTCGCCAACCAGTATTCCTTCAGCGGGCTGACCGTCACCGGCAACAGCTTTACTGCAAGCGATGTGGCGCCCTGGTTTCGCTGGTTTGTCATCAAGCCCTATGGCGCGGGGCATTTCGTCCAGGGGCTGAACCTCAGTGGCAATGTGTTCAAAGCCCTGAACGGGGCGGTTGACCGCATCGAGGCGGTGGACACGACGTTTGCTCCACTCGACAACGCCCGGATGCGCAATATTTCGGTCGGGGCGAACAGCTTCACTGCCGTGACGCAGCTTTGCGCGAACCCGGTCCGCATCCGCCACGATCAGGCGAGCATCGCGACGGTCTGGACGGTGGATGGCGCGGCATACCTCCCGTTCGGCGGCTGGGCGCGCAACGTGGAAGCGGTGGTTGCACAAGGGATGATCACCGGCCCGGTCGGGGAGCGGCGGAGCGACATGCCTTACGCGGCGGTTGAGCAGGGGGCGTCGAAGGACCGGGTCACGCTGAACTGGCTGGGCGGGTCCAAGGGATCGGTGCTGGTCACTCTCCGCATGGACAACCCGAACTGAACCTAGAGCGGCGGAGGCGGCGGGCAGGCTGACAGAATCTCGGACCAGAGCACGCGGCGGTCGAGGGGCTTTGTCAGGAAGCCATTCAGGCCGATATGCAGGTAATGGTCGCGCAGATTGCCGAGCGTATCGGCCGTCAGCGCGACCACGGGCACATTGGCCCAAGGCGCGCCGGACTGCCGGATTGACTGCAGCGTCGCCTCGCCGTCCATGTCCGGCATGTTCATGTCGAGTAGCACGAGGTCGTATTCACCGGCCGCCAAGCGTTCGAGAGCATCGGGACCGCTGGCTGCTTCGGTCGCCTCGATCCTGAGGCTGCGCAGCATCTGGGCAACGACGAGCCGGTTGCTGGAGATGTCGTCGACGACAAGGGTGCGGAGCCGGCCATAGACTGTCTCCGCCCCCGTCGCTGGCGGATCGGGCACCGTGACGAAGGGCAGTTCGATCCGGGCCACAAGCGTATGGTCCGGTGCCCGCAGGACAGCGCTGTTCGCCCCCATCACCGCGGCGATGCTGTTCACGAGCGAAAGACCGATGGTTTCGCCTTCAAGTCCGGCAAGGCGGGGACGTTCACTGGCATCGGGAAGCACGGCGGCAGGCTTGTCAGCCGCCATCGTGAACCGCAGGCGATCCTTGCGGCCCGGCGCAAGGGCGCAGCGGGCGTTGAGCTCGACCGGTTGGGCCAGATCGTGCTCGCTGATCGCGATGCTCGCAAGATGGGTCAGGCACTTGCGCAAGAGGACCGGATCGAAGCGGCCGAATTCCGGTACTTCGGGGGCAACCTCGGTGGTGATGCGCGCGGAAGTCCCGCCGATGAGCGGCAGGATCTGCCGCTCGATCCGTTCGATCTCGGGCCGGATGACGACGGTGGCGGGGCGGAACTGAAGTTTGCCCTCGGCGGCGGCAGAAAGGTCGACGACATCCTCGACCAGCGTTTCAAGGCCGCGGGCGGCAAGCTCGATCTGGGCGGCGTGACCGCGCGCCGCCTCGATGCCGGTCGCTTCCCGCAGGAGCTGGCTGTGGCCGAGGAGCGCGTTGAGCGGCGTCCGCACCTCATGATCCATCGCGGCGAGGAACCGTGTCTTCGCGGCACTCGCTTCGCGGGCTCGCTCGGCGACCTCGACCAGATCGCGCTGGGCGCGATGGTTCTGCAAAAGCGCCGAGATGAAATAGCCCAAGAGCGCGATGCAGCCGCCAAGCGCCAGCGCGCCACTCAGCTCCGTTTCGGTGCTCGTCATTTCCGAAAGCGGCATCCAGAGGGCGACCAGCGCCGCGGGCAGCCCGGTGGCGATGCCGCAGGGCAGATGGGCGGAGCGCACGCTGGAGGCATTGAGGAGGGCGCCGACAACGGCGAGGAAGGCAAGGAACTTCAGCAGCGGATCGTCCATCCGCCAGACCAGTGCCGCGGGCAGGAGGTAGAACACATTGGTCAGCGCCGAGACGACAAGGAACATCAGGTTGCGCAACCGTGACGGCTCATGCGCAAGGCGACGCAGGAGCCGCGTCTGGGCAATGTCAGCGCCGATCAAGGCGATGTAGCAAAAGAAGATCACCCAGAACGGCAGGAGAAACGAGCCGAGGGCAAAGGTCAGTAGAATTCCGGCGTGGCGGGAAACCAGATCGGCCTTCAGCCGCGCAAGCTGGCGGTGCACATCGTCCTGCCAGGCTGGGCTGAAGTCTCTCAAAGTGTTCCGTCCGTTATGGCGCGACAGGCGACAATCCGATTTTCGCTACATTACCAAACTGTAAGATCATTTTTTGCAAGAGCATAGGCCTTGCCGAAGCCGGCATTGAGATGTCCGCCGTGAATTTCGAAGATCAGGTAACGGAAGTCAGGAAAATCGACATAGAGTTTCGCCTTTGGGTGGAGTTGCAACCAGCCCTCGCGGCGGCGCGCATGTTCCTCGCCCATCGGCACCACATGGGTGGTGGCCCTGAGCGAGAGGCGCGGGTGGGTCAATGGGTCGCCCTTGGCACCCGGTTCGCCGATCAGAAGGGCCGCGCGCGGATCGGCCTTCAGTGCGCGGGCATGATATGAAAGGTCGGAGATCAGCGTCAGGAATTCGCCGTCAGGACTGACAGAAAAGGCAATTCTGCTGACATAGGGGCCACCGTGTTCAGGATCGGTTACGGCGAGGGCTGCAATGCGCGCCGTTGTCAGAAGCTGCCGCACAAGATGCCGGGCCTCGTCATCCGTGTCGCGGAGGGTCTTCGGCGGGTCGGTCGTCATGGTCTTCCGGATCGTGAAATGAAGGGGGTGCTTGACAGCAGTCGGACCACTCATCAGGGTCCGGCGCAAGGCAGAAATCGGCGACCGAGAGCCCGGCCATGCGCAGCGCAACCCCAAGTTTCAGCGAACAGTTTCTTCCCAAGCTGGCAACAGTGCTGCGCGAGGGCTACGGCCGGCGGGAGCTCAGGGCCGACGTCATCGCGGGGCTGACCGTCGCGATCGTAGCGCTACCCTTGTCCATGGCCATCGCCATCGCGTCAGGCGTCGGGCCGGAACGGGGGCTGTTCACGGCTATCGTGGGCGGCGCCCTCGTCTCGGCCCTCGGTGGCTCCCGCTTCCAGATCGGCGGTCCGGCGGGCGCCTTCATCGTGCTGGTCGCGATCTGCGTGGCCGACATAGGGGTGGCCGGGCTGTCTACGGCGGTGCTGATGGCCGGGGTGTTTCTGGCCGTGGCGGGGTTCCTGAGGTTCGGGACCTATGTCAAGTACATCCCCTATCCCGTGACCGTCGGGTTCACGGCGGCCATCGCTGTCATCATCTTTGCCAGCCAGGTCAAGGACCTCTTCGGCCTGACGCTGGCAGGGTCTGAGCCTGCTGCGCTCTGGCCGAAGATCGAGGCTCTCTGGCAGGCGCGCTACACCGTGACCTGGCAGGCGGTGGCGGTGGCGTTTGGCACCGTCGCAATGATCCAGGGGTTGAAGCGGATCAAGCCGCACTGGCCGGGGCTTCTGATCGCCGTCGTCGCGGCCTCGGTCGTCGCGGCGATGTTCAGGCTGCCGGTCGAAACCATCGGCAGCCGCTTTGGCGAATTGCCGCGGCTTCTGCCGGCGCCGGCCATCCCTGACCTCAGGCCCGCCGCTCTGATGCAGGCCTTGCCCTATGCCTTCAGCTTCGCCCTGCTCGGCGCCATCGAGTCGCTTCTCTCGGCCGTTGTTGCCGACGGCATGACCGGCCGCCATCACCGCTCGAACGCCGAACTGGTGGCGCAGGGCATCGCCAACATCGGCTCGGCGCTTTTCGGCGGCATCATGGTGACGGGGACCATCGCCCGCACCGCAACGAATGTCCGCGCCGGGGCGCATGGTCCGATGGCCGGCATCTTCCATTCCGCCTTCGTCCTTCTCTTCATGCTGGCCTTTGCGCCGCTCGCCTCGGCCATTCCCCTTGCCGCGCTGGCCGGTGTGCTGGCCATCGTCGCCTGGAACATGATCGAGAAGGAGGAGTTCTGGATGCTCCTGCGCACCTCGTCCGGGGATGCGCTGGTGCTTCTCGTGACCTTCCTGCTGGTCATCTTCCGCGACCTGACGGAAGGCATCCTTGTCGGCTTCGTCCTCGGCGCGGTGCTCTTCATCCGCCGCATGTCCGAAGCCGCCCAGGTCGAGGAGCGCGCGCCGATCGCGTCCGAGGACCGGGCGGACGAGCTGTCGGAATACGACAGCGGCACCGCCACCGGCGAGGATGTCATGGTCTACCGGATCAAGGGCGCCTTCTTCTTCGGCGCCGCCTCGACCGTGGGCGCCGTCTTGGACCGCATCGCCGACCGGCCGCGCGCCTTCGTGATTGACTTCACCGAAGTGCCGTTCCTCGACAGTTCGGCGGCGCATTCGGTGGAGCTTCTGGCGCGGAAGATGGCGCGGAAGGGCGGGCGACTTTACATCAGCGGCACCAGCGCCGACATCCGCCGCACGCTGCTGTCTCTCGGCCTCAGGGCACCGCGCGCGCACTACGCGGTCGACATCGAGGAAGCGGTCTTTGCGGCGCGGCGCGATCTGGCCGAAGCGGGTGGCGGGATGCGGCCTGGCGCGGTTTCCTGAGCCGCGAATCCCGCGCGCGAATCGCCACTGAAGTGTCAGCGTTAACAGTCGCAGTGCCGCTTTGCCGGGTCTTCCGGGCGGCTGACTCCGGCGAAATCGCCTGACTTCCGCCGCCGCCCGCCGCATCACCGATCCGTGAACAGCCAAATCCTTGATTTCAGCGGGTTTCGCCGGGGCGGGCGGCAATTCGTTTACAATATTATCATCAATTCAGTGAATAAATTTACATAAAAATCCAATGTTTAAAATATGTTAGAAATCTTCCAGCGTTTAGTTTACTATTTCCCGTGACGCGATGTGAATGCGCAAGATTCTTGCGCGGGGCCGGCATCGCGGGGGCAAATCACTATGGAGGTCATCGCTATGAGCGCAGGCGGGCAAGCTTCGGTCGAAGCCACGGAAATGCGGGCGATCCCCGCCGGGTTCGAAAACGCACATGCGACCCCCGAGGTCTACCGTGAGATGTATGCCGCTTCGATCAGCGATCCCGACAAGTTCTGGGGCAATGAGGGCAAGCGCCTCGACTGGATCAAGCCCTATGCCAAGGTGAAAGACACCGATTTCACCTTCGGCAAGGTCTCGATCAAATGGTTCGAGGATGGCGTCCTGAACGTCGCCGTCAACTGCATCGACCGGCACCTCAAGGACCGTGCGCTGCAGACCGCGATCATCTGGGAACCCGATGATCCGAAGACCCCGGCCCGCCACATCACCTACCGCGAACTGTCGCGGAAGGTGAACCAGATGGCCAACGTCCTCCTGTCGCAGGGCGTCATGCGCGGCGACCGCGTCGTCATCTACCTGCCGATGATCCCCGAAGCGGCCTATGCCATGCTCGCCTGCGCGCGGATCGGCGCCATCCATTCCATCGTTTTCGCCGGTTTCTCGCCCGACGCGCTTGCCAACCGGATCAACGATTCCGGCGCGAAGCTTGTCATCACGGCGGACTCTGCCCCGCGCGGCGGCAAGCGCACTCCGCTGAAATCCAACACCGATGCGGCCTTGCTGCACTGCTCGGACAAGGTGCGGTGCCTTGTCGTCAAGCATACCGGCGACCAGATTTCCTGGGTGAACGGCCGCGATGTCGATGTGCTTGCCATGATGGACATGGTCAGCCCGGAATGCCCGCCGCGCCCGATGAATGCCGAAGACCCGCTCTTCATCCTTTACACCTCGGGTTCGACCGGCAAGCCGAAGGGCGTCGTCCACACCACCGGCGGCTACCTCGTCTATGCCGCGATGACGCATCAATACGTCTTCGACTACAAGGAAGGCGATGTCTTCTGGTGTACCGCGGACGTGGGCTGGGTCACCGGCCACAGCTACATCATCTACGGCCCGCTTGCGAACGGGGCTACCACGCTGATGTTCGAAGGCGTGCCGACCTTCCCCGATGCAGGCCGCTTCTGGGAGGTTTGCGCCAAGCACAGGGTCACCCAGTTCTACACGGCGCCGACGGCGATCCGGTCGCTGATGGGGCAGGGGCCGGAATGGGTCGAAAAGCACGACCTCTCCTCGCTCCGCGTCCTCGGTTCGGTGGGTGAGCCGATCAACCCCGAAGCCTGGATCTGGTACGACAAGCATGTCGGCAAGGGCAAATGCCCGATCGTCGACACCTTCTGGCAAACCGAGACGGGCGGCCACATGATCACGCCCATGCCGGGCGCGATCCCGACCAAGCCGGGCGCCGCCACGCTGCCCTTCTTCGGCGTGAAGCCGGTGATCCTCGATCCCGCCACCGCCGTGCGGCAGGGCGAGACCGAGGCCGAGGGCGTCCTCTGCATCGCCGACAGCTGGCCGGGCCAGATGCGCACGCTCTGGGGCGATCACGAGCGCTTCCAGGAAGCCTATTTCAGCCAGTATCGCGGCTACTACTTCACCGGCGACGGCTGCCGTCGCGACAAGGACGGCTATTACTGGATCACCGGCCGCGTCGATGACGTCATCAACGTCTCCGGCCACCGCATGGGCACCGCCGAGGTCGAAAGCGCGCTTGTTGCCCATCAGGACGTGGCCGAGGCTGCCGTCGTCGGCTACCCGCACGAAATCAAGGGCCAGGGCATCTACGCCTATGTCACCCTGATGAACGGCATCGCCCCGTCCGAGGACTTGCGCAAGGAACTGGTGAAATGGGTGCGGACCGAGATCGGCCCCATCGCCTCGCCCGACCTGATCCAGTGGGCGCCGGGCCTGCCCAAGACCCGTTCCGGCAAGATCATGCGCCGCATCCTGCGGAAGATCGCCGAGAACGACTACGGCGCGCTCGGCGACATCTCGACCCTCGCCGATCCTTCGGTGGTCGAAGAGCTCATCAACAACCGCATGAACCGGGCCTGACGGGATGAACGAGGTGACGACAACCCCGGCCGTCCTGATCCTTCTCGGGCCTCCGGGTGCCGGCAAGGGCACGCAGGCGCGACTGCTGGAGGAGCGCTTCGGCCTGATCCAGCTTTCGACCGGCGATCTTCTCCGCGCCGCCGTCGCGGCGGGAACTCCGGCGGGCCGCGCGGCGAAATCGGTGATGGAGGCCGGCGGCCTAGTGTCTGACGACACCGTTCTGGCGATCCTTGCCGACCGGATGGCCGGGGCGGATGTGAGGGCCGGGGTGATCCTCGACGGGTTCCCGCGCACCGCCGGCCAGGCCGAGGCGCTCGACGGACTTCTCGCACGGACCGGCCAGAAGGTCGGCGCCGCGATCAGCCTTGAGGTGGATGACGAAGCGATGGTCGGCCGCGTCGCCGGGCGCTTCACCTGCGCCACCTGCGGCGAGGGCTATCACGACACCGGCAAGCCGACCGCAAGGGCCGGCACCTGCGACAAATGCGGCGGCACCGCCTTCAAGCGCCGCGCCGATGACAATGCGGAAACCGCGCGCGCCAGGCTTCAGGCCTACCACGCGCAGACCGCGCCGCTGATCGCGCACTACCGGACTCTCGGGGTGCTCGAGTCTGTCGATGCGATGGGCGCCATCGGCGATATCGCCGATGCGCTCGGCACCATCGTCGCGCGGCAGACCGGATAAGACGTCGCCGCCCCGGCTACGGGGCGAGGGCAACAGGAAATGCGCGGCGGGCCAGTCGGCGAGGCCCGGGAGACCGCACTCCGCGAGGAGACTGAACGCCGGATCACGAAGGCCAGGGGCAAATGCCCGGGCCGATAGGGGAGTGAGACAATGACAATGACCAGCCTGGACGCGGCCTCGAACCGCTCCCGGCCGATGACCGCAGAGGAAAAGAAGGTTATCCTCGCGTCATCCGCCGGCACCATCTTCGAATGGTACGATTTCTATCTCTACGGTTCGCTCGCGGCCATCATCGGCGCGCAGTTCTTCACGTCCTTCCCGGAAGCGACGCGGAACGTCTTTGCGCTTCTGGCCTTTGCCGCCGGCTTCATCGTCCGTCCGTTCGGCGCGCTGGTGTTCGGGTCTCTCGGCGACCTCATCGGCCGGAAGTACACCTTCCTGATGACCATCATGATCATGGGTCTGTCGACCTTCCTCGTCGGCCTGCTGCCCGGCTATTCGAGCTGGGGCATGGCCGCGCCGATCATCCTGATCGCGCTCCGCATGCTGCAGGGCCTTGCCCTTGGCGGCGAATACGGCGGTGCGGCGGTCTACGTCGCCGAACACGCGCCCGCCAACCAGCGCGGCTACTTTACGGCCTTTATCCAGACCACGGCGACGCTCGGTCTGCTGCTGTCACTGATCGTCATCCTGTCGGTGCAGGGTTACGTCAACGGCAACTGGGAACCCACTGCGGTTCTTGATGCGGCTGGCGCCGCAGTGATGAATGCCGACGGCACGCCGAAGATGATCAAGGCCTTCGATCTCTGGGGCTGGCGCATTCCGTTCCTCGGCTCGATCTTCCTTCTGCTCATCTCTCTCTACATCCGGCTTCAGATGAATGAATCGCCGGCTTTCAAGAAGATGAAGGAAGAAGGCGCCCAGTCGAAAGCACCGCTGCGCGAAGCTTTCGGCCAGTGGAAGAACGCCAAGATCGCGCTGATCGCGCTCTTCGGCCTCACCGCCGGTCAGGCCGTCGTCTGGTACTCGGGCCAGTTCTACGCGCTCTTCTTCATGCAGAACGTCATCAAGGTGGACAGCTTCTCGGCCAACGTCTTCGTGGCATGGTCGCTTATCATCGGCACCTGGGGCTTCCTCTTCTTTGGTTCGCTGTCGGACCGGATCGGCCGCAAGCCGATCATCCTCGCCGGCTGCCTCATCGCCGCGCTGACCTACATGTGGGTCTTCCCGGCGCTGACGCGCGTTGCCAACCCGGCCCTTTATGCAGCGCAACAGACCCCGGTCACCGTGACTGCCGACCCGGAAAAGTGCTCGTTCCAGTTCAACCCGACGGGTACCGCGAAGTTCACCACCTCCTGCGACATCGCCAAGGCGCTCTTGTCGAAGACCTCGGTGAACTCCACCACGGTTGACGCGCCGGCCGGCACCATCGCGACGGTCCAGATCGGCGACACGATGATCAACGGCTATGACGGCGCCGAGAACGCCAAGGCGATCGCCGACGCCAAGGCCGCTCTGGAAACCGCGAAGGCCGGCACCGATCAGGCTGCCATCGACGCAGCGCAGAAAGCCCTCGACGACGCGAGCGCGGTGAAACCCGCCTTCGAGAAATCCGTCAACGAGGCGCTCAAGGCGGCGGGCTACCCGCTCGTTGCCGAGAACAACGAAACCGTCGCCAAGGCCGCGCATTTCCTCGACATCTTCACCGGACAGAAGCTCGCCATCGTGGCGATCCTGACCTACCTCATCATCCTGGTGACGATGGTCTACGGCCCGATCGCGGCCATGCTGGTCGAACTCTTCCCGACCCGCATCCGCTACTCCGGCCTGTCGCTGCCCTACCATATCGGCAACGGCTGGTTCGGTGGCCTCCTGCCCGCGACCGCCTTCGCGATCTCGGCGCAGACCGGCAACATCTACGCCGGCCTCTGGTATGCGATCATCGTGGCGCTGATGACGGTGGTGATCGGGACGCTCTTCGTTCCGAACGGCACCCACAAGAAGTCGATCTTCGCCGACGACGGCGCGAACTGACCGACCCCACTCACGGGATAAAACGGACCCGGCGGCGCTGTCGCCGGGTCCACACGGAGGGGGGCGACAGTTGCCAGGCCCCTGTATCCTTTCCAAAGAATTTGGTTCCTCAGCCGCGGATGCGGAGGATTGCATGACGGTTCCAGCCCTGAGACACCGTATCCTGATCATCGAGGACGAGGACAACATCGCGCTCGCGCTCGACTATGTCCTGACCCGCGAGGGCTATGCCCACGAGCGCATCGCCAATGGCGCCGACGCCTTGCCGAAGATCCGCGATACCGCGCCCGATCTGGTGCTCTTGGACGTCATGCTGCCCGAGGTTTCGGGCTATGAGATCTGCCAGACCGTCCGCATGGACCCGGCACTGAAGGATGTGAAGATCCTGATGATGACCGCGCGCGGTTCGACCATGGAGCGCCGCAAGGGGCTTGAGCTTGGGGCGGACGGTTTCATTGCCAAGCCCTTCGAGCTGAAGGAACTGAGGGACGAGGTGCGCCGGCTTCTCGATGCCGGTTCCGGTCCGTCCGGGCTTCCTTCCTGAGGCCGAGCGCTGCCTGAGGTCGCCGGGAGGGCGCCGCCCTCCCGGACCCACCCGGGGTATTTGGACAACGAAGAAGCTCAGGCGAAGGGATCTTCGGGATAGCCGACGCCGGTCAGGTACAGCCCCTGCGGCGGTGAGACCGGGCCGCAGGCGGCGCGGTTCTTCGCTTCGAGCGCGTCTTTCACCCGGTCAGGTTGCCACGCGCCGGAACCGACCCGTTCCAGCGTGCCGACGATGGAGCGCACCTGATTGTGCAGGAAGCTCCGCGCGCGAAGGCGGAAGCGGTATTCCGTGCCCTGCGGCAGGGCCAGTTCTTCGATGGCGATCTCATCCAGCGTCTTCACCGGGCTTGCCGACTGGCAAAGCGCCGAGCGGAAGGTGGTGAAGTCATGCCGACCGATGAGATGGGCGGCGGCTTCGCGCATGGCCCCGGCATCGAGCGGGTTCAGGACCTGCCAGGCCAGCCCCTTGTCATGGGTCAGGGGCGCACGGCGGGCGATCAGGCGGAAGAGATAGCGCCTTTCCGTGGCCGAGAAGCGGGCGTGGAAGTCCTCCGGCACACGCGCCGCGGCAAGAATGGCGACGGGCGCCGGCTTCAGGTGCCAGTTGAGCGCCTCGGAGAGACGGAACGGCTCCCAGTCGTGCGACAGATCCGCATGGGCGACCTGCCCGGTGGCATGGACGCCGGCATCGGTCCGCCCCGCCGCCGCGATGCCGGGCTGGTCGGGGTCGAGGGCGCGAAGTGCTGCCTCCACCGCCGCCTGCACCGAGGGCTGGCCGGCCTGGCGCTGCCACCCCGCGAAGGGGCCGCCGTGGTATTCGATCCTGAGCGCATATCTCGGCATGGGGTTCCAATAAAGCCTGTCCGACAAAAGTGGAAACCGGTTTTGTCGAAAGACAGGCGACAATTGGGTAAGGCCGCAGCTTGGCCGCTTGGCAATCGCCCCTACACAGCCGCGCCCTTGCAGCCTATCTTGAAGCGGCAAAGGAAAAAGGCGGGGCGAATTGAGCATCGGCGATCTAGCAGGCGATCTCCTGCGCGGCATCGGGGGGATCGGCCAGGGGCTGGCGCAGCCGTTTTCCGATCCCGTGATCCGGCTCGGCGTGACCGGGCTTTCCCGCGCGGGGAAGACCGTGTTCATCACCTCGCTCGTCGCCAACCTGATGGACCGGGCGCGGATGCCTGCCTTGCGCGCCGCTGCCGAGGGGCGCATCCTTTCCGCCTTTCTCCAGCCGCAGCCCGACGATACCGTGCCGCGCTTCGATTACGAGGCGCATCTGGCCGCCCTCACCGGGCCGGAGCCGCGCTGGCCCGAAAGCACCCGCGCGGTCAGCGAGCTGCGCCTGTCTTTCCGGCTGCAGGACGGCGGGATCATGGGCGCGCTCAGGGGTATCCGCACCCTGCATCTCGACATTGTCGACTACCCCGGTGAATGGCTCCTCGACCTGTCGCTCCTCGACCAGAGCTATGATGCCTGGTCGAAAGAGGTCATGGGTCGGATCGCGACCCGTAACGAGGCGCGGGGGTTCCTGACGCTGGCGGCGGCGACCGATGCCGCAAAGCCGCTGGATGAGGTGACGGCCAAGGCGCTGGCCGAAAGCTTCACCCTCTACCTTACCAATGCCCGCAAGGCCGGCTTTTCCGACTGCACCCCCGGCCGTTTCCTCCTGCCGGGCGAGCTTGCCGGATCGCCGGTCCTGACCTTCGCGCCGCTGCCCGAAGCCGGTCCCGCCCCGCGCGGATCGCTGAGGCGCGAGATGGAGCGGCGCTATGACGCCTACAAGGCGAAGGTGGTGAAACCTTTCTTCCGCGACCATTTCGCCCGCATCGACCGTCAGGTGGTGCTGGTCGACGTCCTCGGCGCCATCCATTCCGGGCCGCGCGCGGTCGAGGATATGCGCGCGGCGATGGCCAGCATCCTCGCGGCCTTCCGGCCGGGGCGGAACGGCTGGCTGTCCTCGCTCCTCGGCGGGAAGCGGGTGGAGCGCATCCTCTTCGCCGCGACCAAGGCCGACCATCTCCACCACGGCCAGCACATGCGCCTCACGGGGATCATGGCGGCGCTGATGCGCGAGGCGAAGGACCGGGCGGAGTTTGCCGGCGCCGACACGGCCGCCATGTCCATCGCCAGCGTCCGGGCGACGGTCGAGGAGCAGGTGACGCATGGCGGCAGCGTTCTTGATGCCGTGCGCGGGCGGCTTCTCTCGACGGGGAAGGAGGCCGCGATGTATGCCGGGGAATTGCCGGAAAACCCCGCCGCGATCCTGTCGCCGGCGCGAGAAGGGGCGGTCAAATGGCTCGATGCCGATTACAGCGTCATGGCTTTCGCCCCGGCGCGGCTGGCGCTGAAGCCGGGCGAAGGGCCGCCGCATATCAGGCTCGACCGGGCGGCGGAATTCCTGATCGGCGACAAGTTGTGAGGAGACGGGCATGATGAAACCGAAAGGCCCGGTGCTGATCGAACTGGACACACCGGCGACGCATGGCCCCGACCGCGCGCCGCCGGTGCCTGAGGTGATGGCCCCTCCGCCCGAAGGCCGGGCGATGCAGGCAGTGGCGCTTCTGGCGGCACGGCCGCGGTCACGCCTCGGGCGGTTCTTCTGGATGTCGGCCTCGGCCCTTTTCACCTTCATCCTCGGTGTCGCGGCCTGGGCCTTCATCGACCGGCTTTTCGCCGAATATCCACTTCTCGGCTGGGTCGCCGCGGTGCTGGTCGGGCTATTCGTCCTTGCTTCGCTGATGGTGGCACTCCGGGAATGGTCGGCTTATGCCCGGCTGATGCGGCTCGACGGTGTCCACAAGGCCGCCCTTGCGGCCATCGCCAGCCATGACCTGAAGGCGGCGAGGAAGGTCGTCGGCCAGATCGAGGTGCTTTATGCCGGGCGGCCCGATACCGAATGGGGCCGCGCCAGGCTGAAGGAACGGGCGGGCGATGTCTTCGACGCCGACGCGCTGCTGGCCTTGGCCGAAGCGGAACTGATGGCCCCCCTCGACAGCGCGGCAAGGCTTCAGATCGAGGCGGCGGCACGGCAGGTGGCAACAGTGACGGCGATCGTTCCCCTGGCGCTCGCCGATGTGGCGGCGGCGCTGATGGCGAACCTCAGGATGATCCGGCGGATCGCGGAGATCTATGGCGGCCGCGCCGGGGCCTTGGGAAGCTGGCGGCTTCTCAGGACCGTGCTGACCCATCTTGTCGCGACCGGCGCGGTGGCGGTGGGCGATGACCTCATCCATTCCATCGCCGGCGGCGGGCTTCTCTCGAAGCTCTCGCGCCGCTTCGGCGAGGGCGTCGTGAACGGCGCCTTGACTGCCCGCGTCGGTGTCGCGGCGGTCGAAGTCTGCCGGCCTTTGCCTTTCGCCGCCCTGCCGAAACCGAAGGTGACGAACCTCGTCAGCCGGGCGCTTGCCGGTCTTTTCGGCACCGCGCGCGGCGAGAAGGGCGCGAGTGAGGCCAGCGATTCCTGACTTCCCCCCCGCTATCTGCCTGATATGAATAGGCTCAGCCGGACAGGATAGGCCGGGGCGGGACCGAGGGACGGGATGGAAATGCTTGCTGTGTTGGCGGTGCTCGCCGTTCTGGCGATACCGGTGGCGGTGATCGTGCTCTTGGTCTCGGTCTCGCGGCTGAAGGAGCGTGTGGCCCATCTGGAACGGAAGGTGCTGGAACTGGCGGTTCGGGAAACCCCGGCCCAGCCCAGGCCTTCCGCAGTCGCAGAGTCCGCCGCCACCCCAGTGGAAACGGTCTTGTCGGAGCCGGTGGTGGAACCCGCCGCGCCGGACCTTCCCGAAATACCTGCGGTCGCCGCTGTGCCGCCAGCAGAGCCACCGCGCCGCGATCCCTGGGGTAGCCCGGTCCCCGCTGGCGCCACCCCGCCGCCGCCGCGCCCGGCACGGGCGGCGCCCTCCGGCCCCTCGCTCCCCGACCGGCTCATGGCCTGGCTCCGGCTCAACTGGGTCTATGCGATTTCCGCGCTGTCGCTGGCGCTCGCCGGGATCTTCTTCGTCCAATACGGGGTGGAGCGCGGCCTCCTGCCGCCCGCCGCCCGTGTCGCGGCGGCGATCCTTTTCGGCCTTGCCCTCATCGGCGGCGGCGAATGGTTCCGCCGCCGTTGGGGCGACCGTGAGGGCGATGCGACCGCCTACCTGCCTTCGACCTTTTCCGGCGCCGGGATCGTCTCGGTCTTCGGCGGCATCATCGCCGCGCGCCAGCTTTACGACCTGATCGGCTCAGGCACCGCCTTTGTCGGGCTGGTGGCGACCGCAGGCCTCGCCATCCTGCTCGGCTGGCTCTACGGGCCGTTTCTTGCCGCTATCGGCTTGCTCGGCGCCGCCGCAGCGCCCTTCGCCGTGGGCGGGGAAAGCGATGCGCCCTATTGGCTTTATGCCTATTTCGTCCTGATCGCCGGGGTCGGGCTTTTCGTCGACACGCTCAGGCGCTGGGCCTGGGTGTCGGTGCTGGCGCTGGCCCTTGGGTTCGGCGGCGTCTGGCTGGTGCTGGTCGGCACCGGCGGCGCCGGCTGGGCGGCCTTCGCGCTGATGGCGCTGGCGCTGATGGCGGTGCTTGTTCCGGCGCGGGGCATTGCCCCCGATCAAGCCGGCCCGATGGTGTCGGAGTTTCTCTGGAACAAGGACGCAAAGCTTGCCGCCTTCCCGGTCCTGCTGGCGGTTGGTGCGGTTGCGGCCACTTCGGCGATGCTCCTCATCCTGCCGGCGGCAACCGGGGCGGAGTCGGTTCTGGTTCTCTTGTCACTGGCGGTGCTGGCCGTCGCGCTTGCGATCTGGTCGCCCGGAGCACGCGGGCTGGCCGACCTCGCCGCGCTGCCAATGCTCGCTTTCGTTCTGAAGGTGGTGGATGAGGCGCTGAACTACGGGCCGCTTTTCGGCGACTATGAAGCTGCGGCGCTGGCGGTCCGCGCGCCCGAGACCTCGGCTCCGATGACGGCTGCGCTGATCCTCGGGCTTGCCACGCTGATGACGCTCGCGGCGGCGATGACGAGCGGGCGCTTCGCCGGGCTTCTGAAGTACGGCTGGGCGGCGGCGGCGGCACTCGCCGCGCCGATGACGGCGCTGGCGCTGGAGCTTTGCTGGCAGCCCGCGCTGGTCCTCGGCCCCTATCTCTGGGCGCTCCATATCATCGCGCTGGCCGCGCTGATGGTGGCGATGGCGCTCAGGTTTGCCCGTGCCGATGGCGAGGATATGCGCCGCGCCGCCTATGCGACGCTCTCGGCCCTGTCGCTGATCGCGCTGGCGCTCTTCCTTGTGACGACCAAGGGCGCATTGACGGTGGCTCTGGCCGCGCTCCTCGTTGCCGCAGCCGCGCTCGACCGCCGCTTCCGCCTGCCGGAGATGGGCTGGTTCGTGCAGGCCGGCGTTCTCCTCCTCGGCTGGCGGCTGGTGATCGACCCCGGTCTCGGCTGGGCGGTCGGTGAGGCCGCGCTCTGGGAGGTTTATGCGTCCTATGGCGGCGTCGCATTGGCCGCCTTCGCGGCGATCCAGCTTCTCCGCGACCTGCCGCGCCCCGCACCCCGCGCCTTCCTTGAAAGCGGCGGCGCTTCGGCGGCAGCGCTTCTGGCCAACGTCCTCATCACCCGCTGGCTGGACGGTCTCGACGCAAGCAGCGAAAGCCTCTCCACCCATTGGGGGATCGCGCTCAATGCCATGCCCTGGCTGATCGTGGCGCTGGCGCAGCTTTACCGGATGACGCTGCCGGGCTGGCTCAGGTGGGTGCGGCTTGGCGTGGCTGCCGTCGCGGGGCTGATCTGGGCCGCGGGCACCGCAGCCACGCTGACGCTGGCGAACCCGCTTGGCCCGAGCTGGAGCGGCAAAGCCCATCTGGTGCGCGGGCCGCTTCTGCTCGACACGCTCTTCGTGGCCTATGCCCTGCCGGGGATCATCCTCCTTGTGGCGCTGAGGTTCCTTGGCCACCTGCATCGCTGGGCGCGGTTGGCGATCCTCGGCGTGGGGACGGCACTTGTCGCCTTCTACGCGGCGCTTGAGATCCGCCGCTTCTGGCGCGGGCCGGACCTGTCGGTGCCGGGCGTGACGCAGGCGGAGCTTTACAGCTACACCGTTGCGCTGATGCTGCTCGGCGCGGCGCTGCTCTATCAGGCCATAGCGCGGCGGTCCGACACGCTCCGCCGGATCGCCATGGCGGTGATCGCGCTGACCATCGCCAAGGTCTTCCTGATCGACGCCTCGGGGCTGACCGGGCTGACGCGGGTGTTCTCGTTCCTCGCCCTCGGCCTGTCGCTCGCCGGCCTCGCCTGGCTCAACCGCTGGGCGGCGGGACGGCAAGGCGCGGAGGGTTAGCGCGTCGGGACCGGCGGATCTTCGCGGTAGTCGTAAAACCCGCGCTGGGTCTTGCGGCCAAGCCAGCCTGCCTCGACATATTTCGACAGCAAGGGGCAGGGCCGGTACTTGGTATCGCCCAAGCCTTCGTGCAGGACGTTCATGATCGCAAGGCAGGTATCGAGCCCAATGAAATCCGCCAGTTCCAGCGGCCCCATCGGGTGGTTCGCCCCCAGCTTCAGCGACTGGTCGATCGACCTGACGTTGCCGACGCCTTCGTAGAGCGTATAGACCGCCTCGTTGATCATCGGCATCAGGATGCGGTTGACGATGAAGGCGGGGAAATCCTCTGCGCTGGCAGCGGTCTTGCCGATCTTTTCCACTACCTCGTGCAGGGCCTTGTAGGTCGGCTCATCGGTGGCGATGCCGCGGATCAGTTCCACAAGCTGCATCACCGGCACCGGGTTCATGAAATGGAAGCCCATGAACCGCTCGGGCCGGTCGGTGCGGGACGCCAGCCGGGTGATCGAGATCGAGGAGGTGTTGGAGGTCAGGATCGTATGCGGCTTCAGATGCGGCTGCAGATCCTCGAAGATCGCCTGCTTGACCGTCTCGCGTTCCGTCGCGGCTTCGATCACGAGGTCGGTCTGTGCCACATCGACAAGGCTCAGCGTCGTGCGGATGCGGCCAAGCGCGGCAGCCTTCGTCTCGGCACTGATCTTGCCGCGGCTGACCTGGCGTTCGAGGTTCCGGTCGATCAGCGCCACGGCCTTGTCGAGCGCTTCCTGGCTGATGTCGCTCATCACGACGTCATATCCGGCGACGGCAAAGACATGGGCGATGCCGTTGCCCATCTGGCCCGCGCCGACGATTCCGACCGTGGTGATGCTCATCCATGCCCCCTGATATTCGTTGCGGCAAACCATAGGCACCGGGGCGGGCGCGGCGCAAGGTCATTCCAGCCGCACACCCGTCGCCGGGTGGCGTAGGATGGGCAAAATTGCCCATCCTACATAGCGTTACAGCTTCTCGGTCAGTTCCGGGACAACGGCGAAAAGGTCGCCGACAAGGCCGTAGTCGGCGACCTGGAAGATTGGCGCCTCTTCGTCCTTGTTGATGGCCACGATGACCTTCGAGTCCTTCATCCCCGCGAGGTGCTGGATAGCCCCCGAGATGCCGACGGCGACGTAGAGGTTCGGCGCCACGACCTTGCCGGTCTGACCGACCTGCCAGTCGTTCGGCGCATAGCCGGAATCGACCGCCGCCCGCGACGCGCCAACGGCGGCGCCAAGCTTGTCGGCGAGCTTCTCGATCAGCGCGAAGTTCTCTTCGCTGCCCACGCCACGGCCGCCCGAAACGACGATCTTGGCGCTGGTCAGTTCCGGCCGGTCCGAGGCCGCGACCTTGTCCTCGACCCACTGGCTGAGGCCGGGGTTGGCGGCGGCGGCGACGTTTTCGACAGACGCAGAACCGCCCGAACCCGCAGGCTCGAAAGTCGAGGTGCGGATCGAGACGACCTTCACCTTGTCCGACGATTTCACCGTCTGGATCGCGTTGCCGGCATAGATCGGGCGTTCGAACGTGTCGGCATCGACGACGCCCGAGACGTCCGAGATCACCATCACGTCAAGCAGCGCCGCCACGCGCGGCAGCACGTTCTTGGCATCCGTCGTCGCCGGGGCGACGATGTGGGTGTACCCCCCGGCAAGACCGGCGATCAGCGCCGCCGTCGGTTCGGCAAGCCGGTGGCCGAGCGAGGCATCCTCGGCGCAAAGCACCTTGGTCACGCCGTCAAGCTTCGCCGCGTCCTTGGCCGCGTCAGTAGCCCGCGCGCCGGCGCAAAGCACTGTCACCGGCCCGAGCTTCTTCGCCGCCGTCAGCGCCTTTGCGGTCGCGTCGACCGAAAGATGCCCGTCGGTCACTTCTCCCAGCAGAAGAACAGCCATCAGATTACCCCCGCTTCGTCTTTGAGTTTCGCGATCAGTTCATCGACCGAGCCGACCTTGATCCCGGCCTTGCGGCCCTCGGGCTCGGCCGTCTTCACCACCGTCAGCCGCGGCGTGACATCGACGCCGTAATCGGCGGCGGTCTTTTCCTCCAGCGGCTTCTTCTTCGCCTTCATGATGTTGGGAAGCGAGGCATAGCGCGGCTCGTTCAGCCGCAGGTC
>DJUV01000087.1 GCA_002440625.1 Rhodobacteraceae bacterium UBA6273 | reverse complement strand
GCGCGTTTCTCGGCCGGGGGCGTTGGACCCAGTTCCGGATCATCTGTTCCGGAGGTCCAGCATGTCGATCCACACCACGCTTTCCGCAGCGCCACAGGCGCGGCCCATCGTCGCCCGCGCGGAGGGCATGCGTCCCGAGAACCTCGCCGGCTATGAGGCGCACCGCGCCCGCAAGGGGGGCGATACCGGTCATGTCGATGGCCGCCGGAGCCACCTCAACCGCCTGCTTATCGGCGAGGCCGACTGGGCTAAGAAGGCGGCAGCCGAGATCGCGGCGATGCGGGAGGAGAACTTCCTGCACGAGATCGAGGGGCTGAAGCGGCGCAAGCGGAAGCGCGAACTCGTCAAGCGCTTCGCGGAAGGGCCAAAGGATCCGTTTCGCCCGAGCCGGCACGGCCCGATGCGCGAGATCATCCTGACCGCCCATCAGGACTGGTTCGCAGCGGCATCAGGCGCGGACCGTGAAGACCTGTCGGATCTCGAGCGGCAGTTTGAGGAGACGGCCGTGAAATGGCTGATGGATACGTTCGGCGATGATGTCATTCATGCCCGCGCCGACCGCGACGAGAGCGCCTATCATGTCCACGCGGTGATCCTGCCGCGCGTTGATAAGGTGGTGAACGGCGCGCCGCGCAGGCTCCTGCAGCCGTCGAAGTTCGCGGTGATCCGAGACTACGAGATGTTGCAGGACAGTGTGGGCGCAGCCTTCGCGAGTGTCGGTCTGGTGCGCGGCGAACGGCGCAAGCAGGCCGTCCGCGAGGCGCTGTCACGGGGTGAGACGCCGCCGGAGAGCCCGCGCCACGTGCGCCCGAAGAAATGGCGCCAGGATCAGGAGCGCAAGCTTGCCGCGCGGGAGGACCGATTGACGCTTGGTGAAGTGGCAGTCAGGCGGCGCGAGGCGATGGCGGAACGGGCGATCAAGGAAGCCGAGGCGCGCAGTGGCGAGGCGGCGGCCATCCTCGGCATTGTCGACGCTCTTGCGGAGGGCCAGCTCGAGATCTCGGATGGAGACCCCAAGAGATTTCTCTCGCCGACGCCGGAGGCAAACCGGACGAAGCTCGCCGAGATGCGAAGCCAGGCAGATCGCTTCCCGTCCGGGCGCGACAATATCCTGCGGGCTCTGCACCGTGCCTGGTTGCGCGTGAAGCCGCAGGCCGAGGCAGCGGCGGAAGCGACGCTCGCGCGGGAGTTCGCGGAGGTGCAGGAGGCGGCGAAGCACCTGTCCGGCATCCTGTCCGCACTGCCGGCAGCGCTCCACGCCACTCTGGCCGATCCGCACCAGAAGATCGCCACTCTGCTCGCCGGCGGCGGCGCCCGGATGCGCCGACGCGCGCGAGAGAAAGGGGCCGATGAGCGGTCGTGAACAGTCGCCGCGCCGCACCAGATACGCTTCCGAAAAAAACTTTGGGAAAGCGTTAGGCAGTGAAGACCGACAGATCAAGGTTCTGGTTGTCGGCGACGGATTGGCAGGAGCCATCTCCGGGACGTCCGGCACAGAACGACCGCAGAGGAGTTTCCCATGGTCACCACTCCCAGTTCCAACCTGCGCGGCGAGACGGGGTTCAGCCCGGCAAGCCAGCGCCTGTTCAGCACCCTCGCCGAGGCGATCGGCAAGGACGCGCGCAAGGCCGACAAACTCGCAGCCGAGCGCCGCGCCGCCGTCGCCGCGCTCGTCGATGACTGGCTCGAAGTCCAGGACGCGCCCACCCGCGCCGCATTCTTCGCGTTCATCGAAGGCAAGGCCAGCGCGAGCCAGCGCAAAAAGATCGAGACGCATCCCCTCAGGCTGGAAGGCTTTGGGTTGATCGCCGCGAAGCCGGCAGCCGGAAACGCGGAGCCCGTCAACAAACCCGCGACGAGGATCATCGAAGGCTGACGCGCCCTCCATCAGGCCCGGCACAGCGTTCAGCGCCGGGCCTGATGCAGCCGGCGGGGTCGGGGCAATCCGGGCGATAAGGGCGGAGAGCGGTCGGACGGCGATGTGGCATGGCACCTGCAGCGAGCCAGGGGAAGCCGTCTGACAGCGACGCAGCATGGCTGCCGCAGCAACTTGTCGGAGCAGCCGTTCGAGCAGACCGCGGCGAGAAGGACAATTGATCTGCTGGGAGGGCGGAAAGCGGACTTGCGGCTCTGCGTCCGGTCATTTCCGGAGAAGCGACCATCGAAAATTTCGAGGCACCCCCCCAAGGGATCGTATCTACAAAGGTAGCAGGACGGCCTGACGGCAGTGCCGCGTGGCAGTTTCAGCGAAGTCGGGAAACGGTCAGCAGAGCTGGGCGGTTCGACCCGAATGGCCTCTCGTCGAGATGACGTTTCGCGGCGAGCTAAGAGTGCTGCTGGTAGCGGCGGCGGCGTGCAGCCAGACACGTTCGAACCGCAACCATCACAAACAAGATCGCACCAATGTCTGAGAAATGTGCAACAAAACTCGTTGCTCCGCAACGAATGCTGAGTTATACGCACCCTACGGCCCCGCTGGCGCAACCGGCCACAGGATTTACAAATGGAACACTTCCCAATCATCCAAGCCCTTTGTCGCGCGGCGATGGCCGATCCTTCGCCGGCCTCGCGCAAACAGATCGAGCGCCTCCGAGACGCGCTGGCCAAGGACGGTGACGCGAAGCAAGCTGCGGCTCTGACCAGCATTCTCACGATTGCGGATCGAACCAAAGAGCTGTCGCCGAGCCGGATCGAGCGCTCCAAAGCGCAGTTCTTCGGTGAGTTGCTGACACGGAACACGCCTGTTCCGGTCGACCGAGAGACAGCCGCACCTTTGGCCGAGATTCTCTTCCCCGCGGACATTCAACCGACTGCGCCGCTCTTCAACACGACCGTCAGTCACGCCATCGATACCATTATCGAGGAATGGGCCAACTTCGACGCGCTGTCGGAAATCGACATTCGCCCTTCCAAAACCTGTCTTGTTTATGGCGCTCCGGGGACGGGAAAGACCAGGTTGGCGCTTTGGACTGCGCAACAACTCGATCTCCCCGTTGTGCTGGTGAAGCTGGACGGGCTCGTATCGTCGTTCCTCGGCACGACCGCGCGCAATATCGGAAACCTGTTCGCTTTCGCGAACCGTCACCGCTGCATCCTTCTGCTTGACGAGTTCGACGCGATCGCGAAAGTTCGGGATGATCCTCAGGAAGTTGGCGAGATCAAGCGCGTCGTGAACGCGCTTCTGCAGAACCTCGATACGCGCCGCGATGTCGGCTTCACGATCGGCATCACCAATCACCCGAAGCTCTTGGACACGGCCGTCTGGCGGCGTTTCGAGGTTCAGCTTGAGATCCCCAAGCCGGATTTCGAAATGCGGAAGGCGATCGCCGCACACTTCATGCCGCCCGTAAAGGCCCCGGATATCCATTTGCGCCTGATCGCATGGTTCACCGAAGGCTCGACCGGCGCCGAGATCGAGTCTCTCGTGCGCACCTACAAGAAGGCCACCACCGTTCGCGAGGAGGATAGGCGCGGTCTACTCGATACGCTCCGCCAATTCGCCACGCTTAACGCGGCTCGGGTCCAAAGTGAACGCCGTGCCCTGCTGTTTGACGATTCCAGCAATCTGTTTCGGGCTATGCGGGATGATCCGATCCTCGCCTTCTCAATGGCCGACATCGGCGAGATTGCCGGCAAAGATAAATCGACGGTCAGCCGTCAGCTCGGTCGAGCGGCCAAGTCTGGCGATGGGGAGACACTAAATGGCTAGCCCCATCCAGATCGTCCTCAATCCCGAAAACTATGAGGAAGCGCGCGACGTCGGTGGCGGAGGCGGCCGCAAGGACTTCTTTGCTCACCGCGATGCCGCGTTCGCCGCCCATCGCGCCGCGCTGATGGGCCAGATCGACACGATTGCTGGCGTTCTCAGCGCGCAGGCACAGAGCGATATCGGCTTCGTTAAGGTCGTCCTTCGTCGCGAAGCTTGGGCCAAGAGCCATCGCCCGATCTCCAGTCTGTTTCGGCATGATCGCACTCCTGTCGTTGGTGGCGGAGATCTCGGGGTAATGCTCGTCGAAGCCCGGCCCGTCACGCTGCGCCAGGTGGCCGCGGAGATCTCTAAGGCTGAAAACCATACGGAAGTGCGGTTCAATGAGCAGAAGCAGAAGGATGAACCTTACCCTTCTGCGCGAAAGAGCGAGACCGGTGCCATCGACCGGATCGAACTCTATGGGCCGAGCGATCGGCGCAGCTTTTCGGTCGATGAAGCTGTGGCGTGGCTATCCAATCCAATGACCGGCAGCAGCTATCAGGTCGAACTGTTCGACAGCCCGCCGCCGCGCTCGGAGTGGGATCGCCTCGACCCGAGCCATCGGCGCCTTGTTGAGAGCTTCGTTGCCGGCTTTGCGGCGCTGGATCGCGGCCTCGCAGTCGAGCGCTTGCCGAACCGTCGCCATAAGCAGCCGATCCTGTCAATTCGACTGGATCAGTCTGGAGATCAGCCGGTCCTGCGGTTGAATGACGCTCTCGTCAGCGAACGTCGGCGCGAGCTGGCGGCATTCAATCCCGACGTCGGCCGCCACTCTCGGCTGCTCACTTTCCTCGACAGCCATCCGCTTGTGCGCCGGATCGATCTACCTGGCATCGTTGTGCGGTCCGCAAGAACCAGCACGCCTGTCGCGCGCGAACGGCCTGCCGATGTCACTATTCCCGTCCGCGACAGCCGCCGCAGTCATCCCCGGCTCGGGATCATCGACGGCGGAATCGGCGAAGCGCTGTCCGACTGGGTCATTGATCGGTGGGACGTTCTTGCGGATGAGGATACCGACCTTGCGCATGGCACGTTCATCGGGGGATTGGCCGTCCTTGGCGGCGCACTTAACGGCGCCGAGATTTGTCTCGAGCCCGACGGTGCAGAGTTGGTTGACGTCGCCGTCTTCCCCAACGAGCGCAGGGCCGGAGCTTTTGCGTCTTATTATCCTGATGGCTTGCCGCAATTCTTCGACGAAATGGAGACAGCCATTTCGGACGCCCGCGCTCGACATGGGGTGCGCGTGTTCAACATGAGCCTGAATATTCTTCAGCCCGCGGTGCCAGATCGTTATAGCCCCCACGCAGCGCGGCTCGATCAGATCGCTGAGAGCAACAACGCGATCGTTTTCATTTCAGCCGGTAACATACAACCGCAAGACCTTCGCCCTGAATGGCCTGCCGACGCCACGGCCGCGCTTGCCAACCTGGCCACCGCCCGCAACGATGGCCTTCTTACGCCAGCCGAGAGCGCGCGCAATGTCGCTGTGGCTGCTTTGAATCCGCCGGGCCATGACGGGTGCCTACCGTTCGCGCCGACGCGCTTCAGCCGACGTGGCCCCGGATTACGCGCTGGCGTCAAGCCAGACCTAGCGCATATCGGAGGCGCGGGTTCCCACCACCCTGAACTCGGCCACGGGCTTTTCTCGATCTTGCCCGACGGCACCATCGTCGATGGCTGCGGAACTAGCTATGCCGCGCCGCTCGCCGCGAAGACCGCCGCTGTCTTGGATCACGCTATTGAGGGTGAGGTCTCGCGCGAAACCCTGATCGGCCTGCTAGTTCATCATGCCGGAATACCGATCCCTCTGCAGGTCGAGGCGCTTGCGCCGATCGCTAAGTATATGGTGGGCTTCGGAATGCCGCCTTCGGCCGAACGCATCCTGGAAACGGGCGACCACACGATTACTCTCGTCTTCGCGTCGCGCATCCAGCGAGATCAACAAATTAACTTTCGTTTCCAATGGCCGGCATCATTGGTCGGTCCCGGAGGCAAGTGCCGCGGTCGCGCAAAGATTACGCTCGTCTCCACGCCCCCGCTCGACGCCCGATTCGGATCGGAGTTCGTGCGCGTCAACATCAACGCAGTCTTGCAGCAAGAACAGGCTAGCGGCGGGTGGAAGGGCCGACTTGAGCCGCTCTATCTCCCGTCACAACGGGAAGCTCCTCCGATCGAGGCGGAACGCATCGAGCACGATCTCAAGTGGAGCCCAGTGAAGGTCTTGGCGAAAACCTTTCCGCAGGGTGTAGGCCCCTCCTCGAACTGGCGTCTCTTCGTCGAATATCTGACGAGGGCGGGCGAGATCATGCCCGAAGAAGGGGTGCCGTTCACGGTGATCGTGACCATCAGTGATCCCGACGCCGAACAGCCGGTGTTCAACGATATGCGTCAAAGCCTCCAAGCGCTTGGTACGCTGATCGCCGATATACGGACCGCTGCACGTATCACGCCAAGGGTGTAGTGATCAGCAGAAGGTGCCTTGCCCAATCATGGAGACATTTAGGAGACTGTCATGGCGAAATCGGTGGCCATCAGCAATGGACGAGAGTTTCCAAGCGTAAAAGCCGCAAAGGATTACTTCGCGAAAATTCTGAAAGGCCAAGAGCTTAAGGAGGTCTTCTCCGGCGAAGATCTGGTAGATATCCGCGCCGCCTACGCCGACTACTGCTTAAAGACCAACTGGTCCTTGGCCTCGCCTCCGGCATGCTTCTATCCCATCCATGATCGCGGCCCTGGCTACACCACACGGTGCTTCGGTGTGACGTTTGAAGACGGCACAACAGGAAACTTCTCGATGAATAAGGCGCTAAGTGCCATTGCGGCATGAGGACGATGCCATGGGTCAAGGAAAACATAAACAGCGACAGCGAGAAGAGCACTGGAAGCTCAGCCGTTTGTTGTCGCCGGCGCGGTTCAACGTCTTCGCCATCGGCACCAGATTGTCGCCGACTCGCTACATGTCTGAGGAAATCTCCTACTGGAGCGACCAAGAAGAACGCGTGCTGGGTTTAATCTTCCGCGACACGACGGATGACGACTATGGCTGGGTTCTGTTGGCCCGCGACCGCCTCGGGCGTTTCCGAAGCGTCGACCTTTCCGTCAGTCTACGCTCTCGAGAGTACGCCACTATTGGTCTAAGGCGGCGCATCGCAAAGGCAGTCGAGGACGGCGACTTTGAGGCCCTCGGCCATCAAGACGACGAGACAAACTACGCGACGAACCTGCTTGACCTACCCACCGGTGCAAATCCCGATAAACTTCACCCGCATTTCCGAGTGCTTCTTGATGATCCAAGCCGCGCACCTGCCCGAGCTGTCTTGAAGGAGATCGGCCCATGGCTGACGCCGAGCGACCCTCATTTCGTCAGCGAGTTCCAGTTTCAGCAGTTCGATCAGCGGCTCTGGGAGGTATACCTGTGGTCGGCGCTGCGGGAGATGGGCTTCGACATCACCCAGCCGGAAGCGCCTGATTTCCGATGCCGCGCGCCGGGGATTGAGTTTACGGTCGAAGCAACCACGGTCACGGCATCCACTTCCGGTGTCCTCGCCGACCACCCGGACCCAAAGACGCCCGACGAGATGCGTGCCTTCCTAGCCGACTATATGCCCATGAAGTTCGGCTCAAGTCTCACAAGCAAGCTCAACAAGAAGAATGCGGTCGGTGAAAGCTACTGGGAGCGTGGCGCGACGGCGGGAAAGCCATTCGTCCTTGCCATCGCTGACTTCCACAAGTCGGGCGGTGTTGGAGACAGCGAGGGTGGGTCGATGCCCTACACGCAGTCGGCGATCTGGCCATACCTTTACGGGAGCCGCGTCGACTGGGAAATCCTGGACGGCACACTTGTTGTCCGTGCTGTGCCGGTGGAAAGCTTCACCTACAACGGCAAGGTGGTGCCTGCTGGTTTCTTTGACCTGCCTGGTGCCGAAAACGTCTCGGCGGTCCTGTTTTCGAACGCAGGGACCCTCGCGAAGTTCGACCGGATGGGTGTTGCCGCTGGCTTCGACGCCCCGGGTCATTTGTACTTCCGGGTGGGTCTGCGCTTGGATCCTGATCCAAATGCGGCTCACGGACGCCCGTTCTCGGAGGAGATAACGTCCGAAGGCTACACAGAAGGTTGGGCGGACGAGTTGCAGCTTTTCCACAACCCAAATGCCAAGCACCCGCTGCGGAAGAACGCTTTCACCGGCATCACACAACATTTCATCGAGGATGGCCAGCACGTGTCCTATTCGTTTGGCGAGCCTGTGTTGAGTTCCAGGACGCTCATCATGAAGATTGATCCCGAAGAGGCGGGCGAAAACTAGCTCTGCGATTTGCCACGTTGCAAGCGAGGGTAACCGGGCGCTTGCGCGTGGTCCGCTCACGTTCGCTTGCTGAGCACTTTCAGAGAGCAAGCGGAGACAATGCTGCGCAAAGGGTCAAATGACGGCTCTTGAGATGGTTGCACGCAGCGACCGATCACCCTCGAACGGCAGCACTGGGCCGAAGGCTGCAATCATGGGTATCGGTCTCACCCGCCGCACCAGCAATTCGGCTCTACTCTTTGCGATGAATTGCTATGAAATTTACTCGGAAACCCGCGTTCCGCCATGTTGATGCAGGACTTCGTCGGCAAGATGACTGTCCATGGCCAGGCCGTCCATGCAGGCTTTCAGCCATGCCGGATCGCGTATCGCAAACACGGCCTTCCCAAAGGCGGATTCGACGGTATTACCATAGGCAGCCCGCGCCTTCGCCCATGCCGCATCCGGGACCGGTCCCCAACGTGACATCATCATGGACAGGTCTATGATGTCGCGGTTCAGAACCGACCGATCCGCATAGCGATCCGCGTTCGCCAGCAGCTTTTCGCAATACATGTCCTCGCGCGCCAGCACCGGCACCCCAAGTGCTGCATCGGGTGCGCCGGAAAGTGCAATCCGTGCCTCGCGGACGATCTCGAACTTCACCCGCGCGTCACCCGCGCCAATCTGGGTGCGGATACCATACTGATCGGTGCGCACATCACGCAGCACCCGGATCTCGGCACCGGGTTTCAGCAGGTTGTGGAGTGTTCCGCCAAATGTTGCCTGTCGTAATTGCCGGTAGCCGACCTGCGACGCGCACAGGAAGTCAATGTCGACACTTTCGCGATACTCTCCCAAAGCCAGAACGATGGCGGTTCCGCCGCCGAAGTAGCATTCCGCGCCCGCCAACAGGTCCCCATCAATCGAGGCGAGAATCTTGGCTATGGCGTTGTGATGGGGCCGCTCAAACATTCAGGACGCCGTTGCCATAGCGGGCAACAAGCAAGTCCAGAAGAGCCTGCTCTTCCTGCGTCAGCCGATCGGCGTCGATGAAGCGCCAGTTGCGTTCGTAAAGCGCCAAAGCATCCTCGCCGTCCAACACCGTGTCGGCGGGGCGGTTCCAGCACAGGTCCCGCAACTGCGGGTATTGCGCGATGTGGATGTTCATAGGGCTTCCCTTCTGTCGGCAAACATAGCTGTTCCAGGTAACGTTTTCCATAGCGTGTCATCGCAGCTGCTGCTTGCAGAGCGAAGAGACCACGCGCGCGAGTTGGGAAAGACCGGTGGCAGGTCAACACCAGAACTCAACCTTGAAGGCATGCAAACAGCCGTCGACGGTTAACAAAGCTCAAAAGAAGACTTCGGTGGTGTCATGCCCCCGCAACCAGCTTTAGCGAAGAGGCCGCGTCCCTATATGACGCGGCCTTTTGCTTGTCTGTAAGGCTGAGCAATCCCAGAAGCTTGCCGTCTATTTGAGCCGTGTGCCCGCCAGGTTCATCGTGGCGGATGACAATTCTGTTGATAAGCTCGCCGAGTATCTCGGAAGCGCGGTGGACCACTTCTGGGTCCGAAAGCATTTCGGCCAGGGCATCGACTTGAGTTCGGTAGAGTGCGGCCAGATCTTCCGGGATGACAAAGGCGGGGGCGTCGAGCGACTCCAGGTCGGCCTCAAGTTCCTCCTTTTTCTTCTCGGCAGCACTCAACATCTCATAAATGCTCTTCGTCGCCGCATCGTCGCGGACCGCGCGCAGCGCTCCTTCAATGGCTTTCTCTTCTTTGGCCAAGGCGCGGCGAATTGCTGCTCGCTCACTGTCGCGGACCTTCCTCGTTTCGCCAACTTGGGCAATGAACTGGTTGCGAAAACGCTCGACGGCTTCCGGCGTCATCAACTCATTGCGTAGGCTGGACAACACAAGCGGCTGTAACCAATCCAGCCGGAGCCCTGGCATGCCGGAACAGACGGAGGGGCCCTTCTCCTTCGCATTCGCGCAATAGTAGGCCCGGCTATTTCCCGGAGCCGGCAACCGTCATGTTCCCCTCGCACCTCCCACAGCGAACAAGACCTGACAGCAGGTATTTCCTTCGTCTTAGCGCGACAGGCGCCGAATGGGCGAGGGCGCGCCGCTGTCCGTTTTGACGCGCTTTCACTGCTGCCCAAAGATCCTCATCGATGATCCGGAGTTGCGGCGTGTCGACCCGCATGACCTCGTCTTCGTTACGGCTGCGCGAGGCGCGCCGGTCTGACTCGGGATTCTTGCGATACTGGAGCCGGTTCCAGACCCGAACACTGGCGTAGAGCTCGTTGTTCAGGATGCCAGTCCCACGCTTTGCGTTACCATAGATTGCATTGACCTTCCATTTTCGGCCTCGAGGCGACGGAACTTCCTCCACATTCAACTGATGGGCGATAGCACGGGGGCTACTTCCGTCGGCAAACTCCCGAAAAATCCTCCTTACGATCGCGGCTCGCTCTTCGTGGATCTCAAGTTTGCCCTTGCACCGTAGACCAGTCGCAGGGTCCACTGGAATGCGGTAGCCAAAGCTCAGCCCTCCGGCAGACCGGCCGTCCTCAACGCGGCCTTGGAGCCCACGATGGGTCATTCGCGAGGTGTGCTTCAGTTGCAACGCATCCATCGTGCCCTTCATCGCAATATGAAGCTCTTCGATGCGGCCATCAGCTAAGGTATGAAGCTCCACGCCATTGAAATCGCAGAGGGCGAAGAGATGCGCTGAAAGTTCCTGGCTCCGGTTTAGGCGATCCAGCCCTTCGGCCAGCACAACATCCACGAGACCGCTTCGCACAGCCCCCAGCATTCTCTTATAGCCGGGACGCTCCCGCTTTGCGCCAGACATCCCCGCGTCTTCGAAGACCTGCAGCACCTGCCATCCCTTCCTTGCGGCAAACGCGGAGCAATTGGTGATCTGATCGCGGGTCGAATTTTCGTTCTGAAGATCTGTCGAAAACCGAGCATAGATCACGGCGCGGAGGTTGGTGGACAAGTGGGATTCCGTTCTCTTGGGGGTAAAACTTAAACGTTGATGCTATCAGTAGCAGTTGGACGAGTGGCATGCCTCATGGCAAATGCCATGAGACATCTGTTCGTTCGAATGGAGTAACCTCAAGCAAAAACATCGAAAAAATCAAAGGCGCCAAAACTTTGCCAGAATCAACCGCAAGATGTGCCCTACTGCACCCGGTGCTTCCGTCCTTCCCTTGCCCTCTTGGGCGATACGCTTGGCGGCGAGTTCCGCGATCAGGTCGATCAGATTGTCGAGGTTCATCGGTGTCTCCATTCCAGTTGGGCCACTGAAAAACCCGAAACCGGAGAGATCCGAGTGGCCCGACAAGGAATTGACTTACGCAGATGTGCCCGCACCTATTGGTGCGGGCACTTTGTGTTTGCTCAATTGCCTGAACGCAAAACGGAACCGCGTAGCGTTTAGCGCGCATGCCCGCGACCTCGTCAGCCGCGCATGCCACGCTGCCAGCCGATGTCCTTTTCCGCCGCGAGGAGGTCCGAGACCCGGTTCGAGAGGTTGAGCGCATCGCGAAGCGCGGTGCAGAGCAGGTAGTGGAGATCGGCCTCGGCATCCCCGATCTCGGCCGCAGCGAGGGCGCGGAGCATGTCGCCGAGGGCGAAGCGGTAGTCATCGCTGAGGACGCGCCGGCGGCTCACGGCTTCGGCAAGGGTAGCGAGCGGGCGTTCGATCAGCTTGAAGAGGGGATGCGGCAGCCGATCGGTTGCTTCGAACGCGGTGCGGGCTGCCGCGACAGCATCGGCGCAGATGTCTTCGAGGCGCTCGAAATCGGGGCGGATCGCGTCGGGCTGGAAGAGCACGACACGGTGGGTGTTCTGGGTGGGAAAGCTTGTGGGCCTCATCGGGATCTCCTGAGTGACGGATGGGTTTGGCGGGCGCGCGTGAACGCGCCCGCCGGGGTATCAGCCGGCAAGCCGGGGGCTGGCGGGCAGCGTGTGCTTTTTCGGGCGACGGTGTTCGATGATGGGATGCTCTGGCGACCGCCTCCGTTCGCGCCGGCGCGTGGCATGGCGCTCGGCGGCCATGTCGGCTTCGGCATGGATGCGGGCGCGGACGGCGTTCAGCCGTTCGAACTCCGGCGCGCCGAGACGCCCGATGACCGGCGTTCCGGCGCGGTTCGCTGCGAAGCCGGAATGATCGACGGAGACGGTGATCCGCCGCGCGCCAACGAAGCGCGTCGGACGGTGGACGCCGGCCGCGCGCATCGCCTCGGGGCGCGTGACATGGATCTCGCAGCCGCGGTTCGCGTCGCTTTGGGCCGTGGTGCCGTAGGCCAGCGTGACGAGGGTCGTGCCGGCAATCGTCACCACGTCGAGGACGAGGCAGGGCCGCGATTTCGGCGGCGCGCCGTCTTCATCGGCGACGGGGAAGCGGAACGCCACGACATCGCCATGCGACAGACGATCCTGCCAGGCCTCCGGTCGGGTGGCGGGGTGAGTGACTTGGGTATCGAGCATGAAGGACTCCGTTGGTTTCAGACCGACGCCGCAGCCCCTTCCTTCACCCTCGTCAGGGCTCCGGTTCCGGCTGCGCGTCACCGACGCTGCGCAGCCCGGAACCGGACGCCCCCGCGCCTCGAGCGCATCCGGGGAGAGCGTCGAGAGGGGCCGCCCCTTTCGACCCCGCGCGGGAACGCGAGCAGGCGGGGGTTCGGGGGAGGAGTGCGGAACGACCTCCCCCGAGAGCAGGGGGTCCCGAGGGAGTGCGGAACGATGACCCGGGTCCGTCGGAAGACGCCAGGGGGTCGGCAGGGGGAGTGGCGAACGACGACCCTGCCCCGGGGGTGTCCGGAGGGGATGGTGCGCCCCTCCCGGTCCCGCGGAAGGCGGCCCGCGGCGGCGCGGGGTCCGGGGGCAGCGCCCCCGGCGAACGATACTGCGAGCGAAGGCGCCGGAACGGCGGCGAGCGCGCAGTGTTTAGTGAGTAATCCCCCTGGCACCCCCCTTCTGCGCGGGTCCCGGGGAGGCGTCGCCCGCGCGTTTCTCGGCCGGGGGCGTTGGACCCAGTTCCGGATCATCGGTTCCGGAGGTCCAACATGTCGATCCACACCCCGCTTTCCGCAGCACCACAGGCGCGGCCCGTCGTCGCCCGCGCCGAGGGCATGCGCCCCGAAGATGTCGGCGGCTACGAGGCGCACCGCGCCCGCAAGGGCGGCGATCTCGGCCATGTCGATGGCCGCCGGAGTCACCTCAACCGGCGGCTCATCGGCGACGCCGATTGGGCTACGAAGGCGGCAGCCGAGATTGCGGCGATGCGCGAGGAGAACTTCCTTTGCGAGATCGAGGGGCTGAAGCGGCGCAAGCGCAAGCGGGAACTCGTCAAGCGGTTCACGGAAGGGCCGAAGGATCCGTTCCGCCCCAGCCGGCATGGGCCGATGCGCGAGATCATCCTGACCGCCCATCAGGACTGGTTCGCAGCGGCGTCGGACGCGAACGGGGATGACCCGTCGGATCTCGAGCGGCAGTTCGAGGAGACGGCCGTGACGTGGCTGACGGATACGTTCGGCGGTGATGTCGTCCACGCCCGCGCTGACCGCGACGAGAGTGCATATCACATCCATGCGGTCATCCTGCCCCGCGTCGAGACCATGGTGAACGGCGCGCCGCGCAAACTCCTGCAGCCGTCGAAGTTCGAAGTGATCCAGGACTACGAGAAGCTCCAGGACAGTGTCGGCGCAGCCTTCGCGAGCCTCGGCCTCAAGCGCGGCGAACGGCGCAAGCGGGCGATCCGCGAGGCATTGGCGCGCGGCGAGGCTCCGCCTGCGAACCCACGCCATGTCCGACCGAAGCAGTGGCGCCGGGATCAGGAGCGCAAGATCGCCGCGCGGGAGGCTGAGATTGAGGTGCGCGCGACCGCAGTCGAGGCGCGCGAAAGAGAGGTCATTCGGCGCGAAGCAGCCGTCGAGGCGGCTATTCGGGATGCCGGCGAACGGAGCGCCGAGGCCGACGCCGTTCTCGCCCTCGTCGGGGCGGTGGTCGACGGCCAGATCGAGATCGCCGACGGCAACAGGCCGAAGCTGACGACCGCCGCTGACGCCGACCCTGATCGGGTCAGGCAAGTGTTGCGGCGCGCCAACCAGTCTCCGGTCGGCAAGGCCAAGGCGCTCGGCGCCCTTGCGAGGGTCTGGACGGGGCTCAAAGCGAAGGCCTGGGCGTCGGCTTTGCGGCTATCTGTCCCTTGCGGGCTACGACTGGTCGGCGCTGCGCTACATCGGCAAACCGCTTCCGATCCCGGTCGTGCTGACCGGCGGGTTCATGGCCTATGCGTTCGGAAACACGATCGGCCTTTCGGCGGTGTCCGGCGGAGCGGTGCGGTGGCGTGTCTATTCGGGGCTTGGCCTTGACGGCTACAACATCGCCACGGTCTCGGCTTTTGCGGCAGTCTCGTTCGGGATTGCGGCAACGGTCGTGGGCCTCGGCGCCCTGGCAATCCATCCCGCCGCACTTGGCACCATCTTGCCATTTCCGGCAGCTACCGTCCGAGTGGCCGCGCTTCTTTTGATGTTGGCCGCGGTCTTGCCGCTCGTCTGGGCGTCCGCGTCGCAACGCCGCCTGCGGTTAGCCCGATCCCGCCAAATGTTACAGGTTTGTATTCTGTTGGAGAGCGCGCTGTCGGTTTCAGCCACCAGATTTGTCCTACAGGACGAAAAGGAGACCTTGAAATGTTCGACAAGATACGCCTGTTCGCGGCCCGCGGCACCTTCTTCCTCGTCGTCGCCATTGGCCTCGGCTTCGGCCTTCTGATCGCTGGCGTTGCCGCGATCCTAGGGTTGCTGATGGTCATCGCCTTCCGCATCGCGATGATCGGCGCGGAGCGGCAGGTGCGTGGTGCGCCCACGGACCATGTGCCGGTCCGCACCTCGGGATCGGGTCCGGCCGGCGAGCCTGCCTGAAGGAACCTGCATCGCGCTGAGGCGATGCAGGTTTCGCCGGCACAGCATTTCGCCTATGCCGGAAAAATGTCACGTTTCCGCAATCCGACCGGCTCAACACCATGAAACTCCTGCTCATCGAAGACGATGCGACCATCGCTGACTACTTGCTTGGCGGGCTGCGGCAGGAAGGGCATGTCGTCGATCATGTTGCGGATGGACGGGATGCCCTGTCGCAGGCCATCTCTGGCAGCTACGATGTGTTGATCGTGGACCGCATGCTGCCCGGGCTCGATGGACTTTCGCTGGTGCGCGCCCTGCGCGCGGCCAAGGTGATGACACCGGCGATTTTCCTGACGGCCCTCGGCGGCGTCGACGACCGCATCGAGGGGCTGCAAGCGGGGGGCGACGACTATCTCGTCAAGCCCTTCGCGTTCGGCGAACTCTTGGCCCGCATCGGTGCTTTGGCCCGCCGCCCCGTCCAGCAGGCGACGGAAACCGTGCTGTCGGCGGGCGACTTGCGGATGGATCTGATCCGCCGGACCGTGACGCGCAGCGGGGTCGAGATCGACCTCTTGCCGCGCGAGTTTGCCTTGCTGGAGCATCTCTTGCGGCGCAAGGGCCGTGTTCAGACACGCACCATGCTGCTGGAGTCGGTCTGGGACATCAGCTTCGACCCGCAGACGAACGTCGTAGAAACCCATGTCTCGCGATTGCGGGCCAAGGTCGACCGGCCTTTTGACCGAGAGCTGATCCGCACCGTGCGCGGCGCCGGATACAAAATTGATGGCTGACACCATGGCGGCCCATGCTCTCGATTTGCTCCGCTCTACCCCTGTGCGGCAAGCTCTCGGCATCGTGGTTCTGATGACCGTCGTGACTGTCAGCACCACCGGCGTCGCTTACCTTCGCATCCGCCAGGGCCTCGAAGACGCGCTTCAGGTGTCGCTCGACCAGGCCGCAGCGGGCTTCGCAACTGCCCGGACGACCGCTGAGCTAGAACAGCAAGTCCGGGCTGCTGCGCTCGTCGCCGATGCCGAGAAGCGCATCGTCGCCTTTCTCCCGGTCAACGGACAGGCAGTCGGGAACGCAACCGCCCGCATGGTGGATGGATCACCTGAGTTGCGCGCCATGACCGAAGACCACAATCTGTCGGACCATGACTACGACCTCCGGGTCATAGTAGATGCGCGGGGCACGCTGATCCTCGGACAAAGCCGCGATGGCATCGACGAGTTGGGCGAAGTGTTTTTTGGCCTCATCACCTCGAGTCTGGTGCCGACCGTGATTCTTTCGCTCGCGGCGGCCCTCATCATCGCCATGCGCAGCGGCAAGCGAGTGGTGCGGATCGAAGAGACGCTCGTGCGGCTGACGAAGGGTGATATGCACGCAAGAGTTAATGAGAATCCTCGACGTCGCGACGACCTCGCACGTATCGGCAACAAGCTTGATCGCATGGCGCTGGCCCAGGAGCAGTCGGTGGCGGCCCTGAAGCAGGTATCGGCGGACATCGCCCACGATCTCAAGACGCCGGTTCAACGCATTGCAGTGCTGATGGAGGGCCTGCGGGGCCGCGTTGCCGAGGGTTCCCCTGAAAGCGATCTTGTCGAACAGGCAGTAAGCGAAGCCGACCGCGCCGTCGGCGTGTTCCAGTCGCTTTTGCAGATTGCGCAGATCGAGGGCGGAAGTCCGAAGGGCCGCTTCCGGAAAGTCGACTTGTCCGCCGTGGTGGCGACCTTCGCCGATATTTACGGCCCGGCTGCCGAAGACAGTGGTCACATCCTGACTTTCGATCGGCAGGGAAGCGGTCCGATCTTCGTTCGCGGCGACAAGGACCTCCTGGGGCAGGTCGTGGCCAACCTGATCGAAAACGGCCTGCGTCACACGCCGGTCGGCGCGACGATCCGGCTGTCTCTTGAGGACGACGGTCAGCTCGTGATCTTTTCGGTTGCCGACAACGGCCCCGGCGTGCCCGAGGCGGAACGCGAGTTCGTTCTTCGCAGGCTCTACCGTCTTGAGCGGAGCCGAACGTCGCCGGGCAATGGCCTTGGCCTCGCACTGGTCGCCGCCATAGCCGATCTGCATGACGCCGCGCTTGTGCTTTCCGACAATGCGCCCGGGCTGGTCGTAACGTTGACCTTTGACTCGTGCTGAAGCCTCTAGTCGGCAGCCTGCCTGTCGGACAGCATCAGAGGCCAGCCGGGCAGGGCCAAGAACCGCTCTGTTTTGCTCGCCATCGCTTTGCCGCTCCGTTCGCGGGCCGACATCTTCCGGCCCGGCCAGAACGTCATACCGTTGGCCGGAGAGCGGAAACGGATCGATGCAGAAATGTTCCGCAACGGCGCAATGATCGCAGATGGTCGGGCGATTCCGGCGGGGTCGGTTTGTGCGGCAAATTGCGAACCAAACTGCGAACTCGGCCACAAAGGATGCGGTCGCAGACAGTAGAACGAAGCAATTTCAATGGCTTGAGTGGTACCGCCTTCCCGGTTCGAACGGGAGACCCCCAGATCCACAATCTGGTGCTCTAACCAGCTGAGCTAAGGCGGCACTCGGGCGCCATTTAGACTCGGCGCCCCAAGAATGCAAGACTATGATAGGCACCCCGTCCGGTCCACCACTGCATTACCTTCTTGCAGACTCGGGGGCGTTCCCCTATATGCACCTCAACAGCGGCGCTGCGGGGTCCAAACTCGCAGCCCACCGGGAAAGATCGACGGGCCGCTCTGGCCCGTTTTTTGTTGCCTCAGGGACCGATGACCGACCTCATCGCAAAGACCGCCATCGACCGGCGCCTGGCCGAGATCGTGACCCCCGCCATCGAG
>DJUV01000051.1 GCA_002440625.1 Rhodobacteraceae bacterium UBA6273 | reverse complement strand
ATGCACGGCTTCACCGCCGATTTCGCCGGTTGGGACGCGCTCGCCGCCTATCAGGAACATCCCGACCACAAGCGCGTCGGCGCTGCCCTTGTTGAGCATGCCGAAGGCGGGCTCGACGGCATTCTCGTCTTCGACCTGCCTTTCTGACCTCAAGCGAAAGCCCGTCCCATGCTGATTCTGCCCACGTCGGATGCCCGCCTCGAAGCCTACACCCTGACCGGTACGCCGCTTGTCCCGCGTGCGCCGCGCGTTCCGCTCACGCGGACGGCCTTTGCGGCTGCCCATGTCGTCTCAGACCCTTTGCGCGAGCGGAATCCCTGGGACACCCGGCCCGCCGTGGATTGGGAGGCGACGCTCGCCTTCCGGCAGTCGCTCTGGGATCAGGGTCTTGGACTTGCCGAGGCGATGGACACCGCCCAGCGCGGCATGGGCGTGGACTGGCCGACCGCAAGGGAACTGATCGAGCGGACCATGAAGGCCGCGAAAGCGCATCCCCTGAAACCGCGCGTCGCCTGCGGCGCGGGCACCGATCATGCCTCCGCCTCTGACCTTGGCACGCCGGACGGCATCGCCCGGGCCTATGAGGTGCAGATGGAAGCTATCGAGGATGCGGGCGGCAAGATCATCTTGATGGCTTCTCGCGCATTTACCGCGATTGGGGCCGGAACAGAGAATTATCACAAGGTCTACCGACGCCTGATCGACAATGCGAAAGACCCGGTGGTCCTGCACTGGCTCGGCGACATGTTCGACCCCGCGCTCAAGGGCTACTGGGGCACGACGGATGTCGACGCTGCCTCGGATTTCGTCCTGAACCTCATCGCCGAGAACCCCGCCAAGGTCGACGGCATCAAGATCTCGCTTCTCGACCAGGCGCATGAGGAAGCCTTCCGCAAGCGCTTGCCCGCGGGCGTGCGGCTTTATACCGGCGACGACTTCAACTATGCGGACCTGATCGCCGGGGATGGCGCGCATTACTCCCATGCGCTTCTCGGTATCTTCGCCGCCATTGCGCCGGCCGCCGCGCAGGCGCTTGAGGCGCTGGCGGAAGGCGACATGCAGACCTACCATCGGCTTTTCGCCCCGACCGTCCCCCTCAGCCGCGAGATTTTCCGGGCGCCGACGCGGTTCTACAAGGCGGGCATCGCTTTTCTTGCCTGGCTCAACGGCTATCAGACCCACTTCATCATGCCCGCCGGCTTCCAGTCGAGCCGCGACATCACTCATTACGCCGAGGTGTTCCGGCTTGCCGACAACGCGGGGCTTCTCCGTGACCCCGATCTTGCCGAAATCAGGATGCGCCAGCTTCTGGCGATCCACGGCATTGGCTGAGCCGGGATGGAAAGGCGCCCCACCATCATCGACGTGGCCGAACGCGCGGGCGTGTCAAAGTCGACCGTCAGCCTTGTCCTCCAGCAAAGCCCGGCTGTGCGGGAAGAGACCCGCGCCCAGGTTCGCGTTGCCATGGCCGATCTCGGTTATGTCTACAACCGCACGGCGGCGACGATGCGTTCGGCCAATGCCGGGTTGATCGGGCTTGTCATCAACGACCTCAGGAACCCCTTCTTCACCGAGTTCGCCACCGCCCTGCAGATGGCGCTGGGAAAGCGTGGCTATGCCGCCGTGCTGGCCAATACGGATGAAGACAGCAGGCTTCAGGCGCACGTGATCGGCGCGATGATCGAGCATGGCGTCTCCGCCCTCATCGTCTCGCCAGCCTACGGGGCCGATGCGTCTGCCTTCGACGCCATCGAACGCGCGGGGATTCCGGCGATGCAGGTCTTGCGCAAGGTCGATGGGCGAACCGGGCTTTTCCCCTTCGCGGCACCGGATTACCGCGCGGGCGGCCACCTCGCGACCGAGCATCTTCTGGAGAAGGGCGCGCGGCGGATCGCCTTCGTCGGCGGGATCGAAGGGCGCGAGGTCACCCAGGACCGCATGTCGGGCTACCTGGAGGTGCTGCATTCGCATGGATTAGAACCGCTTTTCCTGCCCGGTCGCGCCAGCCGGGCCTTCGGGCGCGATGCGGCCTCGGTGCTGCGCCGCGACCATCCGGACGTCGACGCGGTTCTTTGCTTCAACGACCTGATCGCGCTTGGCCTCCTCAGCGGCTCGGCCGAGATCGGCTGCGAGGTTGGGAAGGCGTTCAAAGTTGTCGGATTCGACGATATCGAGGAATGCGCGCAATGCTACCCTGCGCTGACCACGGTCCGTTGCGACATCGCCAGCTTTGGCGAAGGCGTCGCGCGGACGGTGCTGGAATGGCTTGAGGAGGGCGTGATGCCGCAACCTGAAACCCGGACGCCGGTTGAACTGGTGATCCGCGCATCGAGCGGGGCCGTGGCGTGACGATTTCCGATCCGGTCGCTTTCCTGCGTGGGCTGTTCGACCGCGCGGTCGAGGTCGCCGACCCGATGCGGTCACTGGCACAACATCTGCCGTCCCGGCCCCAAGGCCGCGTGGTCGTCGTGGGCGCCGGCAAGGCCAGCGCCCGGATGGCCGAGGCGGTCGAAGCCGCCTGGGGGCCCTGCGAGGGGCTTGTGATCACGCGCTATGGCTACGGTCGGCCCTGCCGTGGGATCGAGATCGTCGAGGCCGCCCATCCGGTCCCCGATGAAGCAGGGTTTCGCGCAACCGCCCGGATGCTCGACCTTCTCGGCGGGTTGGGTGAGGATACCTTCGTGCTCGCCCTCATATCGGGTGGGGCATCGGCGCTTCTGGTCGCCCCGGCGGACGGCGTTTCGCTTGCCGACAAGTCAGCGGTCAACGCCGCCCTTCTGGCGTCGGGCGCGCCCATCGACCGGATGAACACCCTCCGCAAGCACCTGTCGCGCGTGAAGGGCGGCCAGCTTGCCGCCGCGGCCTATCCAGCGCGGATGCTGAGCCTGATGATCTCGGACGTGCCCGGCGACGATCCGGCCTTCATCGGCTCGGGTCCGACCGTGGGAGACGCATCCACCGCCGCCGAGGCACGGGGCATTCTCGACCGCTGGCTGGTGGATGTGCCGGAAAGCGTCCGCGCCGCGCTGAGCCGGCCAACCGGGGTCGTGCCGCCCGGCGATGCGCGACTGTCGCGGGTTGAGAACCTGCTTTACGCTGCCCCGTCGCAATCGCTCGCCGCCGCCGCCGAACTGGCGCGGGCTGCGGGTTGCGAGGTACGGCTACTGGGCGATGCGCTGGAGGGCGAAGCGCGGGACGTCGCGAAGGATCAGGCAGCACTCGCCCTGAAGATCAAGGCAGAGCGCCAGCCGGGCGCGGCGCCCGTCATGCTTCTGTCGGGCGGTGAACTGACCGTCACCCGGCGCGGCCATGGCATCGGCGGGCCGAATGCGGAATTCAGTCTCGCACTGGCCATTGCGCTGGACGGTGCGTCCGGCATCCATGCCATCGCCTGCGACACCGATGGGGTGGATGGCGCGGCAGAGGTGGCCGGGGCGGTGGTCAGGCCGGAAACGCTCGATAAGGCAAAAAGGGCCGGAAAAGACCCTGTTTCCGCCCTTGCCGCCAACGACGCCCACAGCTTCTTCGGCGCCATCGGCGATCAGGTCGTCACCGGCCCGACGCTGACCAATGTCAACGATTTCCGCGCCATCCTGATCGCCTGACGACCTCAGTGCGCCCAGGGGCCGTGCTGGCCCTTTGCGCCGGTATCCATGCGCTCAAACCCATGCAGCCCGAAGAAGTCGCGCTGGCCCTGGATCATGTTCGCCGTGCCGCGCGCGGTCCTCAGCGTGTCGAAATAGGCGATGCCAGAGCCGAGCGCGGGGACCGCGATCCCTGCCGTCACGGCGGAGGCCACGACAGACCTGAGCGCGCCTTCGGTATCGCGCACCATCCGCGTGAAGGCAGGTGCCAGCAGCAGGTTGCGGGCGCTGTTTTCCTCAAGCGCACTCGCCATGTCGTTCAGCATCCGCGACCGGATGATGCAGCCCGCGCGCCAGACACGGGCGACATCGGGCAGATGGATGTTCCAGCCAAATTGGGCGGAAGCAGCCGCGAGCATGCCGAACCCCTGCGCATAACACATGATCTTGCCGGCGATCAGCGCCTGTTCCAGCGCATCCAGCGTGGTGGAACCTTCGGCAAGCCTGGCGCCGCCGCGACCGAAAAGCGCCTCTGCCTCGGTTCTTTCGCTGCGCCGTGCCGAAAGATTGCGGGCGGCGACGGCGGCTTCGATCGCAGGGACCGGGCTCGCGAGGTGCTGCGCCTCGATTGCTGTCCAGCGCCCGGTGCCCTTCTGGCCGGCGGAATCGACGATGACGTCGAGAAGCGGCCTGCCCGTCGCGGCATCCTTGCTTTGCGCCACGATGCCGGAAATCTCGATGAGGTAGGATTCGAGCGGCCCCTTGTTCCAGCCCTCAAAGGTCTTGCCGATCCGGTCGTCGGACAGTCCGAGGCCGTCGCGCATGATGCCATAGGTCTCGGCGATCATCTGCATGTCG
>DJUV01000090.1 GCA_002440625.1 Rhodobacteraceae bacterium UBA6273 | reverse complement strand
ACCTTGCCGCCGAAGGTCTCGCCGCGCCAGGCAAAGACCTTGCCGTTGCGATCCAGCATCGTCACCGACCCCTTGCTCCGCGCGTCGATCAGGTCGGCGAGCGGCGGCAACTGGGCGTAGAAGTAGAAGGTGGCGAGGCCGATGATGATCGCGAGCACCGCCGCGATGCGCCAGCCGATGGCCCAGAACAGGCGCCAGAAAAACCCGACGGTGCCGGTGAGCATCCGCACGGGCCAGCTTCCCCCGCGCGGGGCGGACGCAGCCCTGCTCGGCGTCCGTGTCTTAGGTGCCGGCTTCGCCTTCGGCTGAGGCGGCTCGGGCGCATAACGCCGTTCGGCGGCCAGCGGGGGCCGTCTCCCACCCGGTCTTTTCATTGGGTCGTGACCTGTTCTCTGCTCGTTTGCCCGCAGGATACAGGTTCGCGTCGGGAATGTGGAGCGCTGGCGATGACCGATTTGCTTTCCGGACTGCTCAATAATTCATCTCAATGACCGAGATGCGCAAAAAGTAAGCAAACTTGACGATTCCTCGCCCCGTTCGCTGCGCGGTTTCTTGCCTTGCTGCGCTGCGGCGTCCCCTTTTGAACCGGGCCCGCCATCCGGGTCGGACAGATACGAGGAGAGGGGATGTGAAATACATCATCGCGGCTGTGAAGCCCTACAAGCTCGACGAGGTCCGCGAAGCGCTGACCGCGGTTGGCGTGCGGGGCATGATGGTGAGTGAGATCAAGGGTTTTGGCACCCAGTCGGGCCATACCGAAATCTATCGCGGTGCCGAATACGCCGTGAACTTCGTGCCAAAGGTCAAGCTTGAGATCGCGGTGGCCGACACGCTGGCTGACGAGGTGGTCGACACCATCCGCAAGGTCGCCAAGACCGACAAGATCGGTGACGGCAAGATCTTCGTGCTCGATCTCGAACAGGCGCTGAGGGTTCGCACCGGTGAGACCGGCGACGACGCGCTGTGACGGGGGCTTTCACTATGGGGAACAAGATGAAGAAAGCTATGGGAATGGGGGGGCTCGCAGCCCTTCTGGGGGCGCTGCCGTCCCTGGCGCAGGAGGCGGCATCCGCCGGGCCGATCAAGGCGCCTGACGCCGCCGCGATGGCCGGCATGGTCGACAAGGGCGACACGACCTGGATGATGGTCTCATCGGCCCTCGTCCTGCTGATGTCGATCCCGGCGCTGGCGCTTTTCTACGGTGGGCTCGTGCGCACCAAGAACATGCTCAGCCTCTTGATGCAGGTGTTCATGATCGTCTCGGTCGCGGCGATCATCTGGGTCGCTTACGGCTACTCGCTCGCCTTCACGTCCGGTGGTCCCTATGTCGGCGGCCTGTCGAAGGCCTTCCTTGCCGGTGTCAACACCGGCACCTATGCCGCGACCTTCTCGAACAACGTCTATATCCCGGAATATGCCTTCGTCATCTTCCAGATGACCTTCGCCTGCATCACGCCGGCGCTGATCGTCGGCGCCTTCGCCGAACGGATCAAGTTCTGGCCGCTGATGCTCTTCGTCGTCGCCTGGCTGACCATCGTCTATTTCCCGATGGCGCATATGGTCTGGTACTGGGCCGGCCCGGACTTCCTGCCGGACGCGCCGACGGACTACGGCCTGCTCTGGGGCATGGGCGCGCTCGACTTCGCCGGCGGCACGGTCGTTCACATCAACGCCGGGATCGCAGGGCTGGTTGGCTGCATCGTGGTCGGCAAGCGTGTCGGCTACGGGCGGGAAAACCTCGCGCCGCACAGCCTGACGATGACGATGATCGGCGCCTCGCTCCTCTGGGTCGGCTGGTTCGGCTTCAACGCCGGTTCCAACCTCGAAGCGAATGGCCTTGCGGCGCTTGCCTTCCTCAACACATTCGTCGCCACCGCAGCGGCGGCGCTGAGCTGGAGCATTGTCGAACAGGTCCACCACGGCCGCCCGTCGCTTCTGGGCGCGGTCACGGGGGCTGTCGCGGGCCTTGTCGCGATCACCCCGGCCTCGGGCTTCGCCGCGCCGATGGGCGCCATTGTCCTCGGTCTTGTCGTGTCGCCGGTCTGCTACTTCTTCGTGTCAGTGGTAAAGAAGAAACTCGGCTATGACGACAGCCTCGACGTCTTCGGCGTCCACGGCATCGGCGGCATCATCGGCGCCATCGGCACGGCGATTGTCGCGGATCCGTCGCTCGGCGGGCAGGGTTTCTTCGACTACACCCAGTTCCCGGCGGTCGTTGGCGAGTATTCGATGTCCGGGCAAATCGTCACGCAGATCAAGGCGGTGCTGGTCACAGTGTTCTGGTCGGGTGTGGTGTCCTTCATCCTCTTCAAGATCATCGACATGGTCTTCGGCATCCGGCCGGCGGCGGAAGATGAGCGCCAGGGTCTGGACCAGACCTCGCATGGCGAAAGCGCCTACAACATGTGAGGCGGGGTCTAGGCTGCCAAAAGGAAAGGCCCGCGCGAGCAGTCGCGCGGGCCTGTTCGTTGCGTAGAGGGGTCAGAGAACCCCGGCAATCGCCGTCGCAAGCACCGGCACAGTCCTGTCGTTCAGGCCGGCGATGTTGATGCGGCTATCGCCCACCATGTAGATGCCGGCCTCTGCCTTCAGCCGCTCTACCTGCGCCTCGGAAAGGCCAAGCCGGCTGAACATGCCCCGATGCGCCGCGATGAAATCGAAGCGGTCGGAGTTGGTGGCCTTCCTGAGTTCCGCCGCCATCGCCTCGCGCAGCTTCAGCATCCCCAGCCGCACCTCCTCCAGTTCCGCCTCCCACTCCCGGCGCAAAACCGGATCGGTGAGGATCATCGTCACCAGCCGCGCGCCGTGGTCGGGCGGGAAGGAATAGTTCTGCCGGTTGAGATAGGCGAGGTTGCCTTGCGTGACCTCGCGCCCCGCCGCATCCGATACCGCGATCAACGCGCCGGTGCGTTCGCGGTAGATGCCGAAGTTCTTCGAGCAGGAGGCGGCAATCAGCAGCTCCGGCACCCGCGCCGCGATCAGCCGGACCCCGGCCGCATCGGCGTCAAGCCCGTCGCCGAAGCCCTGATAGGCGATGTCGATCATCGGTACCGCGCCGGTCTTTTCCAGAAGATCGGCAACGGCACCCCAGTCGGCCAGCGTCAGGTTCGCTCCGGTCGGGTTGTGGCAGCAGCCGTGGAGAAGGATGAGGTCATCCTTCGCCGCCCCGGCAAGGTCCGCCATCATCCCGGCGACATCGACGCCGCGCGTTTCGGCATCGAAATAGCGGTAAAGCCGCACCGGCATCCCGAGGTGCTTCAGGATCGACAGGTGATTGGGCCATGTCGGGTCGGAAACCCAGACGGTGGCGCCCGGCTTGGCCATCTTCACCAGCTCAAAAGCCTGCCGCACCGCGCCGGTGCCACCCGGCGTCGCGACGGCGGACACTCGGTCCTTCGCCACGCTGTTGCCAAGCACAAGTTCGGCCATCGCGTCGTTGAACGCCGGATCGCCCGCAAGCCCGGTATAGGTCTTGGTCGTCTCGGCTTCCCAAAGCTGCTTTTCGGCGGCCTTGACCGCGCGCATGATCGGCGTAAGGCCGGTGGCATCCTTGTAGACGCCGACGCCAAGGTCGATCTTGTCCGCCCTCGGATCGGCCTTGAACTGGCCGATAAGCTGCAGGATCTTGTCCGCAGGTTGCGGCTTCAGCGCGGCGAACATGGCGTTACTCCCTAGCCTTGCGCGACCTTGAGGTCGCCGTACATGCCCCATTCGGCCCATGAGCCGTCATAGAGCGCATGGTCCCGCTTGCCGAGTGTCTCCAGCGCCAGGTTGAGGATTGCCGCCGAGACGCCGGACCCGCAGGTGGTGATGACCGGCTTCGAGATATCCGCCCCCGCCGCCGCGAAGATCGGGCGCAGGGCATCGGCGGACTTCATCGTGCCGTCGGGGTTGAGGAGCGTCGCGTAATGGACGTTGACCGCACCGGGGATATGGCCGCTGCGGAGGCCGGGGCGCGGCTCCGGCTCGGTCCCGGCAAAGCGGCCCGGCCCGCGCGCGTCGATGATCGTGTGATCGCCAAGCTTCGCGGCGGCGGCGACCTGGGTCACATCCTTGACGAAGCTCGCCTGCCGGCTGACCGTGATATGGCGGTCGCGGAGGACCGGCGGCATATCCTCGATCGGCCGCCCTTCGGCCCGCCATTTCGGAAAGCCACCGTCAAGAACCGCGACATCGGTCTTGCCCATCAGGCGGAAGGTCCACCAGACGCGGGCGGCCGAGAAGAGGCCCGACCCGTCATAGATGACGATCTGGTGCCCGTCGCCCACGCCCATCGCCCGCATCCGGCTGATGAACTTTTCCGGTGTCGGCGCCATATGCGGCAGGCCGGAGCGCTGGTCGGAAATCTCGTCGATGTCGAAAAAGCGGGCATTGGGGATATGCGCCTCGCCGTACTCCGCCTTCGCATCGCGGCCCGCGGCGGGCAGATACCACGAGGCGTCGAGTATCCGAAGATCGGGATCTTTCAGATGGGTTTCCAGCCAGTCGGTGGAAACCACCGTCTTGGGATCATCCTGGCGCATCGCGGCCCCCCTTTCGTCCCCCAAGAGTTACAGGCGCGGGGGAGGCCGATGCAAGACGGGATCGTGCCTCAGCCCTGCTTCAAAAGCCGCTGCTTTTGCCGGTTCCAGTCGCGCTTGGCCTCGGTCGCGCGCTTGTCGGCGTTCTTCTTGCCCTTGGCGACGCCGATCTTCAGCTTCACCATGCCGCGATGGTTGAAGTACATGACAAGGGGAACCAACGTCATCCCCTCGCGCCCCGTCGCCTGCCAGAGCCGCGAAAGTTCGCGTTTCGACACAAGAAGCTTGCGGCGCTGCCGTTCGTCATGCCCGAAGATGCCGGCCTGCTTGTAGGGGGCGATGTAGCCGTTGATGAGCCAAAGCTCGCTGCCTTCGACCGAGGCATAGCTGTCGGCGATATTCGACTGGCCGGTCCTCAGCGACTTGACCTCGGAGCCGCTGAGCACGATGCCGACCTCTAGATCGCTCTCGATGAAATAGTCGAACCGCGCCCGGCGGTTCTCGGCGATCACCTTGTAGTTGGGATGTTCTTTCTCGGCCATGATCGGGTTGAGATAGGGGAGCGGCCCCGCCCTGTCCAGAGGATGCCCGTCAGACTGTGCCCGTCATCATCACCAGATCGTTCCAGATCGGCCCTTTCGGCCCCGGGCGCGAGCGAAGGGCGCGGACGGCGCGGGTGGTGGTGGTCAGGCCCTGCCGCCGGTAGAAAGCCTCTGCCGTCTGGGTGCCAAGGTCGATCCGCCGGATGCCGCGCGCTGCAAGGTCGGCGGCGAAAGCCTGCCAGAGCCGCGTGCCAGAGCCGGGCGCCGCATCGGGACGCACCACCATCACCGCAAGCCAGGCCGCATCCCCGGTGATCGCCGTGATCGTGCCGCCGACCAGTCCCGCCCTATCCTGCCACAGGATGAGATGGGCGGGCGCGATCTTCGGGTCGTCTTCGTTGACGATCTCCAGATAGGTCAGCGGCCCCGCGCCGCCCCGGCGGAAGATGGAGGAGCCATCCGGCCCGGCGGGCCACGGGATCACCTCTTGCGTGAAACCCGACCGCACCAGCGATGGACGCAGGTCATCGGCCCATGTGGTCAGGATCACCGCCGCCTCGGTGGGCAGGAACCTTGCCGGATCAGCCGCGAAATCACCGAAAGCGGGGCTTGCCCGGCCGATGGCCGGGTTGAAGGCGAACTCGGCCTCGCGCCGGCCGAAAAGCATCGCGACGCTTTCGCAACCGGCGGCAAAGCCGGGATCGGCTGGGGTCAGTGTCCGTATCGTCATGCGCGCACCTGCACAGGAATCAGCGATGAGGGCAATCGCTTCCCTCAACCCTGATGCGTCACCCTGCCGCCCGCGATGGTCATGGCGATGCCAAGCCCCGCCACATCCTCGGGCCTCGTCGCCTCGATGTCACCCGTCAGGACGACGACATCGGCTGCCATGCCGGGGCGGAGCGTGCCGGTCAGCCCCTCCATATGCGCCGCCCATGCGCCGCCGGCGGTATAGGCGCGGAGAACATCGTCAAGCGGCACCCTCTGGTCGGTGCCGCCGTCATAGGTCGGGCGGGTCAGGGCGGCGTGAATGCCCCGGATCACCGAAATGTCGGTCACGGGCCAGTCGGACGCGAAGGCCAGATGCGCATCGGCTTCGGCCAGCGAACGGCAAAGGTAGGCGTCGTTCCAGCGGTTCTTTCCGATCACGTCCAGCGTCGGGAACAGCGGGAAATCCATCGCGCCGGGTGCATGGACCGGCTGCACCGAAGCGGTGATGCCAAGCGCGCCAAGGCGCGGCACATCGGCCTGGTCGATCAGTTCGATATGCTCGATCCGGTGGCGGCTGTCGCGCTTGCCATTGGCCTTTTGCGCCGCCTCGTAGCCGTCGATCGTGGTCCTGACGGCGGCATCGCCGATGGCGTGGACGGCGATCTGCATACCGCGCCGGTCGATCTCGGTCGCCACCGCGTTGAAGCGGGGGCCGGGGAAGAGGGGTTCCGCGCGATGCCCCGGATGGCCGGGATAATCGTTCAGCATATAGGCGGTGCGGCTGTCGACGACGCCGTCCATGAACATCTTGACGAAGTTGCAGCTCAGCCATTCATCATTGAAATCGCGGGTCATTTCCGCGGCACGGTCAAGCTCGGACAGGTCCATGTGCGGCTTGAAGTGGAAGGGCACCTTGACCCGCGCCGTCAGCCCGCCCGCCCGCTGCAAGCCGCGCAGAAGCTCCAGCGTGTAGCGGTTGCCGTCCATGTTGATGATCGAGGTGATGCCGTGGGCGGCGGCATGGGCCAGCCCCTTCGTCGCCTTGGTGCGGTGAATGGCCTGCTCGGCTTCCGTCGGCCAGGGCGAAGGCTCGCCGCCCGTGGCGATGCCGAGGTAGAGCGCGTTCTCGCCGCCCAAGGCCACGACCGGGGCGAAGGCTTCGAATTCTAGAAGCTCGCCCGTGGCCTGACCGTCCGCGCCCATGACGACCTCATGGCCCGGCGGGGTTTTGAGGCCGCCGAGGATGCCGGCCTGTTTCAGCGCCAGCGTATTGGCCCAGACCGTGTGATGGTCATGCGAGGTGATGGCGATGGGCCGGTCGGCGATGATCCGGTCAAGGTCATGCCGGGTCAATGGATGGTCGAGCAATGTGTAATGCCCGCCCTGCGCCATCAGGAGCGGGCTTGCAGGGTTGGCGGCGGCGAAATCGCGGAAGGCTTTCGTCAGCGCGGCTTCGCCGTCAGCGCCATGAAGCTGGAGATGCGTCAGCTCGGTGCCGCCAAGGACCAGATGCAGGTGGCTTTCGACGAAGCCGGGCAGAAGCGTGCGGCCCTTGCAGTCGATGACCTTGGTTGCCGGCCCCGCCAGACGCTCGATCTCCGCCCGGCTGCCAAGGGCGGCGATGCGGTCTCCGGCAAGGGCAATCGCCTCGGCACGCGGGCGGGCGGGGTCCATCGTCAGGATGCGGGCATTGGTCAGGATCATGTCGGGGGTCATGGGCGCTTTCCTCCTCCAAGGATTTGATCAAATTGCTAACCCGGCGCGATGCGGTTGAACAGCCCCCATGGTGGCGAAAACGAAAACGGCCCTCGAACCGCAGGGTTCGGGGGCCGTTCAGATGATGTTCGTTTGACCGTGATGCGAGTGCGCTCACTCCAACTCAGCGACCCACGCCCTAATTTGTTCAAGAGCCTCCGAACCCGCCGAGGCGGCGAAAATATTGAAACTATTGATTTTCACGAACACTGCGTGATCGGACTTCTTTTCATTGTAAAGTGCGAGCAATCTGGCGCCTTCCCCCAGATCGACCTCTGCCTTGTCGATGATAGCTGCCCACTGCTTCTTAGAAATGCGTCGCGTCTTAAACCAAAGTCGCAGCTTCCACGCAGGGAAGCTGCACCATCCCTCGTATTCGAGTCGGTCTAGTTGAGTTCGCCATTCATCAACGTGGTGGGGTCGCGAGATTCTGGCCATAGCTCTTGCTTTCTACCAGCCTCAGTTCACCAGACCGGCAAACCGCATCGCCGCGTCGATCTTCGCCTTGGTCTCGGGCAGGAGCGTCGTCAGCGGCGAGCGGACCTCTTCCGAGCAGAGGCCGAGCTTCGAGAGGCCATACTTGGCCCCGGCCAGCCCCGGCTCGATGAAGATCGCCTCATGCAGCGGCATCAGCCGGTCCTGATAGGCGAGCGCCGTGGCGAAGTCGCCGGCAAGCGTTGCCTCCTGGAACTCGGCGCAAAGCTTCGGTGCCACGTTGGCCGTGACTGAAATGCAGCCGACCCCGCCGTGGGCGTTGAAGCCAAGCGCCGTCGCATCCTCGCCCGAAAGCTGGATGAAATCCTTGCCGCAGGAGGCGCGTTGCTGGCTGACCCGTTCGATCTTGCCGGTGGCATCCTTCACCCCGACGATGCGCGGCAGTTTCGCCAGTGCACCCATCGTCTCGGGCGTCATGTCGATGACCGAACGCGGCGGGATGTTGTAGATGATGATCGGCAGGGTCGATGCGTCGTGCATCGCCTTGAAATGCGCGTAAAGCCCGCGCTGGGTTGGCTTGTTGTAATAGGGGGTCACGACAAGCGCCCCATTGGCCCCGGCCTTTTCGGCATGCTGGATCAGCGCGACGCCCTCGGCGGTGTTGTTCGACCCGGCCCCGGCGATGACCGGCACGCGCCCGGCGGCGGCTTTCACCACCTCTTCGATCACGCGGCCATGTTCCTCGTGGCTGAGCGTGGGGCTTTCGCCGGTCGTCCCGACCGGGACAAGGCCGTGCGTGCCTTCGGCGATATGCCAGTCCACAAGTTTCTTCAGCGCGGCCAGATCCAGCGCGCCGTCCTTGAACGGCGTGACGAGGGCTACGAAAGACCCTTTGAACATGACACGCTCCTTGCGGTTCCGGGCGAGACTCGCCCCATTGAAATCGCGCGGAACCTATAGGGCGGCGGGGCGCTTGCCAAGTTTGTGTGTTGCAGGTTGCGGCAGGCAGGGTATCCTAGCGAAAAAAGAACCGAAAGCAGTTGCAGGCCATGATCCGAACCACGACGCGCGCCGCCTCGCTGGCGCTAATGCTCATTATGCCGATGACGCCCTCCGCGCAGGCGGACGAAAGCGCGGGCCTGAAGGCCGCGCTCAGGCTTGCCGACAAGGGCGACTGGCCCGGCGCGGTGGCGCAGGCGCGCGCTTCCGGCCCGCTGTCGGCAGCGATCATCGACTGGGAAAGGCTGCGCGATGGCAGCGGGTCATTCGGCGAGTATCAGGCTTTTCTGACCAGCTACCCCGACTGGCCGGGCATGTCCCTGCTGCGCAAGCAGGGCGAGGCCCAGATGGCCGGTGCGGGGGCCGATCAGGTCATCGCCTATTTCCGCAGCGGCCCGCCGCAGACCGGAGCCGGCAGCCTCGCGCTGGTCCGGGCGCTTCAGGCCGCGGGCCAGGAGGATGCCGCGCGGAAAGAGGCGATCCGCGCCTGGCGCACCATGCCGATGACGGCCAATGAGCAGGACAGTTTCCTTGCTTTTTACGCCCCCATCCTCGCCGAACATCACGATGGCCGCACGGCGGCTATGCTGCGTGAGGGCTATACCGAGGATGCGCGGCGGATGCTGCCCTTCAACAGCCCCTTCACCCGCGCGGTGGCAGAAGCGCGGGTCGCCCTTCAGGCCGACGACAAGGGAGTGGACGGGCTTGTCTCCGCCTTGCCGGAAAAGGCGATGTCCTCCGGCGGCCTCGCCTACGACCGCTTCCGCTGGCGCATCCGCAAGGATATTTACGACGGCGCTGGCGACCTTCTTCTTGAACGCTCGGCAAGCGCGCAGGCGCTCGGCGACCCGGCGCAATGGGCCGACTGGCGCCGGCGCCTTGCCCGCAAGGAAATGCGCGAGGGCGATCCTTCCCGGGCCTACAAGATGGCGGCGCGGCACTATCTGGAAAGCGGCAGCGACTACGCCGATCTCGAATGGCTCGCCGGTTACATCGCGCTGAGGAAACTCGGCCAACCGGAAACCGCGCTGAAGCACTTCCGCCGCGCGGAAAAGGCCGTGCGTGGCCCGATCAGCCTCGCCCGCGCAAATTACTGGGAGGGCCGCGCGCTTGAATCCTTGGGCCAGCCCGGCGAGGCCGGCGCCGCCTATGCCGAGGGCGCGCGGTTCCAGACCTCCTTTTACGGCCTTCTCTCGGCGGAAAAGGTCGGCCTGCCGCTTTCGCCCGCCATGGTCGGCGGCGAAAGCTTCCCCGACTGGCGAAAGGGCAGCTTCACCGGCTCGACGGTATTCCTTGCCGCGCGCGAGTTGATGGCCGCAGGGGATGAGACGCTGGCGGCGCGGTTCCTCCTGCAACTGAGCGAGGGCCTCGACGGGAATGAGATCGGCCGCCTTGCCGGCATGGCGATGGAGGCGAAGGAGCCCTACGTGGCCCTGTCACTCGCCAAAGCCGCCGCCGACAAGGGGGTCATCTGGCCTTCGGCCTATTTCCCGGTGCCGGCGCTGTCGGGGATGCAATTGCCGGTGGACCCGGAGCTTGCGCTGGCGATCGCCCGGCGGGAAAGCGAGTTCAACGCTGCCGTCATCTCGCCCGCCGGCGCGCGCGGGCTGATGCAGGTCATGCCCGGCACCGCCAAGATGATGGCCGCGAAGATCGGCGTCAGCTATGAGCCGGGCAAGCTGACGACCGACTGGAAGTACAACGCTTCCCTCGGTTCGGCCTATCTCGAAGGGCTGGTGGCGGAGTTCGGCACTTCGCCGTTGCTCGTCGCCTCCGGCTACAACGCCGGGCCGGGCCGGTCGCGGCAATGGATCGAGCTTCTGGGCGACCCGCGCAGCGATGCCGTCGATCCTGTCGACTGGATCGAGGCCATCCCCTTCCGCGAGACGCAGACCTATGTGATGCGCGTCGCTGAAAGCCTGCCGATCTACCGCGCCCGGCTGAGCGGGCAGGCCGGAGCGATCCGGTTCACGGATGAGCTGAAGGGGCGGTGAGGGGGCGAAGTCGCCGCCAACCGCGTATCTCCGATGAGCAACGAAAGGGCGCGTCGGCCCGCGGGGTGGCGCCATCGCGCCGCCCCTACCTTCCCGCCTTCGCCCTGACCCGCTGCCGCCAGAGCGTGAAGAGGCCGGCGGCGACGACGATGGCGGCGCCGATCGCGACGTTGGGCCGCAGCACCTCGTCAAAAAGCGTCAGGCCAAGCACCGCCACGAAAACCAGCTGGAAATAGGCGAAGGGCTGCACCGCGCTCGCCTCGGCGACTTCCAGCGAACGGATCATCAGCCAGTGCCCGGTCGCGGCCGTGCAGCAGAGCACGGCCATCCAGCCCCAGTCGGCAAGGCTCATCGGTTGCCAGTAGAGGATGCCGACCGGGGTCATCGCCACGGCCCCGGTGATCCCTGTCCAGAAGAAGCTGACCGAGGCCGAGTCGCCCCGCGCCACGAAGCGCGTCAGGAGGCCGTAGAGCGCGAACATCGCCGCCGCGACCAGCGGGATCACAGCGGTGGGCGAGAAGACCCGGACCCCAGGCTCAAGGATGATGAGGACGCCGACGAAACCGACACCGATCGCAGACCAGCGCCGCCAGCCGACCTTTTCGCCAAGGACCGGTCCGGAAAGGGCGGCGACGAGCAAGGGATAGCTGGTGAAGACGGCATGGCTTTCGACAAGGCCGAGAAGGGTAAATGCCGTGACCATGACGCAGACCTCGGCGGCGAGAAGCACGCCGCGTGTGATCTGCAACAGCGGAAAGCGGCTGTGCGTTGCGGCGCGGATGCCGCCCGGCTTGCGTGCCGCCAGCACCATCACGAAGGCGGCGAAGAACCAGAAACGGATCATCACCACCATGTAGACGTTGTAGCTGTCGGCCAGATGGCGCGAGATGCCGTCCTGCATGGCGAAGACAAAGCTCGTGGCAATCATCAGCCAGGCGCCGAGGCGGTTGTTCTGTTCGCTCATGCCGCGCTGTCCAGGAAGCCGCGGCTCATGTGCCGCTTGGTGCCGAAGCCCTGAACGCGCTCTACCTGAAAACCCGCCGACTGCAAGCCCCGCCGGACGAAACCCGCCGCCGTGTAGGTGGCGAAAGTGCCGCCCGGTGCGGTATGGCGGGCGACCTCGGCCAGCAGGTCTTCGCCCCAAAGCTCGGGGTTCCGCGCCGGGGAAAAACCGTCGAGGAACCAGGCGTCGGCCATAACCCGCGAGCGGGGCAGGGTTTCGCGCGCGTCGCCTTCGACCACCTCCACCTCGACCGGGCCAAGCGCGAAACGGCGTTCGCCACGGGCCCAGGCATGGAGGAGGGGGCGGGCGCGGCCATGAACCTCGGGGAAGGCGGCCAGTGCCCGGTTCATGTCGGCGGCGGGCATCGGAAAGGCTTCGAAACTGGTGAAGCGGAGCCTGCCGGGAATGCCGGCTACCTCCCAGGCAATAGAGGCGGCCATCAGGTTGAGGCCGGTGCCGAAGCCAAGCTCAGCGATCTGGAACCCGTCGCGGAACCTGCCGGGGAGGTCATTCCCCGCCAGAAAGACGTGCCGGGTTTCGGCGAGGCCATTGGCGAGCGAGAAATACGGATCGTCGAACAGCGCCGAGACGGGCAGCGTCCCGTCGCGCCATGTCACGCGCTCGCTCTGGTCCTTTGTGGTCATCTGCCCTAACCCTTCTGCCCGACTTATGCGGGAAGGGCAGGGAATGGCAACGCCGGACGTCACGGTGATGGGGGCGGGGATCTTCGGCCTCGCCATCGCCTGGGAATGCGCCCGACGTGGCGCGAAGGTGAACGTTCTGGAAAAGACGCGGATCGGTGCGGGATCGTCGGGCGGGATCGTCGGCGCGCTGGCCCCGCATGTGCCGGAGCAATGGAATCCGAAGAAGCAGTTCCAGCTTGAGAGCCTGCTCATGGCGCCCGCGTTCTGGGCAGGGGTCGCGGCGGCAGGCGGGGTCGATCCGGGCTATGCCCGCACGGGCCGGATGCAGCCCGTCGCCGATGCGGCGGCGCTTGATCTCGCAAGGACGCGCGGGGCGGGGGCAAAGGCGCTCTGGCGCGATGCGGCGGTCTGGGATCTGGTCCCTGTCATGGATGACGGCTGGCAGCCAGCCTCGCCCAGCGGCTTTCTGATCCGCGACACGCTCTCGGCGCGGCTCCATCCCCGGCAGGCGGCACGGGCGCTCGTCGCGGCGATCCGGGCGCGGGGCGGTTCCGTGACCGAGGGGGTGGAGGCGCCGACGGGCGCGGGGCCAGTCGTCTGGGCCACCGGAGCGGCGGGTCTCGCGGCGCTTGGTACGGACCTCGGGCGCGATATCGGCGGCGCCGTCAAGGGGCAGGCCGCGCTTTTCGCCTGTCCGGGATTTGAAACCCGGCCGCAACTTTTCGTCGATGGCGTGCATATCGTGCCGCATGGCGACGGGACCGTCGCGGTGGGGTCAACCTCGGAAAGGGTCTTCGATGCGCCGGATACGGTCGACGAACGGCTTGAGGTGGTGATTGCGGCGGCCCGCGCCGCCTGCCCAGCGCTTCGCGACGCGCCGGTCATCGAACGCTGGGCGGGGTTGCGTCCGCGCGCGAAGAGCCGGGCGCCGATGCTGGGCGCCTGGCCGGGGCGGGCGGGAGCGTACGTCGCCAATGGCGGCTTCAAGATCGGCTTCGGCATGGCACCGAAGGTGGCAACGGTGATGGCCGATCTGGTGCTTGAAGGGCACGATGCAATCCCGGACGGGTTTCGGGTCGAGGACAGCCTCTGACCGCTACCTTGGCGCCGCGGCCCTTCGCAGGCGGTCGTTGATGGCGCGGCCAAGGCCGTGGTCGGGGATCGGTGCGACCTCGATCACGCCGAAAGCAAGCCGGTCCGCCTCGCGCAGGGCGTGGAAGAGGTTTGCCGCCGCCTCGACCAGATCGCCGGTTTCCGAAAGGTTGATTGCCGCGCCCCGGCAATCGGGGCCGAAGCCGATCCAGACCGCGCCGGACGAAGGCGTCGTGACGCCAAGGCGCACCGCCGCACCCGGCGCGTAATGCGAGGCAAGCTGGCCGGGAGCGGTGGGCCGCGCCGGGTCCGCGCCGGTCAGAAGCGGCATGCCGAGGCATGCCTCCAGCACCTCCGCCGGAATGCCGCCGGGACGCAGAAGCCGCGCCTCGCCCACAAGGCCAAGGATGGTCGATTCCAGCCCGACCGCCGATGCCCCGCCGTCAACCACCGCCGCGATGCGGCCTGAAAGCCCTTCCATGACATGATCGGCCCGCGTCGGGCTGACCCGCCCCGAAGGATTGGCCGAGGGCGCGGCGACCGGCCCGCCGAAGGCGCGGAGAAGCCCCTGCGCCACCGGATGGGCGGGAACGCGGATCGCGACCGACGTGAGTTCCGCCGTCACGAGCGCCGAAAGCCCTGCCTCCGCGCGGAGCGGCAAGACCAGCGTCAAGGGGCCGGGCCAGAAAGCCGAGGCGACCCGTTCGGCGCGGTCGTCGAAATGCGCCAGCCGCCGTGCGGCGGCAATGTCGGGCACATGCACGATCAGCGGGTTGAAGCGCGGACGGCCCTTTGCCTCGAAGATGCGCGCGACGGCGATGTCGGAGCGGGCATCGCCGCCAAGGCCATAGACCGTCTCAGTCGGAAAAGCGACGAGATCGCCGGCCTTCAGCAGGCCTGCGGCTTGGGCAAGCCCGGTCGCATCGGGGGTAAGGCGTTCAGTCACGGAAGGTCACTTCCAGATGCGCCCATCGTGACGCAGCGTTAAAGTTGCCGGGGGCCGCCCTGAGGCAGAGATTGCGAAGAGCTTCTAGACAGTTTCATATGCGCGGGCATTCGGATTGCCAAGCCGCCGGGAGTTTCAGATGACCTACCGTTCCCCCATCGACGACATTCGGTTCGTGCTTGATCACGTCGTCCCCTTCACCCGCATTGCCGAGACGGAGCGCTACGCCGAAGCCACCCCCGACATGGTCGAGGCGATCCTGACCGAGGCGGCGAAGCTTTGCGATACCGTCGTCGCCCCGGTGAATATCAACGGCGACAAGGTTCCCGCCAGGCTGGAAAACGGCGTCGTCCGCACCTCGCCCGGTTTCGCCGAAGCCTTCCGCGCGATCGCGGAGGGCGGCTGGATCGGCGTCGCCTCGCCGCAGGAACATGGCGGCATGGGCCTGCCGCAGACGGTGAACATGGCGATCAACGACATGCTGTCGGGCGCCTGTCTTGCACTGCAACTCAACCCGCTGCTCACTCAAGGGCATATCGAGGCGCTGGAGCATCACGCCTCGGACGAGATCAAGGCGCTTTACATCCCGAAGCTCGTGTCGGGCGAATGGTCGGGGACCATGAACCTGACCGAGC
>DJUV01000077.1 GCA_002440625.1 Rhodobacteraceae bacterium UBA6273 | reverse complement strand
CCCCGCGGGCCGGCGCAGCCCTTCGTTGCGCAACCCGTCAGGTAGGATGGGCAATATTGCCCATCCTACCCCGCCCCCCGCCGCAGCCCCGAAGCCGCCATCCCGAAGCGGGCGCGGAAGGCGCGGGCGAAGGTGACCTGGCCGGAAAACCCGGTGCGGAGCGCCACTTCCTGTAAAGGGAGCCTTGTGTCGGTGACAAGCCGCCGCGCCTCGTCGAGCCTCAGGTCCAGAAAGAACCGCCCCGGACTGGTGCCGAGCCGGTCGGCGAACAGCATCTCCAGCCGCCGTTGCGACAGGCCGATGCGCTCGGCGATGTCGGCAATCGGGGCCGGGTCCTCAAGCCCCGCTTCCATCAGTGCGATGGCGGCGCCAAGCGCGGGATCGGCGCGGGCGATGCGGGCGGCGGGGACCGATTGCTGCGGCTGCGCGCCGGTCTGGTAGGGCGCATAGACGAAGGCACCGGCGACCCTCAGCGCCAGTTCCATCCCCCAGCGCGCCCCGATGAGGTCAAGCATCATGTCAAGGCAGGGTGCCGCCCCCCCCGTGGTGATATAGCGGCCCGAGATCACGTAGCGGTCGGCCCGCGTCTCAATCGCGGGGAAACGGGCGGCGAAGCTTTCGAGGTCTTCCCAATGGACCGTCGCCGCCTGTCCGTCGAGAAGCCCGGCGAGGGCGAGGAACCAGCTCCCCCCGTCGATCCCGGCCATGCCGCGCAAGCGCGGCGCGAGGCGGCGGAGCCGGGCGAGAAGCGCGGGCGTCGCCTGCTCCATCAGCCGGAACCCGGCGAGGAGCATCAGCAGATCGGCCTCGGTCCGGTCGGTCAGCGCCTCGGTCGGGATCGTGAACCCGGCGGTCAGCGGCACCGGCCCGCCCTCGGCCGAGACATAGCGCCAGATGAACAGCTCGCGCCCCGCGCGGCGATTGGCGGCGCGCATCGGATCGACGGCGGCGGCGAGCGAGAAAAGGTTGGTCTCGGCCATGACGAGGACTGCGACCGTCAGGGGCGCTGCATCGGCGGCAAAGAGGGGCCTTTCGCTTTTCATCAAACCCTTCGTATTGCGTCAAGCCGCGCCCGGCAAGCGGCGCTTGCGCCCGGGGGCGCGGTGGCGGAATGTGCGCCGACTGATTTGGAGCCTGCCGATGCGTTTTTGTGCCAGCCTCGTCCTTGCCGCCGCAGCACTTTCCGCCTGCGCGCCCGCGCCGCAGGGCCTGAGGAACGCCGAAACGCCGATCTCCTCGGCGGTGGCCTTCGATCCGGCGCGCTTCGCCGATGTCTGGCACGTCGTCGCCGCCTATGGCAGCGAGGCGCGCTGCGGCCCCCTGACCGAAACCTGGGTCAGGACCGGTCAGGCGGGCTACAGCGTGACCGGCACCCGCTGCGGCCCGATGGGCGCGCGCGCCTTCGCCGAGACGGCGGCGGTCAGCGGACCGGGGCGGATCACGCGGGGCGAGGAACAGCTCTGGGTGCTCTGGGTCGATGCGGATTACCGGGTGGCGGTGATCGGCACGCCCTCGGGCCAGTTCGCCCGCGTGTTGTCACGGACGCCGGGGGTACGGGAAGACCTGATGCGGGCGGCGCGCGATGTCCTTCGCTTCAACGGCTATGACCCCGCCGCCTTGAGCCCGGTCTGAGAAATGGCTGTCAGCGGCAGGGATGAGATGATTGCGGGCATGTCGCCCGACCTCCGCCCCGGCGTCTTCGTCTTCGTCACCGGCGCGGAGGAGGCGATGATCCCCCGTGCCGTGGCCATGTTCCGCGAGGCGGAAGGCCTGTCGCTGGTCTTGCCCGCGGAAGACGCGCCCGAGGCCGGCCCCCGGATGCGGCTCATCACGTTGCAGGTGAATTCCGCACTGGAAGGCGTCGGGCTGACGGCGGCGGTCGCTTCGGCGCTGGCCGACGTGGGCATCCCGGCCAATGTCGTTGCGGCCTATATGCACGACCATGTCTTCGTGCCGGAAGCGGCGGCGGAGAAGGCGCTGGGAACGCTGCGGGCGCTGGCGACGGGCGCTTAGCCCGTTTGGATCATGCGCTCCCGCGCGGTGTTGATAGGATCACTCCCCGTGCATCCCCGCTGCGGGGCGGGCGGGCTTTGCGCGACGGATCATTCATCGTCCCTATTGATTGGGTGGCCCATGAAATTGCCGTTTCATTTTCTCGCAGTCCTTGCGGCTGCATCCTTCGGAGTCTCTGCCAATGCCGAACCCTTGCCGGAAGGCGCCAAGCCGATCGCGGCCACGTCGCTGACGGCGCTCTATAGCGGGAGTACGGCCAACTGGGGCAACTCCAAGGCTTATTTCGCGCCGGATGGCACCGTGAAGGGTGTCTCTACCCCAGAAACGGGCGGCAAACGCGCCTATCAAGGCAACTGGAGCGCGAAGGGCAATGAAGTCTGCATGAAGGTCAAGGTGCTGGGCACTGACTGGGAACCGTCGACCGATTGCTGGAAGTGGTACCTTGGTGCGGAGAATGAGCTTTGGACGCTCTGGTCCGTCCATTACGACAAGACCAAGCCGACGAAAGACGACTACTACACCGACGAGAAAAACAAGCTTTCGCGTGGCGATCTCGTCTCGAAGGCTTTCGCCAAGCTGGTGAAGTAAGGCGGTGTGCCGGGCGGACCCCGCTAGGCATTGCCGGGCGGGGTGCCAGCCGGCACCGGGAAGATCACGTCATAGGCCCAGTTAAAGACGAAGGCATAGACGAGGTAGAAGATCGCGAAGGAGAGGTCCATCAGGAAGGCCTCCAGAAGCGAGACGCCGAGATACCAGGCGATGAAGGGCAGCAGGATGAGGAGCAATCCGCCCTCGAAGAGAATGGCGTGGATGACCCGGATCGGCACGGTCTTTTGCACCGCGCCCCTGATCCGCAGAAGCGCGTGGTCGAAGATGAGGTTGTAGAGGTAGTTCCAGCCGGTGGCCATCGTGGCGCTGACGAAGGCCACGACGCCGATCTGCTCCACCGGCTTGTCGAAGGCGAGCGCCCCGAGAGGGGTGATGAGGATCAGGCCGATCACCTCGAAGGAAATCGCGTGCCGGATACGGTCGGATGTGGTGCGCATGGGAAGCCCCGTTCAGATGCCGGGCCGTCCCGGTGACTGGTCCCTTTGCTGGGGGAGGCCGTCCTCGCTGAGGTGAATATAGCGACGGGGCGGGGTGGGGCAAGGCCCGGTCGGATCAATTCCTGAGTGGTGGCGCCGGAGCAACCATCCACCTTAAAGCCCAGCTTCCGCCGCCAGCCCCGCCAAGACCTGCCCGAAGTCCCGCGCGCCGGTTTCCGCCTCCCGCACCAGCCAGTCGAAATGGCCCGAGAAGCCCGCGACACGGGCGGAATCGCGGAAGGCGATGTAATGGCGGCCGAGGTAGAGGACGGCAAGGAGCGGGCCGAAGACGGTGACGGGGGCGGAAAACACCCGGCGCGCGTCGAAGACATAGATGCGGAGTGCGGGGTAGAGCTGGCGGTAAAGCTCGCCCAAGCGGTCGATCTGGTCGCGGCGGATCGCGGGCGGCAGGCCGGCGTAATAGCCTTCGGCGCGGACGAAGGATTGCAGTTCGTGCTGCGGCAGGGCGATTTCGTAGTCGGAGCCGGAACGGCGCATCCACGACAGGCGGTCCTCGCTCGCCCCGATGGCCTGATCGGCGGTGCGGCCCAACTGCGGCTCATATTCCCAGCGCAGCATGTCGCGGGTCTTGAGCATGTCGGGCAAGGTCGCCGGAACATGGCGGATCTTGTAGCCCGCCGCCTCCTTATGCCAGGCGAAGATCGTCTCGTCGATCAGCGCGCGGGGCGCTTCGGTCATGGTCAGCGAGGTGGCGAGAAGGTCGGCGAGCCGTTCGGGCCGTTCGCTGAGACCCAGAAGCCAGTCGGCGGAGACGCCAAGGGCCGCCGCGCATTCCGCGACCACCTGCGCATTCGGCAGCCGCGCGCCCTGATCGCCGAGAAGCTGCGAGATGGTGGAGCGGTCGACCCCCACGGCGCGGGCAAGGCCGCTCTGGGTCATGCTTTGGTCCGCCATCGACCGGGCGAGGCGTTCACGGAACTGGGTGGCGCGGTCACGTTTGTCTATATTTATACGCATTGCGGAAAAATATCACCGAATGTGAGAAATGTTAATCATATTCGGAATTCGGTTTCACCCCCGTCAGGCGTTAGCTGGAGGCATGGGAATGATGTGATGGAAACGACCAAACGCTCTGTTCTGAAAGCGGTTTTGTGGAACACGCTCGGCCTTGTTTCGATGACGCTGACCGGCGTTCTTCTGACCGGCTCGGCGACTGTCGGCGGCGCGCTCGCGGTTCTGAACACGGCGATCGGTTTCGTCGTCTACCTGATCTATGAGCGCGTCTGGGCGCGGATTGCCTGGGGCCGCCATGCGTGAGGGACGAGAGATCGAATGGCCGACGCTGGCGCTGGTGGCGCTGTGCTACGGCGTCTGGATGCTGGCGACGACGGTGCTTTACGCGGCCTTCCCGCCGCTCGGCTTCGTGGTGCTGGTCCTCGCGATCACGCTGCATTCCTCGCTTCAGCATGAGGTGCTGCACGGCCATCCGTTCCGCAACACCGCCCTGAACGAGGCGCTGGTCTTCTTCTCCATCGGGCTTGCCTATCCCTACGGCCGCTTCCGCGACCTGCATCTGGCGCATCACCGGGATGAGTTCCTGACCGATCCCTATGATGATCCGGAATCGAACTTCCTCGACCCGAAGGTCTGGGCGGTGCTGCCGCGCTGGAAACGGGTCATGCTGCGCGCCAACAACACGCTTCTGGGGCGGATGCTGATCGGGCCGGCGCTGTCGGTGATCGCGCTGGTCCGGGGCGATACCCGCGCGATCCTTGGCGGCGACCGGGCGATCCTGCGCGACTGGGCCCTGCATTTCGCCGGGATGGTGCCGGTGATCCTGTGGCTGCGCGCGGCGGAAGTGCCGTGGTGGCTTTACCTGATCGCGGCCTATCTTGGCCTGTCGATCCTGAAGATACGGACCTTTCTTGAGCATCGCGCGCATGACATGGCGCGGGGGCGGTCGGTGGTTGTGGAGGGGCAGGGGCTTTTGTCATTCCTGTTCCTGAACAACAGCTTCCACGTCGTTCATCATGCAAAGCCGAAGGTTGCGTGGTACAAGCTGCCGGCGCTCTATGCCGAAAGCCGCGAGGAATACCTGCGCCGGAACGACGGCTATCGCTACGGCTCTTACGGCGAGATCTTCCGCAAGTACCTGTTCCGCACCAAGGACCCGGTGCCGCATCCGTTGCGACCCTCCGAATAGGCTTCCGCCCCCTGAACCGGCATGCCAGAAGGGCGCATGAGCCTCTGGATCGCCTTTACGCTTTTCGCCGCCGCCGTGCAGACGGTGCGCTTCATGCTGCAAAAGCAGTTGAAGGGGATCGGGCTTTCCACCGGGGGCGCCACCTTCGCCCGGTTCCTTTTTGCGGCGCCCATCGCGCTGACGGCGGCGGCGGGTGGGCTGGTGGCGACCGGGTTGGCGCTGCCGGACATTGGCCTGTCCTTCTGGGGCTTCATCATCCTTGGTGCGGTCGGGCAGATCGTGGCGACGTTCCTCACCGTCGCGCTCTTCTCGCTCAGGAACTTCGCGGTCGGCATCGCCTTCACCAAGACCGAAACCGTGCAGGTCGCGGCGTTTTCGGCGCTGCTCCTGTCGGAACGGATTTCGGCGGCGGGCTGGCTTGCAATCGGCATCGGCTTTGCGGGCCTCATGCTCATCTCGAAATCGCCGGAGCCGGGGGCGCCGGTGCTTGGCCGCCCGGCGCTCTACGGCATCGCTGCGGGCGCGCTCTTCGGGCTTTCGGCCATCGGCTACCGGGGGGCGACGCTGGCGCTTGAGCCCTTGCCCTTCCTTCTGCGTGCCGTCGTGGCGCTGACGGCAACGACCTGCCTTCAGACCGTGCTCATGCTCGTCTGGCTGAGATGGCGCGAACCGGGCGAGGCGGGGCGGGTGCTCAGCCTCTGGCGGCGGACGCTGCCGGTCGGGGTCACGGGCGTCATGGGCTCGATGGGCTGGTTCGCGGCTTTCGCATTGCAGAACGCCGCCTATGTACGGGCGCTCGGCCAGGTGGAGATCGTCTTCACCATGCTCGCCTCGGTCCTCTTCTTCCGCGAAAGGCTTAGGCCGCGGGAGGCGCTGGGCATCGCGCTTGTCGTCGTCTCGGTGATCGCGCTTGTTCTGGCGGCGGCCTGACTAAAGTAGCCGGCGGAAGGCCGGGGTGTCGCCCGAATTGTCGAAGAAGGCCACGCCGTCGCGGTCGATCCGGTCTTCGGCGAGATTTGCCGCAGCTTCGCCAAGGACGACTTCGGTGATGAAGGGCAGGTTGAGGTGGCGCGCCTCGCTGAGCGGCACCCAGTGGAGATGCGAAAGCTCGTCCGAGGCGGCGGAGAAATCGTCGGGGTCGCCGGAAAGATGGGCGGCATCGGCGAGGAAGAAGCGCGCATCGAAGCGGCGCGGGCGGCCGGGCGGCGTGATGGCGCGGAAGAGAAAGCGCAAAGAGCGCGCGTCGGGGACAAGGCCGGTGGCGGCGAAGCCCGCCCAGTCGGCGGGCGGTGTGCCGGGCCAGATACCGGGGCGGCCGAGGCGGAGGCCGGTTTCCTCCCAAAGCTCGCGGATCGCGGCGGCGGCGAGGGCTGCGCCCTGACCCGTGCCACCGGGCGGCAGGTCGAGCCGTGCCTGACACTCCGCGCGTAGCCCACCTGCAAGCGGCACCGCCGCGTCGCCCGCATCTAGCGCGCCGCCGGGGAAGACGTATTTGCTCGGCATGAAGGCGGCACCGGCGCCGCGCTGGCCCAGCAGCACGGCGGGCGCCGGACCATCCTTGCGGACAAGGATCACCGTCGCCGCATCGCGGATGGGCTGGGGGGCGTCAGTCATGGACCGGCGGCGGGCTGCCGAAACCGTGCATGCGCTTGGCCCATTGGTAGCCGACGATGGCGCCCTTCAGACGCGGCAGAAGGTAGAGCGAGGCGGCGATGCAGCCGACCGAAAAGACACTCGCAAGGACGACCGGATCGGGCCGCCAGGCGATGAAGGCCCACATGATGAGCGGCGCCATCAGGTGGCCGACGATGAGGATCGTCAGATAGGCCGGGCCGTCGTCGGCGCGGGCGTGGGTCAGATCCTCGCCGCAGTTCGCGCAGCGGTCGCGCACCTTGAGATAGCCATCGAAAAGCTTGCCTTCGCCGCAGGCGGGGCAGCGGCGGCGCCAGCCGCGCAAGGCAGCCGGTTTCAGCGGACGATCGTCTTCGATCCCGTCGGTCGTGTTGGTCATCGCGTTTCTCCTGTTCCACTCGCATGTAACATCTCGGGTAGCGCTGGAAAATGCCCCCTGCAACTTCTGCGACGGAATCCCGCAGATGCCGCGTTTGACGCATATCGGACGGCAATGACCGTCACGGAATGATGCGAAAGGACAAGAACGATGGCTACGAAAATCTATCTGGCAGCGGCGGTTGTGCTTCTTGGCGCGGGCCTCGTCGCGCCGGTGATCGCCCAGACGGAAGGCACGACCGAGGCCCCCCCGGCGGAAGCGCCCGCCGATGAGGCGCCCGGCATGGGCATGGAGATGGGCGGCATGGCGGGACATGGCCCGATGTTCGACTTCGCGGCGATTGATGCCGACAAGGACGGCAAGGTCACGAAGGACGAGCTGATGGCCTACCGCCAGTCCGGGGTTGCCGGCACCGATGCCGATGGCGACGGGCTGATCTCGGTCGAGGAGCTTGCGGCCCACATGAAGGCCCAGATGGCCGCGCGGATCGACGAGCGCGCCAAGGCCCGCGTCGAGGCGCAGGACGCCAACGGCGACGGCAAGCTCAGCGCCGAGGAACTGGTCGCGCGGCCGATGCCGATGCGCATGTTCGACCGGCTTGATGCCGATGGCGACGGCGCGGTGAGCGAGGAAGAACTCGCCAAGGCGCGCGAGATGATGCGCGAGCGGATGGGCGGCCGTGGCGATGGCCGGGGCGATGACCACCGCAAGGGCCATAACGGCAAGGGCTGGTTCATGCAGGATGACGACAACTGAGGTTGCGCTGACGAGTGCGGGGGGCGGCATGGGGCCGCCCCCATTTCACGGCGAAGATAGAGCTTTCAGGACGGCGGCCTTCGGTCTAGGCCTTGGGACAGGATGCAGATGGCCTTGGACGAAAGGGACGGGTGGTCCGACGATGACCTTCTGGCGCTCTACGCCAGGGGGGATCCTGTGGCCGCGCGCCGCCTGACCCATCGTTTCACGCCGTTGGCCTTGCGGGTCGCGCAGCGGATGCTCGCCGACGCCGCCGAGGCCGAGGATGTGGCGCAGGAGGCGATGCTGAGGCTCTGGCGCATGGCGCCGGGCTGGCAGCCGGGGCAGGCGAAGGTGACGACCTGGCTTTACCGCGTGGTCGCGAACCTGTGCACCGACCGGCTGCGGCGGCGGCGGACGGTGCCGCTTGATGCCGCCCCCGAGCCGGAGGACGGCGATCCCGGCGTGGCGGCGCGGATGATCGCGGCGGATCGCGCCGCGGCCTTGGAGCAGGCGCTGGCGGCCTTGCCGGAACGGCAGCGGCAGGCGGTGATCCTGAGGCATCTCGAAGGGTTGGCGAACCCCGAGATCGCCGAGGTGATGGAGGTGGGCGTCGAGGCGGTCGAAAGCCTCGTCGCGCGGGGTAAGCGCGGGCTGGCAGCGGCACTGTCAGGGCGACGGGACGAACTGGGGTTTGACGATGGCTGAGGATGATCTGAACGACAAGGGGCTTGAGGCCTTCTTTGCCGCCGGGCGTGAGAACGCGCCGGTGCCGTCCGACGCGCTGTTGGCGCGGGTCATGGCCGATGCCGAGGCCGAGATGGTGCGGCCCGCCGAGGTCGCCGTCCTGCGCCCCGCTGCGCGGCCCGGCTTCCTTCGCGCGGCCGTCGCCTCCATCGGCGGCTGGGCCGGGCTTGGCGGCCTGGCCACGGCGACCGCGGCTGGGGTCTGGATCGGCTTTGTCGGGCTGGCGGACCCCCTGGATGCAGGCGGCCTGATCACGCCTTCTCTGTCGGTCGAACTGATGCCGGGGGCCGACAGCTTCATGACAGCGTCGGCTGAGGAGTGACGGGCATGGATGAACCGACGAAGACCGAAACCGGGGTTGCGGCGCCGAAGGCGGGGCGCGGCATGAAGATCGCGCTGATCCTCTCGCTGACGCTCAACCTGATGATCTTAGGAGTGATGGGCGGCGCGATGCTGGCTCACGGTGGCCGCGACGATCCGCGCCGGGTCCGCGATGTCGGCTTCGGACCCTACACCGAGGCGCTGTCGCCCGAGGATCGCAAGGCGCTGCGCGAGGCCTTCGTCAAGGCCGCGCCGGATTTCCGCGCGGGCCGGGAGGAGGCGCGGGCCGATGTCGCGGCACTTGCCGCCGCGATCCGGGCCGAGCCCTATGACCGCGCCGCGGTCGAGGCGGTGATGGCGAACCAGGTCGCGCGGATCGAGGAGCGGCTGCAACTCGGGCGCGGCCTTCTCCTCGACCGGCTTGACGCGATGGGGCCGGAGGCGCGGGCCGCGCTCGCCGGGCGGATCGAGACGATGCGGATGATGCGCCACGATTGAGGTGGCCGTTGATGAGGCCTGACCTTATCAATGATGATGAAGGTTTTGCTTTTTCCGAAGGTCGCGCTCTGTATCCTGTGCCCGCGAACATTCAGGACCGGAGACGCCACAATGAGCCCGACAGATGCGACGGGGGCTGGAAAGCCCGCCGAAAAGGTTGATGTGCTGGTGATCGGTGCCGGACAGGCCGGCATCGCGATGAGCGAGCATCTGACGGCGGGGGGCATCCCGCATCTGGTGCTGGAACGCAGCCGCATCGCCGAGCGCTGGCGCTCGGAGCGCTGGGATTCGCTCGTGGCCAACGGGCCGGCCTGGCATGACCGCTTTCCGGGGCTGAAGTTCGACGATACCGACCCTGAGGCTTTCGCGCCCAAGGAGCGCGTTGCCGACTATTTCGTCGCCTATGCCGAGAAGTTCGGTGCCCCGGTCCGCTGCGGGGTCGAGGTGACGGAGGTTCGGCGCAACGAGGGCAGGCCCGGCTTCCGCGTCCATACCTCGGACGGTGAGATCGAGGCCGGGGCCGTGGTTGCCGCCACCGGCCCGTTCCAGCGCCCGGTGATGCCGGCCATCGTGCCGGAAACCGCGGGGCTGATGCAGATCCACTCCAACGGCTACCGCAACCCCGGCCAGTTGCCCGAGGGTGCGGTGTTGGTGGTCGGTGGCGGGTCATCGGGCGTGCAGATCGCCGATGAACTGCAGCGTGCGGGCCGCAAGGTCTATCTTTCCGTCGGACCGCATGGCCGCCCGCCCCGCGCCTACCGGGGCCGCGACTTCTGCTGGTGGCTGGGCGTACTTGGCAAATGGGACGTGGGCGCGCCCGCGCCGGGGACCGAGCATGTGACGATCGCCGTCAGCGGCGCCTACGGCGGCCAGACCATCGACTTCCGCCGCCTCGCCGCCGAGGGCATGACGCTGGTCGGTCGCACCGAGAAATATGCCGACGGCGTCTTGAGCTTTGCGCCCGATCTGCGCCGCAACATCGCCCAAGGCGATGCCGATTACCTCGCCGTGCTGGACGAGGCGGATGCCTATGTCGCGCGGAACGGTCTTGACCTGCCGGAAGAGCCTTCGGCGCGTGAGATCCGGCCGGAGCCGGATTGCGTGAAGCACCCGATTGCCGAACTTAGTCTCGCCGAGGCGGGCGTCACCTCGATCATCTGGGCGACGGGCTATGCGCTTGACTACGGCTGGCTGAAGGTCGATGCCTTTGACGAAACCGGCAAGCCGAAGCACCAGCGCGGCGTTTCCACTGAGCCGGGGGTCTATTTCCTTGGCCTGCCGTGGCAGTCGCGGCGCGGGTCGAGCTTCATCTGGGGCGTCTGGCATGATGCGCGTTACATTGCTGACCAGATCACCATCCAGCGCGGCTACCGGGCCTATCGCGCGCCGGTCTGACGCCGCCCTATCATCTTCAACCGACATTCAAGAGGGGCCATCGTGGCACATACCCGCATTCGCAAGTTCAACACCAGGGACACCTACCCCGAGCAGAAGCTCGACAATGACCTCTGCCAGGCGGTGGTTGCGCGCGGCACCACGATCTTTTTGCGCGGCCAGTGCCCGCAGGATCTCGATACGGCGAAGGACATCGGCAGCCATGACCCGGTCGAGCAGACCCACAAGGTGATGCAGAATATCCGCCAACTGATCGGGGAATCGGGCGGCAAGATGGAGCATCTCTGCAAGGTCGTGGTCTATCTGACCGATGTGCGCCACCGCGAGGCGGTCTACCGGACCATGGGCGAATACATCAAGGACGTGCATCCGGTCTCGACCGGGATCGTGGTGGTGGCGCTCGCCCGTCCGTCCTGGCTGGTGGAGATCGACGCGACGGCAGTCATACCGGATTGACCGGCGGAGAGGCCGGGGGTTTCACACCCCCGGACCCCCGTGGGGTATTTCAGCAACGAAGAAGCAGGGATGCGATGACTTTTTCCATTGTGGCGCGGTGCAGGGTGTCGGGGCAGTTCGGCGTGGCGATCTCCTCATCCTCGCCTGCCGTGGCGGCGCGCTGCGCCTTTGCGCAGGCCGGCGTCGGGGCGGCGGCGACGCAGAACGTGACCAATCCGGCTCTTGGGCCTTTGATGCTGGACGCGCTGGCGGGTGGGGCTTCGGCGGCGGAGGCGGTGGCGGCGGCGCGGGATGCGGATGGGTTTCCCGACTATCGGCAGTTGCTGGCGATCGGTGCCGAGGGGCCGCCGGCGATCCATTCCGGCGCGAAGGCTCTGGGGATCTGGACCTCGGCTGCCGGGAAGGATTGCGCGGCAGGGGGCAACCTTCTGGCCAATGACTCTGTGCCGGGCGCGATGGTCGCGGCGTTTGAGGCGGCCTCGGGGCCGCTCGGCGACCGTCTGATCGCCGCGATGCGGGCGGCGGTGGCGGCGGGGGGCGAGGCCGGGCCGGTGCATTCGGCGGGGATGCTGATCGTCGATCGCGCGGCCTGGCCCTACGCCGAGTTGCGCTGTGACTGGATCGACGAGGGCAGCCCGATCGAGGCCATCGCCCGCGTCTGGGAGGTCTATGCGCCGCAGGCGGAAGCCTATGTCACCCGGGCGCTCAATCCCGTCGCAGCACCCTCTTACGGGGTGCCGGGGGATGAGTGAGGGCACGTCTTGCCGTGGGGTTCGGGCTTGACGCAGCGCCGCCGGGCAGGCAGCTTAGGACAGACCTAACGGCTCGTGTCTTTTGGTGAGAGATGGCCTTACGCATAACGCTGCGCCAGCTCGAGTATTTCGTGGCCGTGGGTGAATGCGGGTCTATCGCGCTTGCCGCCGAGAAGGTCAACGTATCCTCGCCCTCGATCTCTGCCGCCATCGCCCAGCTTGAGGCGGAGTTCGGGCTCCAGCTTTTCATCCGACGCCATGCGCAGGGCCTCTCCCTGACCCAAGGCGGCGCCCGCTTCATCGAAAGTGCGCGCCGCGTGCTGTCGGAGGCGCGGGGCCTCAACGTCCTTGCCAATGACATTACCGGCAAGGTCCGCGGCCCCCTGAACGTCGGCTGCCTTGTCACCTTTGCCCAGATCGTGCTGCCGCGCCTCAGGCGGAGTTTCGTCGAGGCCTGGCCGGAGGTGGTGTTCCGCCAGTTCGAGCGCGACCAGGCCGAGCTTTTCGACGGGCTTCGCGCGGCGCGCTTTGACGTGGCGATGGCCTATGATCTGGATGTTCCCGCCGACCTCACCTTCCTGCCGCTCATCGACCTGCCACCTTACGTCGTTCTGAGCGAGAAACACCCGCTGGCGCGGCGCGAGAGCCTGACGGTGGCGGAGCTGGCCGATGAGCCGATGGTGCTTCTCGACCTGCCGATGAGCGCAGATTACTTCCTGTCGTTCTTCGCCGAGGCGCGGATCGCGCCGAAGATCGCCGAGCGGACCCGCGACATCGCGGTGATGCGGGCACTTGTCGGCAACGGGTTCGGCTATTCGATGGCCAATATCCGGCCGATGCCCGACCGCTCCCCCGACGGGCTGCCGCTGCGGATCGTGCCCTTGAAGGTGCCGCGCCCGGCGCTGAGGCTTGGGCTCCTGGTCTCGGAAGGGGCGCTCAATTCCTGCACGATCCGGGCTTTCGTCGACCATGCGCGGGCGCGGATCACGCCGGGGCAGGGGGCGGCACCGGGGGTCGATCCCCACGGCTGAGCGTGTAGTTAGGCGCGGCCTAAGCCAAGCTTCCGCAAAGGTTGATTTACATGAAGCGCGGCAGGCAGGAACTTCGCCGCCGCGACAAGGACGAGACCCGGGAGACGAAATGCGCAATTCCGCATACGATATTCTGTTCGACAAGGTCAGGATCGGCCCTCTGACCGCGAAGAACCGCTTCTACCAGGTGCCGCATTGCAATGGCGGCGGCTACCGCGACCCTTCGGCGGCAGCGGCGATGCGCGGCATCAAGGCCGAGGGCGGCTGGGGCGTGATCTTCACCGAGCAGACCGAGATGCACCACACCTCGGAAATCACCCCCTTCATCGAGCTTCGGCTCTGGGATGATGCCGATATTCCCGCCCTTCGCCGCATGTCTGAGGCGATGAAGACCCATGGTGCGCTCGCCGGCATCCAGCTTGCCTATTCCGGGATCAACGGGCCGAACTTCTACACGAAGGAAGTGCCGCTGGCGGTCAGCGCCGGGCCGATCCGCACCTTCACCAACGATCCGGTGCAGGCCCGGGCGCTCGACAAGACCGATATCCGCAACCTGCGGCGCTGGTTCGTCAATGCGGCGAAGCGGTCGAAGCACGCGGGCTTTGACCTCATCTGCCTTTACGGCGCGCATGGCTTCGGCATCTTCCAGCATTTCCTCAGCCGTGCCACCAACCAGCGGACCGACGAATACGGCGGCAGTCTTGAGAACCGCTCACGCTTCGTGAACGAGGTCTTTGCCGACATGCGCGATGCGGTCGGCGATACCATGGCGATCTCGCTTCGGGTGAGCCTCGACGAGACCATCGGCAATCTTGGCTTTTCCAATGCCGAGGTCCGCGACTTCATCGAGATGAACGGCGATCTGCCGGATCTCTGGGATCTGGCGCAGGGGACGTGGGAAGATTGCTCCGGCCCGAGCCGTTTCAAGGAGGAGGCGGCGCAGGAAAGCCTCGTGACCGGCATCCGCGACCTTACGTCGAAGCCCGTGGTGGGTGTCGGGCGCTTCACCTCGCCGGATGTGATGGCGCGGCTGGTGCGGCAGGGGGTCTTGGACTTCATCGGCTGCGCGCGGCCCTCCATCGCCGATCCCTTCTTGCCGAAGAAGATCGAGGAGGGGCGGATCGAGGACATCCGCGAATGCATCGGCTGCAATATCTGCATCACCGGCGACATGACGCAGTCGATCAGCCGCTGCACCCAGAACCCGACCTTCATGGAGGAATGGCGGAAGGGCTGGCACCCGGAGAAGATGAACCCCAAGGGCGAGAGCGCCAATGTGCTTGTCGTCGGCGCCGGGCCGGCAGGGCTTGAGGCCGCGCGGGCGCTGTCCTTGCGCGGCTATGATGTGGCGCTGGCCGAGGCGGGGCGGGAGCTTGGCGGGCGGGTGGCGCGGGAACGGAAGCTGCCCGGCCTCTCTGCCTGGGGCCGGGTCGCGGATTACCGGGCCTATCAGCTTTCACAGCGCCCGAATGTGGAGACCTATTTCGAGAGCCGCCTGACTGCGGCCGAAATCCTCGACTTCGGCTTCCAGCATGTCTGCATCGCCACCGGCGCGACATGGCGCGCGGACGGGGTGGCGCGGCAGCATGTGGTGCCGATCCCGCGTGACGGAGCCATGCCGGTCTTTACGCCGGACAACATCATGGCGGGGCGGCTGCCTTCGGGCGAAGTCGTCCTTTTCGACGACGATCACTACTACATGGGCGGCGTCATCGCCGAGCTTCTGGCGGGCGCGGGGTGCCGCGTCACCTTTGTCACCACCTCGGCCTATGTCTCGGACTGGACGCTCAACACGCTGGAGCAGGGGGCGATCCACCGGCGGCTCGTCGCGGCGGGGGTGAAGATCGTGCTCAACACCGGCATTGCCGCGATCAAGGCGGATGGGGTGGCGACCGAATGCGCCTATACCGGGTCGCCCGGCCATATTGCTTGCGATGCGGTGGCGATGGTGGCCTCTCGTCTTTCCGACGATGTGCTCTACCGCGACCTGATGGCGCGGGCTGCGGACTGGGCCGATGCGGGCATCGCCTCGGTCAGGATCATCGGCGACGCCAACGCGCCGGGGCCGATCGCCTGGGCGACCTATGCCGGGCATCGCTATGCGCGCGAACTCGACATGCCCGACATCGGCGATGCGCTCCCGTTCCGGCGCGAGGTGACGGCGCTGGCATGAGGATGGACCGCACGCTCGACATCCTCGCCCGGCTGATCGCCTTTCCGACGGTCTCGTCGCAATCGAACCTTGCGCTGATTGACTGGGTGGAGGCGCTGCTGCGGGAGGCAGGCTTTGCCGTCACCCGCATTCCCGCCTCCGTCGCGGGCAAGGCCGGGCTATTGGCACGGTTCGGGGCGGGAGAGGGCGGTATCCTCTGGTCGGCGCATAGCGACGTCGTGCCGGTCGAGGGGCAGGCCTGGACGCTGCCGCCCTTCGAACTGACACGGAAGGGCGAACGGCTCCACGGGCGCGGCACCACCGACATGAAAGGCTTTCTCGCCTGCGTTCTGGCCCATGCCGAAACGCTGCGGGGGGGGGATCCGCCCAAGCGACCGATGCTGATCGCCCTTAGTTGGGATGAGGAAGTGGGTTGCCGCGGCATCCCCGAGATGATCGGTGAGGTGATCCCGACCCTTGGTCGCCCCGATCTATGCATCGTCGGGGAGCCGACGCTGATGCGGCCGGGGATCGGCCACAAGGGCAAGGCGAGCTACCGGGCCGTCTGTCATGGGCAGGCCGGGCATTCCGCGCTGGCGCCGAAGTTCACCAATGCGCTGCACCTTGCCGCCGACCTCATCAACGCGCTCCGGGCCGAACAGGCGCGGCTGATGGCGGAAGGCGCGCAGGATGAGGGGCAGGACCCGGCCTATTCCACCGTCCATGCCGGGGTGATGTCGGGCGGAATCGCCCTCAATATCGTTCCCGACCGGGCGGAGGTTCTCTTCGAGATCCGCCATCTCGCCGCCGAAACGCCGGGGGACATTCTCGCGCGGATCAGGGCAGGGCTGCCCGATGGCATCGAGATCAGCGAAACCGGCGCCTATCCGGGGTTGGCGAGTGACCTTGCCGATCCCGCACTTGCCGCCGCCGCTGCCGAGCTGGACGATCCGCGCCCGGTGAAGCTCGCCTTCGGGACCGAGGCCGGCTATTTCGCGGGCCTCGGTATCCCGACGCTTGTCGCAGGGCCGGGGACCATGGACGACGGGCACCAGCCCGACGAATCCATCGCCGAAAGCGAGCTTCGGCGCTGCCTTGCCTTCATCGGGCGGATGATGGGCGCCTGAGCCCTATTCCGACGGCGGAATGACGCCCTTCTTCAGGATGAAGCAGCCGTAGAAGCGCCGCTCTCCGGTCGCCACCACGCAATAGGCACTCTTCGCCGCCTCATAAAAGGCGTAGCGCTCGATGGGCGCAAGGGTGACGGTCCGCCCCTCGGCGGCCTCGACCTCGCGCGCCACCTCGCGCTGGACCTCCGGCATCTCGCCCGGCTGCCCCACCACCTCCATCCGCCGCGCCGGGGCGTCAACGAAGCTGTCGAGCGGCATCAGCGACAGGATCGCCCTGACCGCCCGCGCCGCATCGACACCGTCGAGCCGCAGGGCATGACCAAGGGTGGTCGCCCGCGCCACGGCATCGGCGGGGAAGTTGGCGTCAGCGATCACGATGTCATCGCCATGCCCCATCGCGGCCAGCGCATGAAGGAGATCGGCGTTGAGGGTCGGGTCGATGGTTTTCAGCATCCGGCTTCACCTGTGGCGGGTCATTTCGGGCCGCAGCGAGGTCAGCGGCGCGGGTTCGGTCCGCACAATCTGACCGCCACGGCGCGGCAGGACAAGCCCTGCTGAGGGGCGATTGATGCCAGGCAGAAGTGCAGGGCGACGACAGGCGGAAATTGCCGGGACCAGCCGCGAAAAACGTTGCAGAACAAGAATTTGGGAAGGCGCCTGGCAGCCCGTAGGGGAGTCGAACCCCTCTTCCCAGGTTGAAAACCTGGTGTCCTAACCGATAGACGAACGGGCCGCACTTGGCGTGGGCGGGTGTTTAGGCCACCCGCATCTGACTCGCAAGGGGGATTTTGCACATTTTTGACAGGGCCTTGCGTCAGGCTTCCGCCGCGTCGTCAAGCTTCATCTGCACGCGGGCGCGACCCTGCCAGTGGTTCAGCTCCAGCCGCCCTGCCAGGTGGAAGCGACGCCCGCCGTGGGCCACCAGCCGTTGGCCGAGGGGACCGTCGAAAGCGGAAAAGGCGATGGCGTCGATCGAGGGGCCGGCGCCGTCGCTGAAGGAGATCTTCAGATGGCTTTCCCCGACCCGCCGGGCACCGGAAATTGCCATCGACCCGAAGGCAAAGCGCGGCGCGGGCGCGGACTGGCCGAACGGCCCCGCGCCCTCAAGCTCCTCGACAAGGTTGCGGCTGGCGGCCCCGGGCATCAGGAGCGCGTCCACGTTCAGGTCACGGGGGCCGGTGGCCGCGGCACCCTGCCGGTCGAGAAGCTCCGACAGCCGGGCCATCGCTGCCGCCAACAGCGGCTCCTCCACCGTCAGCCCCGCCGCCATGCGGTGGCCGCCGCCCTTGACCAGAAGCCCCTCCGCCGCCAGCCGCTGCACGGCAGCGCCGAGATCGACGCCCTCCACCGACCGGCCCGAGCCCTTGCCGATGCCGCCCTCAAGGCCGATGACCACGGCGGGGCGGTTCGTCGCCTCCTTCAGCCGCGCCGCGACGATGCCGACCACGCCGGGGTGCCAGCCTTCCGCGGCCGCCCAGACCAGTGGCGCCTCGGTCCCGCGCGCCTCGGCCTGCGCAAGGGCTGCCTCGCGCACCCGGTTCTCGATCTCGCGCCGCTCGGTGTTGAGCGCGTCGAGCCTTTCGGCCAGTGCCGCCGCCTCATGCGGATCGGCGGTGGCGAGAAGCCGCGCGCCTAGATCGGCGGCGCCGATCCTGCCGCCGGCGTTGACCCTTGGGCCAAGGAGGTAGCCAAGGTGATAGGCCGTCGGCGCCTGATCCATCCGGGCGACATCGGCGAGCGCTGCAAGCCCGATCCGTTCGCGCCGCGCCATCACCTTGAGACCCTGCCGGACAAAGGCCCGGTTGACCCCGATCAGCGGCGCCACATCGGCGACGGTCGCCAGCGCCACGAGGTCGAGAAGGCCCATCAGGTCCGGCCCCGTGGCTCCCGCCGCCCGCATCTGGCGGTTGGCCTCCACCAGAATCAGGAAGACGACACCGGCGGCGCAGAGATGGCCAAGCTCGCCCGTCTCGTCCTGACGGTTGGGGTTCACTACCGCCAGCGCCGGCGGCAGCGTCTCGCCGCCAAGGTGGTGGTCGAGAACGACGACATCCGTCCCCGCCGCCGCCGCGATGGCCTCGTGGCTGAGGGTGCCGCAATCGACGCAGAGGATGAGGTCATGCGCCTTGGCGAGCCCCGCCATCGCCGCCGGGTTCGGCCCATAGCCCTCGTCGATCCGGTCCGGGATATAAAGCGTCGCCGCCAGCCCCATTTCCCGCAGCCAGATGATGAGAAGCGCCGCCGAGGCGCCGCCGTCCACGTCGTAGTCGGCGAAGACGGCGATGCGCTCACGCCCATGGACGGCAGCAAGGAACCGCGCCGCCGCAGGTTCCATGTCCTTCAAGCGGTGCGGATCGGGCAGAAGATCGCGAAGCTGCGGATCAAGGAAGCGCCGCGCCTCTTCCGGCGCCACGCCACGGGCGGCGAGGACCCGGGCGAGGGGCAGGGCCAGGCCAGCGGTCTGGGCAACCCGTTCGGCCTGCCGGTCGACCTCGGCCCCCGGTCCGGTCCAGCGCCGCCCGGTAAGGGAGGCTTCGACGCCAAGGAATGCGGTCATGCGCCCCTCCCCGGATGCTCTGCTTTCATCTTCCCGAAAATACCTCGGGGTGCGGGGCAGCGCCCCGCTTCCGTCGGAAAACTCAACGCACCGGGTTGCGGTAGAGCATCCGCCTGACCGATCCGGTCTTCGACCGCATCAGGATCGTCTCCGTCTCGATGAAATGCGGCTCGCGCCGCACGCCCCGCAGGATCGAGCCGTTGGTGACGCCGGTCGCGGCAAAGATCACCTCGCCGGTCACCATCTCGTCGCGCGAATAGACCCGGTTCAGGTCCTTGATCCCGGCCTTCGCCGCGCGTCCGCGTTCGTCATCGTTGCGGAAAAGAAGCCGGCCCCACATCTGGCCGCCCATGCACTTCAGCGCCGAAGCCGCAAGCACGCCTTCCGGCGCGCCGCCCGAACCCATGTACATGTCGATGCCGG
>DJUV01000088.1 GCA_002440625.1 Rhodobacteraceae bacterium UBA6273 | reverse complement strand
GTGGCGAACCAGCCGATGGTGCTGGCGGGCTGTCTCGACATTGATAGCTCGCGGAAGGCCGCGCGGTTCGTGCGCTTCTGCGATGCCTTCGAAATCCCGATCCTGACGCTTGTTGACGTGCCGGGCTTCCTGCCGGGAACCTCCCAGGAATACGGCGGCGTCATCAAGCACGGCGCGAAGCTTCTTTTCGCCTATGGCGAGGCGACGGTGCCGAAGGTGACGGTCATCACCCGCAAGGCTTATGGCGGCGCCTATGACGTCATGGCGTCCAAGCACCTGCGCGGCGATTTCAACTATGCCTGGCCAACGGCGGAAATCGCGGTGATGGGCGCCAAGGGCGCGGTCGAGATCCTTTACCGCTCCGAACTTGGCGACAAGGAGAAGATCGCGGCCCGGACAAAGGAATACGAGGACCGCTTCGCCAACCCCTTCGTCGCCGCCGAAAAGGGCTTCATCGACGAGGTGATCATGCCGCATTCCACCCGCCGCCGGGTGGCGCGGGCCTTCGCGTCCCTCAGGACGAAGAAGCTGACAAACCCGTGGAAGAAGCACGACAACATTCCGCTGTAGGGTCATGACCATGCACAGGAACGAATTGCGACGGATGACTGCGGGGCATGCGCGTGCTGGCGCGACGCTCCCGCGCGCAATGGTATCGAGGTAGAACCATGGCAGGGCAGGGCGGCACAACGGCGGAAACAGAGACAAAGGCGGGTGAACTCGTCCCTGTCCCTTCCGGGCAGGAGGTGCGCTTCCTCGACGTGATTCACGGCGAGCCGGGGCCGGAGGGGCTGACGGCGCGTTTCCGCTTCATCGCGCCGGCCATCGCCCGCGACAGCGGCACGGTGAATGTCGAAGCGGCGCAAGAGGACATGGCGGCGCTCTGTTCCGGCTTTGCCTTGCCGCGGATCGCCAGCACTGGCCCGCAGCCGGCGCAGATCATCATTGTCCTGTCGGATCGCGAGGTTGCCTTCGGCGAGACCGCGCCCGAGGCGACGCAGTATTTCGAAGCTTACAGCCTTGCCGATGGCATGTGCATATGGGAGCCGTTCTGATGTCCTTCCCTGGCTCTCTGGCGGCGAGTTGCCGCCGAAACGCCTGTGATGTTTCTCAGTCACAACGCGCGTTCTTGCCTCGTGAGTCGTGGGCAGGTAGAACGCATTCGGCTATCCTGCGCCCAGTCGGCGCTTGTGACGCCGATGCAAACAATCCGGCCCGGACGAACACGGAAGACCGTGCGCCCGGTCCTTTGAGCAGGAGAAAGACATGTCGAAAAAGCTCTTCTTTGCGGCCATGCTGGTCGTTACCGTCGCCGCTTGCGCCAAGAAGCCGGAACCGGCCTACGTCGAGCAGCCGGTCAGCCAGGAGCCGGTGTTCCAGGGCAAATACGGCAGCTGATGCCGTCTGGCCGGCCCTGATCGCCAAAGGCGGCGTGGCAGGAAAATCTACGCGCCGTCCCCTGCGGGAGGGCGCGCCATGCTGAAGCACCGGGGTTTTCCGGGCCGTCTGCCCGGCACCGACTTTCAGTTCGTGATCCGCCGCGCCAATCCCAAGGGCGTGACGAAGCTGATTTCGCGCGAAAGATTCAAGGACCGCAGCCCGGCCGACCGCCGCGCCGACGCGGCGTTTCTGGCGGCACTCTGGGATCATTTCGGCGAAGAACCGTTTGAGCGCGGCAATCTCGATGCCGGGCGACTCAGCTGGCTTTTCGGCCGCGAAGTGGTGCCTGCAGAACAGCCCTTCGACGCTGAATCCTACGAAGCCTTGCTGAAAGTTGACTTTCGAAAGGCCCAGGCGGCCTTCCCGGAAGTCTTCGACGGGGACGAGTAGGCATGTTCTCGCGCAACCTTGGGGCTGCTTGGCGCAATCCTGCCGATCGTTTCGATTTGGGAAACTTTGAATTTGCGCTGTGGACGATCGGCGAACATCCTGATCGCGGGGCGTCACCCTACAGCAAGCTTTCCGCCCCGATTTGTCAAAACCGTTACCCTTCCCCTTCTCTACGGCCTGGCCCCACCGGGGTCAGGCCAACTTTGTCTGCGCGCAGCGGAGCCTTGCCGTCGCGACCTGACGGCACACGCCCCGCAACGCGAATTCGCTTTTCCCTGACGCGGAATCCGGTAAAATTCCGCGCGGAAACAAGAACAATCCTCAGAGGAAGAGCAGTATGCGGAACATCAAATCTCTCATGGCGGTGGCCTTTGTCGCCACGCTCGCCGGTTGCCTGCAGAACGACGCCGAGCGTGGCGTTGCCGGCGCTGCCGCCGGCGCGCTTATCGCCGATGCGACCGACAACAGCGCGCTCACCGGCGCGCTTCTCGGCGGTGCCGCCGGCGTCTACTGCGACAACATGGGCGTCTGCCGCTGACATTCGCCTGCCCCTGACCGGGCGGCAGCAACACATCGACGGGACCACCGTGGCCATGCGCCGCGGTGGTCTTTTCATTTCTGCGCCGGGCCAGCGCCCCGACGCGATCCAAGAAGAGGGACGGAGATGTTCAAGAAGATCCTGATCGCCAACCGGGGCGAGATCGCCTGCCGTGTCATCAAGTCGGCGCGCAAGATGGGTATCAAGACCGTCGCCGTCTATTCCGATGCTGACCGCAATGCGCTGCATGTGAAGATGGCGGATGAGGCCGTGCATATCGGCCCGCCGCCCGCCAACCAGTCCTATATCGTCATTGACAGGATCATGGAGGCGATCCGCCAGACCGGGGCGGAGGCGGTCCATCCCGGTTACGGCTTCCTGTCCGAGAACATGAAATTCGCCGCAGCACTTGAGAAGGAAGGCGTCATCTTCGTCGGCCCGCCGTCCCCGGCCATCGAAGCAATGGGCGACAAGATCACCTCGAAGAAGATCGCGATGGAGGCGGGGGTTTCCACAGTGCCGGGCTACATGGGCCTGATCGCCGACGCCGATGAGGCGGTGAAGATCAGCCGCGAGATCGGCTATCCGGTGATGATCAAGGCCTCCGCCGGCGGCGGCGGCAAGGGCAT
>DJUV01000128.1 GCA_002440625.1 Rhodobacteraceae bacterium UBA6273 | reverse complement strand
TGGGCCGGCGCCGCCGACTGGGCGGCGCTGCGCTTCACGGTGTTGCAGGCAGCGCTCTCCGCCCTCCTCAGCGTGGCCTGCGCCATTCCCGTCGCCCGCGCGCTGGCAAGGCGGCGCTTTCCGGGGCGGGGCATCCTTATCACCCTACTCGGCGCGCCCTTCATCCTGCCGGTCATCGTGGCGGTGATGGGCCTTCTGGCGATCTTCGGACGCGCCGGGGCGCTGAACGGTATCCTTGGCACCTTCGGGATCGAGCCGCTCTCCATCTACGGGCTGAAAGGCGTCGTCCTTGCCCATGTCTTTCTGAACCTGCCGCTCGCCGTGCGGCTGATCCTGCAAGGCTGGCTCGCCATCCCCGCCGAACGCTTCCGCCTCGGCGCAGCCCTTGGCTTCGGCCCGCGCGACATCGCCCGCCATCTCGAACGCCCGATGCTGCGCGAGGTGGTTCCGGGGATCGCCGTCACGATCTTCCTGATCTGCCTGACGAGCTTTGCCGTCGCCCTGACCCTTGGCGGCGGACCGAAGGCGACGACCATCGAACTGGCAATCTACCAGGCCTTCCGCTTCGACTTCGACCTTGGCCGCGCGGCGATGCTGGCGGCGATGCAGCTTACCATCTGCGCCACAACAGCGGCGCTCGCAGCGCGGCTGAGCCTGCCGCCAGCCTTCGGCGCCGGGCTGGATACGGCCACGCAGCGCTGGGACGCGCTTTCGCCGGTCTCGCGCCTCGTCGATGCTGCGGCCATCGGGTTTGCCGGGCTCTTCCTGCTCGCGCCGCTTGCAGCGGTGATCGCCGCCGGGCTGCCTGCCGTCGCGCGGCTGCCCTTGGCCGTCTGGCAATCCGCGCTCTGGTCGGTCTCGGTATCCCTCGCCGCGACGGCGCTGGCGCTGCTGCTCGCCCTGCCCATCGCGCTTGGGCGCGGCAGGCTGCTTGAAGTCACCGGGATGCTGCCCCTCGCCACCTCCGCACTTGTCGTCGGCACCGGGTTGTTCCTGATCCTGCGCCCCGTCGCCTCGCCCGCATCGCTCGCCATGCCGGTCACGGCGCTGGTGAACGCGGTCATGGCGCTGCCCTTCTGCCTCCGGGCCCTGATCCCCGCCGCCCGGCAGGTCGAGGCGGACTATGCCCGGCTCGCCGACAGCCTCGGGCTGACCGGCCTCGCCCGACTCCGCTACCTGACGCTGCCGCGCCTCCGCCGCCCGCTCGGCTTCGCCGCCGGGCTGACGGCGGCGATGTCGATGGGCGACCTTGGCGTCATCGCCCTGTTCGCCGACCCCGACCGCGCCACCCTGCCCCTGCAGCTTTACCGGCTGATGTCGGCCTACCGGATGGAGGATGCGGCAGGCGCGGCGGTGCTTTTGATGGTACTCAGCTTCGGACTGTTCTGGCTTTTCGACCGAGGGGGGCACATGGATGCTGCGGCTTGAGAATGTCACCATCACTCAGGACGACTTTCGCCTTGCCGCCGACCTGACCATCCGCGAAGGCGCGCGGGTGGCGGTGATCGGGCCGTCGGGGGCGGGGAAATCGACGCTCCTGTCGGTGATCGCCGGCTTCTATCCGCCCGCCACCGGCCGCGTCCTCTGGCAGGGTCGTGACCTCACGCCGTTGTCGCCCGGCGAGAGACCTCTATCGATCCTGTTTCAGGACCAGAATCTTTTCCCGCATCTGACCGTGGCCGAGAATGTCGGCCTTGGCATCCGGCCCGATCTGCGCCTGTCACCCCAGGACCGGACGAGGGTAGCGCAGGCACTTGAGCGCGTCGGCCTCGCGGGCATGGGCGACCGCCGCCCCGGCACCCTGTCGGGCGGCCAGCAAAGCCGCGTCGCCCTCGCCCGCGTTCTTTTGCGGGGCCGCCCCCTGATGCTCTTGGACGAGCCCTTCGATGCCCTTGGACCCGCGCTCCGGGCCGAGATGCTGGACCTTGTCGCAGGGATTGCCGGGACGATGGGCGCAACCGTGCTGATGGTCAGCCACAACCCGGCGGATGCGCTCAGGATCGCGCCGGAAACGATCCTCGTCGCCGATGGCCGCGCCCAGCCGCCACAACCGACCGAGGCGCTTCTGGACAACCCGCCTCCCGCGCTCGCCGCCTACCTCGGCAAATGAAAAGGGCGCGAACCTTTCGGATCGCGCCCCTTTGTCTCACTCTAGCCGCAGCGGTCAGTTCTTGCCCTTGTATGGCGCCCAGATCCGCTTGTTGGTGAGGTACAGCAGCACCGAGATCAGGCCGAGGAACAGCACGGCAACAAAGCCCGCGCGCTTGCGTTCCATCATCTTCGGCTCGGCCGCCCACATCAGGAAGGCCGACACGTCCTCCGACATCTGCTCGACCGTTGCCGGAGTTCCATCCTGATACGTCACCAGATCTTCGGTGAGCGGCGGCGGCATCTTGATCCAACCGGTCGGGAAGGCGTGATTCTGGTAGAAGGTCTCGCCAGCCTCTTCCTTCGTCTCGCCGGTATACTTGGTCAGGATCGCGTGGATGTATTCTGGCCCGCCGATACCCTTGAAGAGCTGGTTGATCCCCAGCCCGTAAGGCCCGTGGAACGCCGAGCGGGCCTTGGCCATCAGGCTGAGGTCCGGGGCGCCAGCGCCGGTATTGGCGGGGAACTTGTCGGCGGGCGTCGCCGACCGCTCTTCACCCGTATCGCGGTCGATAGCGGTAAGGTTTGCCGCATAGGCGCGGACCTGATCTTCAGGCAGGGCAGGCCCGCCCTCTTCCGCGAGTTCACCGATCCGTACCTGCTTCATGCCGTGGCAGGCCGAACAGACTTCAGTGTAGACCTGAAGCCCGCGCTGAAGCTGCATCTGGTCGAAGGTGCCAAACGGACCCTCGAAGGAGAAGTCCGTATCCTCTATCTCCATCACTTCCATTTCCTGCGCGGCGACGGGGGCCGACAGGAAGGCCAATACGGCGGCAGTGACTGTGATTTGCCTAATCATCTCGATCGGTCCTTTCCGTCACTCGGCCGGATGGGGCTTGGTGCCGTAATGCGCGTTGAAGTCGTCCTCGATGGTCGCGGGCTGTGGCAGCGGCTTCTCGATGATGCCAAGAAGCGGCAGGATCACGAGGAAGTAGGCGAACCAGTAGGCCGCGCCGATCAGCGAGATGGTCGAGTAGGGCGGTTCGGCGGGCATGGCGCCGCACCACATCAACACGATGAAGTCGATGACCAGAAGATAGAACCACCAGCGGAACATCGGCCGGTACTTGCCCGAGCGGACGTTCGACGTGTCGAGCCAGGGAACCAGCGCCATCACGGCGATCGCGCCGAACATCGCGATGACGCCGAAGAACTTCGCGTCGACGATGCCAAAGGTGATCCATTCGGTCAGCATGACGATCCAGACATCCGAGGTGAAGGCGCGCAGGATCGCGTAGAAGGGCAGGAAATACCATTCCGGCACGATATGCGCGGGCGTCACGAGGGCGTTCGCCTCTTTGTAGTTGTCGGGGTGGCCTAGGTAGTTCGGCATGAAGCCGACGATGGCGAAGAACACCATCAACACCAGGGCGAGCGCGAACAAATCCTTGATGACGAAGTAGGGCCAGAAGGGCAGCGTGTCCTTCTCCGCCTCGGCTTTCGAGCCCCGCCGCACTTCCACGCCGGTCGGGTTGTTGTTGCCCGTGGTGTGGAAGGCCCAGATGTG
>DJUV01000180.1 GCA_002440625.1 Rhodobacteraceae bacterium UBA6273 | reverse complement strand
TCTTGCGGGGTTGCTGGGTTCGGTCGGTTCATGACCTCCGGCCAGCACGCTGGATTCTCAAGATGAATCCCTTCACCTCATCTGTGCAAGAGAGCCGGTCCAGACTCCACCTCGAGACGATTCATATCGCATTGTCACGTTATGCGATCCAGACTCCTTCCACTGACCTGCACGGTTCACGCTGTCTGGTATTGGACACGCTCCACCATTGAAGCAGACCCTGCGCTCGATGCCCCGCAGAAAAGCCGTCAGCTTTCATCGGTGTCGTGCGAGAAGCCGAGTCGTTGGCCGGCTGCCCGCAGGTAACCGTTCTTCCGAAGAGTCGTGGCAGGGTAGTTGCTGTCAAACAGATACCGCTCCAGTTCGAACTCCGGTTCGATGCGAGTGAGAGCGGTGACTGCGCCCAAGGCCGCTGCCGGGTCTTCGTTTAGCGCCTTGAGCGCGATGAGTTGCCGTCGCGGAGCGCGGTACTGCGGGGAAACCTGAATCGCGCGGCTTGCCGCCTCGGCGGCCTCGTCCAGCCGCCTCAGATTGATGCAGACCAGGGCGTGGTGCAGATTGCACATGCCTTCGAACTTCGACAGCGACGACGCGACCCGACTGCAATTCGAAAGCCGATAGGCCGTATCGAAATCGCCCTCTTTCGCCCGGCAAAGTGATAGTGCCTGCAGGGCAAATATGTTGGTCGGGTTCTGGTGCAACGCCCGACGCGCGAGGCTTGATGCGCGATCATAATCCTGCAGCATTATCACGTAGACGTTGGCGGACACCGCCGCGACCATGCCGTCTTCGGGGGATATCTCGATCGCGCGCCGCAACAGGGACCGGATCTGGTCGCGCATGGTGGCGTCCTCGGCATGGAAGCCTTCCATGATCAACGACATCAGAGCCCAGGCCTTCATCGCCGGGAACAGACCCGACTTGAGGTGTGCAACCGCGTTATCCAGCCTGGCAAGGCTGTTCCGCATCTGTGCCGCTTCAAACGACAGCACGTCCCGCAGCGCCCCCTGAACGAAACTTGCACGCAGCGCCGCCGGCGAGTTGCCCGCATCCCGCGCAGTCAGACGTTCCAGGGCGGCATCTGCGATCCCCCAGCAAAAACGCCCCAGCGCCTCCTGACTGCGCAGAAAGACCCCTGGATCGTTGGTGAAACAATGATCTGAGTGAATGATGTCGCCGCTGGCGGCTTCAATGATCTGCGCGAAAATGCAGGCACCCTCATCCGTCGTTTCCGTTGTGGTTCGAACGACGAGATCGGGCTTCCGTTCACCGACGGTGCAGTGCGACAGGGCAATGAAGCCAGAGATGATCTTGCCGACCTGATCGTCGAGGATCTGCGAAAGCGCGCTTCGCGACGATGTTGCAGTCCAAGGCGTGCCGCACTGAATGGCGATGCGTCCGCGATTTTCGGGACGCGGCTCGGCTGTCTCGTTTTCCTGTCCGTATTGCAGGCGTTTCTGAACAAGCCAGTCGTTGAACTCAGGGTCGGCGATATCGAGCCCCTCAAGAAATTCGCGGTCCCGCGCCGGGCTGGCAAGATCTGTCCTGACCATGGCACGGTCGAGCCAGATGGCATTGCGGTCCGACCCGACGACGTCTGCGGCAGGCCCGAAACTGCTGCGGATCTCGTAAAGTGTGGTTCGCAGGCTGCCACTCGCCTGCGCCTGGCCCCGATCGCTCCAGAGCTTGTCTTCAAGCCAGCGACGGCTGCGGTGCATGGTGTCGGATTCCGCGAGCATCGCGAGGACTCCGATCGCTTTTTTCCCCGACGGCGCAATATTGCGCTCGTCCTCGGTCAGGACCGCAAAGTCCCCCCGAAAACGAAACCAGAGCTGATCCCCTACCATGAAAACACCACGGCACCCCGAAAAGGTCGGCCCGCTGTTCGACCGTCAAAGAAACGTCAGAAATTAAGGCCGTTCGCTGCAATGTATTGACCACAGCTTACCTATCTTGCGATCTTTTCTCAACTTCTGCGTTGGGGGTGGAAAATGACCGTACTCAATGTTCTCAACGGCAGGAATGGCCGCAATGGCCGCAACGGCAGGAATGGCCGCAACGGCCGCAACGGCAGGAACGGGCGGAGCGGCATCAATCACGCCGGCGGAGAATCCGACGCTGATCTCAGCCTTGCGATCCTGACCACGCTCGAGGGGATCGGCGGCACATGGAACGTCGGCGCGTTACGTGCGAATGCCGATCTGACCAAGGAGCCGCCACCCGCGATCACCCCTGAGTTCACTGCTTTCGAGCAGCAGGAAGAGTTTTTCCGCAGTCACATTCTCGACTACGAACTGGATCGGTTGTTCAAGCCGGTCGTCTATGATTCCCCGGCTACCGCAGATTTAAAGGAAAGCACTAAGGGCGGCACGATCTGCAGTTTGACCAAGCCAACGATCACTGCGACACAGGTCGAAACGCAGTTGCGTTACGTCAAAGCGCGTGTGACGCAGCGCGATGAGCGGCTTGCTGAGATACTGATCCAGCAGACCGACATTCTTTCCTTCTTCGGCGCTGTGGTTTTCCTTGATGATACCCGCACCCCCTGGACGCTGGCGCTTCTCGACGCCGTGCTGCGGTTCGGCACCTATGTCGAAATGCCGATGAAGCTCCATTTCAAGCGGCCGCGTCCGTACGAATTCTCGGCCTTCGTGCAACCATTGATCCAGAGTCCGACCCACAGCGCCTATCCCAGCGGCCACGCGGTCGAGGCCTTCGCCGTGGCGACGATCCTCTGTGCTCTGGCCAGCACGCAGAACATCGGCAAGTCAGCCGACGGTACGACCACGACGCCCTTCGATGCGCGGGACTGCTTTGACGAGGCTAAGGTGGGCGTCGGGCTGACGTTGCTGATGCGTCTTGCGGCGCGTATTGCGCAGAACCGGACGGTGGCGGGCGTTCATTTCCCAATCGACAACTTCGCCGGCGCGACACTGGGGCTGGCGATCGGCGAGTACCTCGTCAATGCGCTCAGCGGAGCCGACAAAACCGGAAGCTACAGTCTGGCCGTGGCGAAGGCCGAAGTCCTCGATTTCGGCTTCTCAACAATCGGCATTGGCGACGCCTCAAAGGGAAAGCCGATCATCCGAGAGGCAAAGACGCTTACCATTGCCAGCGCGCCGGTTTCGCCGGTCTGGCAGGAAATCTGGCGGCGCGCCCGGCACGAAGTGCTGGCGGCCAGGGCCACTTAGCTTAAGGGTCGCCCATCTCTACCAGTTTTCTGGAAAGCATCGCCGCCGCCGCGCTGGTACCCGAGAGCCGCGTGCGAGAGCCAGAGTAAGCCCCAGCTACCGGTTTCCCGTAGGAGACCAGCCCATCCACGACACGTTCTTCGTCCGGCGCCATGGCAGAGGTCCAGCTTGCGCCGCGGGATGAATAGTCAGTGTGCACTGTGCCCCCATAGACCTCGAGCAGCGCGCCCGCCGTCAATATCCGGCAGTCTCCGTTTGGACAATAGCTCCCGCCGGCATAGTCGCTTTGCGTACCGTCGTTGGTCAGTGGCGCGACAACGTCGCGGGTGAGCAGGTCGTCTTCCACCTTCTCGACAAAATCCCCCTTGAAAAGGGACTGGCGGCCTCCGGCACCGAAACCCGGCGCGGTATCGCCGCGCTGGATCTGGATCACAAGATCGAGGGACTCGCCCTTCCGGTTCTCGAACGACATCGTCCAGTCACCCGCCGGCGCCGGCGGCACCCAATCGGCGAGATACGCTGTGGGTCCGATCGCGGCCAATAGATAGGACGCCTGATCCTTTCGGCCTGTGACCATGCGGCCCGGGACGTGATAAACGCGCGCCTGCACCGGATCATAGGGACCTTTATTCGGGTCGTCCTGAATGGGCGGCTCGGCCTCACCCTCTACGACGGAGTAGTTCAGTGACGGCGTCCCGTCCGGACCCTGCAGTTTCACGATGAGTCGCTCCGGCACGGGACCAAGGTATTCATTTCCCTCTGCGTCCCGGTGGATGGCGCGGATATCGGCGAAACTCGGCACCGGATTGTCGGGGGGAATGCTCCATGTCAACGCGGCCGAACTCTGCCCTTGAGGAACCGCGAGGCGGGCCACCTGCCGCGTGTTCAGACCGTTCCCGAAGGCAAAGACGACACTGACCTTCTGGCCGTAAAGCTGCGCGAGTTCAATTTCGCGCCTGATCTGTTCTTCGATGAACTTGCTGCCGTCCTTGGCACCTGCGAGTGCGCCGTAGCTGATATTCACGACAAGCGGCGACGACTTAGAGGACTGTCGCGCAGTCCAGCAGAGCCAGCGGACGCCCTGGACGATATAGCTTTCGCTGTAAGTGCCCGAAGTGTCCACCGCCGCCTCGGGCGGCAGTTGCACCGCCAGTAGCGGAATTGCCGGACCATCGCCGGGGTCCTGTCCGAATGCCAAGTCAGCAACTGCCGAGCCATGACTGTCAATCGGCGGCGCACGACGGAACGGCTCATAAAGGTGGAGCATCTGATTGAGCGCAAGGTAAACGGCTTCCTCGTCGAGATCCGGGTCGGCAAGCATGGCATCAATTTCGCGCTTGGCGATCACACAACCGACAACCATGTAGTCGAGCAAAGCCGTTGGCTGCGCTGGATCAGCCAATCTCTCGCGCGACTGCAACCAGACCGCAGCGAACCGAGTCTTCTGTTCACCGGGCAAACGGAACTGACGATTGAGAAACCCGATGTCGTTGTCGATCACGGCACCGATGGCGCTCGATCTGTCAACAGGGGGGGCGAACGTGACGAGGCGAAGGGAATGCTGCTGCTCGACAAGGGCCGGCGCGCCGATGTCGATGATGACGAAAACATCTTCATCAGCCTTATGCTGGAGCTTGCTGGCCACAAGAGGCCGGTAGATGAAGAACTCCAGCGGGACAACTTCGGTCGGCTTGGCCGCCTGCTCGACCAGAAAATGCTTCAGGCCGATGACCAAATCCTCGGGCGCAAAAACGAAGCTGCTCAGGAAGGTGAAGGCCCTCTCATTGTGAACCAGCGGGACAAGTTTTCCACTGTTTGCGGCATCTTCCAGCTTCGCGAGAAGCGCCCCGGCCACTTCAACAGCCAATGGTTCCTTCAGCCTGACGAACAGCGGTTCATAGAGGCCCGGCCGCTCGGTTTGCGAAAAGCCGGGAAACTGCCCGGATTCGTAGCGCAACTGCTCCATGGTGCGCGCCCAGTGAAGATACCCGTCCCAGAAGAAAGCTTCGGACATTCTTGCCTCCCGTAGCTTGGTACAAGATCAGTTCAGCGATCATCGCCCGCAACCGTCAAGCCCGGCGGCATCGGCCAGGCGCATATTTGACGCGGCGCTGACGCGGCTTCGACGCTGCGCTGAAGGCGGTATCGCGGAGTGCGGCAGACGGCGGGTTGCCCGACGCCAGATCCAGCGAACCCGCAACCAGAAGGCAGTTCACGCAAGCAGTCATCCAGTGGCGAAGCCGTTTGTTGCGCCAGTGCCGGTCTCCAAAGTGCGCTGAAATCCGAACACCCCGTCAGCTAGCCCGGAAACGGAAACCAGCCCGGCGAAACGCATTCGGTGAGGTGGCCCCTGCCGGCTGGCCGCTCGCAGCCGTTAGCCCCGGCCCCAAGAAGTTACGCTTGCCAATGCCACACGGGAATTTTCCGGCGACGTCAGGACAAAGCCTGTAACATGCTGACAGAAATGGGATAGGGCCTCCGTCCGGCGCTGGTGGCCAATCCGAAAGATCGCCGGATCTGGATTGCAGTGGCGCTAGCGTTCTGTTGTCGCTGCCGTGCTCAAAGCGTTGATCCCTACCCCCGCTTGCCGCCGCGCGGCACGCCGATTCCCTGCTTCAGTTTCGTCGGCGGAACCCCGAAGCGGCGGCGGAAGCTCTTGGAGAAATGCGAGACGGAATCGAAGCCACAGGCGAGCGAGACCTCCATCAGCGTCAGGTCGGTCGTGCTGAGGAGATTGCGGCCGCGGTCGAGCCTCAGGCCCCGGTAGAATTCGCCGGGCGTCATGGCGACCGCGTTCTGGAAAAGCCGCTCCAGATGGCGGCGGGAATAGCCGGCGGCCTCGGCCAGTTCATCCATCGCAAGCGGCGCATCGAGGTGGCGGTTCATCAGGTTGACGGTCGCGATAAGGACGGGATTGCGCGAGGACATCAGCGTGGAGAGGGAACTCCGCTGTTCGGCATCCACCCCCGGCATCACCGTCCTGAGGCACATCTCCGACACCATCGCCGCGAAATCGGCACCGTGGTCGGCGGCGATGATCGCCAGCATCATGTCGGTAGACGCAGCCCCGCCGCCGCAGGAGATCAGCCGCTCATCCCGCTCATAGCGGTTCTGGCTGGGCGCGTCTGACGGGAAGATCTCGCGAAAGGCCGGCTGGTTTTCCCAATGCAGGGTGAAGCGGCGGTTGTGGAGAAGCCCGGCCTTCGCCAGCGCCACCGACCCGGTACAGATGCCGCCGACACTGCCACCAAAGCGGTAGTGGCGGGCAACCGCAGCGACGACCGGCGGCACGGCGGCGGCGGTGATCGGGTTTCCGGCGCAGACCAGAAGCGTTGCGTCGCGGTCCAGCGAGGCCAGCTTGCTATCGACCGCCACCGCTATGCCGGAGGAACTTTTGACCTGCTCGCCCGAGACAGACACCACCTGCCAGCAGTAAAGCGGCTTTTGTGACAGCTGGTTGGCGATCCGCAAGGGCTCGACCGCCGAAGCGAAGGCCAAGAGCGTAAAGCCCGGCACAAGGACGAAAGTATAGGTCCGCGTCGTTTGCGCCTCGGGCACGGCAAGAAACGCCGCCCCGGCCGGCACGAGTGCGTCAGTACGAGGCAAGGCTGTGCTGAGCGTGCGCAATTCTCTGGTCCGCCCCTGAAGTGCAGTGGTTCATCGAGCACCTTTCAGCCCACGGGGTCAAGGAGGATTGCCCCCTTGGGCTTTCAGGAATGCGCTGGCATCTCTTCGAGGAACATTTCGCCACCCGGCCCGCCTTTCAGAAGATCGGCAAGCGTCATCGATTCTATCATCACCAGATAGGTCCAGAACAGGTCGGAAAAGGCGCGGCGGATGCGGCAGGTCGCCTCATCCCGGCAATCCTCGCAGCGCTGATAGGCATTGCGCGAGAGGCAGGGCAAGGGCGCGATCGGCCCGTCGATCAGCCGCAGAAGGTTCGGGATCGACACCTGCGCCGGGTCCTTGATGAGCGCGTAGCCGCCAGATCGTCCACGTGTCGAGGCGATGATGCCGGCGTTGCGGATCTCCAGCAGGATATGTTCGAGGAACCGCTTCGGCGTGCCGGAGCGGCGGGCAATCTCCTCGATCCGGAGGGCGCGCCCGTCGGCGGCCTTCTCATCGCCAAGCACCATCAGGGCCTTGATCGCATATTTCATTTTCTGCGTGATCATGCGCTGATGGTAGCAAGGACCGCGCCGCACGACAAGAATACCTGACCACCACAGTCGTGTAACTTTCATGCCGCCGGCACCGTCGATGCCCCCTTGGCGCGCCCGCCCGGCATGGCTATCAGTTCAGTCCCGAGTGTGAGGAGACCCCCTTGGACACCACCGCCAGCCGCATCGCCGCCACCATCGCCACCGAGATCAGCGCCTCGGCCCGTCAGGTCACGGCGGCGGTCGAGCTTCTGGACGGCGGGGCGACGGTGCCCTTCGTGGCGCGCTACCGCAAGGAGGTGACGGGCGGGCTTGATGATACGCAGCTCAGGACCCTCGCCGACCGCCTTTCCTACCTGCGCGAGTTGGAGGCGCGGCGGGCGACGATCCTCCAGTCGATCCGCGAGCAGGGCAAGCTGACCGACGATCTCGCCCGCGCGATCCTTGGCGCTTACACCAAGGCGACGCTCGAAGACATCTACCTGCCCTACAAGCCCAAGCGCCGCACCCGCGCCATGATCGCGCGCGAGAACGGGCTGGAGCCCTTGCTGCGCGCCATCACCGCCGACCGGAAGGCGGCGCCAGAGGCGCTCGCCGCGGCTTACGTGACCGAGGCGGTGCCGGGGGTGAAGGAGGCGCTGGAAGGGGCGCGCGAGATCCTCGCCGAGGAACTCAGCGAAAGTGCGAACCTTCTCGGGCGGCTCAGGGATTTCATGCGCGCCGAAGCCTTCATGTCGGCGAAGGTCATGCCGGGCAAGGAAGAGGCCGGGGCAAAGTTCTCAGACTATTTCGACCATCGGGAAAAGTGGGCGACAATTGCGTCGCACCGAGCATTGGCGATCCTCCGCGCCTCGAAGGAGGAGATCGTCACCGTGGACATCGCGCCCGATCCCGACACCGGAACCCCGCGTGCGGTCGCCACCGTTGCCGCCGCCATCGGCATCACCGGCGATGCGCCGGGCGACCGCTGGCTGCACGATGCGGCGGCCTGGATCTGGCGCGTCAAGCTCAGCCTCACGATGTATGTCGACCTTCTCGCGGAACTGCGCAAGCGCGCGCATGACGAGGCGATCACCGTCTTTTCCCGCAATCTCAAGGACCTGCTCTTGGCCGCGCCAGCCGGCGCGCGGGCGACCCTCGGCCTTGATCCCGGCATCCGCACCGGCGTCAAGGCGGCGGTCGTGGATGCGACCGGCAAGCTTCTGGAGACGGCGACGGTCTATCCGTTCCAGCCGAAGAACGATCTTTATGGCGCGATGGCAGAGATCCTGAACATCGTGCGGCGGCACAATGTCGAACTGATCGCCATCGGCAACGGCACGGCGAGCCGGGAGACGGAGCGGCTGGTGGCCGAGGTGCTGAAGAAGCTGCCGGCGAGTGCCAAGAAGCCGGTCAAGGTGATCGTGTCGGAAGCCGGCGCCTCGGTCTATTCCGCTTCGGAGCTTGCCGCGCGGGAATTTCCGGGCCTTGACGTATCGCTCAGGGGCGCCGTCTCCATCGCCCGCCGCCTGCAGGACCCGCTCGCCGAACTGGTGAAGATCGAACCACAGTCGATCGGCGTCGGCCAGTACCAGCATGACGTGGATCAGCGCCGCCTCGGGCAGGCGCTGGAAGCGGTGGTGGAGGATGCGGTGAACGCGGTCGGCGTTGACCTCAACACCGCTTCCGCACCCCTTCTTGCCCATGTCGCGGGCCTCGGCCCGTCCATCGCACAGTCCATCGTCGCCCACCGCGACGCGCATGGCGCCTTCGCCTCGCGGAGCGCGCTTCTGAAGGTCGCAGGGCTTGGCCCCAAGGCCTTTGAGCAATGCGCGGGCTTCCTCCGCATCCGCGACGGGAAAGAGCCGCTCGACGCCTCCTCCGTCCACCCGGAAGCCTATGGCGTCGCCCGCCGCATCGTCGCCGCCTGTGGCCGCGACATCCGCGCGATCATGGGCGATGCCCGCGCCCTGAAGGGCCTCAGGGCCGAGGATTTCGTCGATGGCAACTTCGGTCTGCCGACCGTGCGCGACATCCTGACCGAGCTTGAAAAACCCGGCCGCGACCCGCGCCCGGATTTCGTTACCGCCAGCTTTGCCGACGGGGTCGAGGACATCAAGGACCTGAAGCCCGGCATGATGCTGGAGGGCACCGTCACGAATGTCGCGGCCTTTGGCGCCTTCGTCGATATCGGCGTCCATCAGGACGGGCTGGTGCATGTCAGCCAGTTGGCCGACCGCTTCGTCAAGGACCCGCATGAGGTCGTCAAGGCCGGCGACGTGGTCAAGGTCCGCGTCACCGAGGTCGACGTGGCGCGGAAGCGCATCGGCCTGACCATGCGCAAGGAGGAAGTGGCCACAGCACCACAACCTGCCAGGCGGGACACGAGGCAGCAAAGCACCCCACGCGGTCCGGCACCGAAGCCCGCACCGCAGAAAGAGGACAGCACCGGCGCTTTCGGCGCCGCTCTTCTCGATGCGATGAAGCGCCGGACCTGACCCGGATCAGGGGCGGCGGACTTCGGCCGGAACCGGCCGCGGCCGCCCCTCATCGTCGATGGCGACGAAGGTAAAGACAGCTTCCGTCACCTTCTCGCGCGCCCCGATCCGGCCGCGCAGCACCCAGGCTTCGACGGCAATCGCCATCGAGGTGCGTCCGACGCGGCTGACCTCGGTATAGATGCAGAGGACATCGCCGACCTTGACCGGCCGGATGAACTTCATCGCATCGACCGCAACCGTCGCCACCCGACCCTGCGCCCGTTCGCCGCCGACGATGCCGCAGGCAATGTCCATCTGGCTCAGCACCCAGCCGCCGAAGATGTCGCCGTTGACGTTAACGTCGCGCGGCATGGCCAGGTTGCGCAGCGTCAGCGTGCCCGTGGGTTCGGTACTCATGCCTGTGTTCCCCGCAGCATTTTGTCTGGAAGACGATAGCCGCACCCATGCGCCAAGCAAGCGGCTTCCCGTTCACCCCGTCAGACGCCGCGCGGACGTTTCCGGTGACGCAGCACGCGCCAGATCGTGAGCGCGATCAGCGGTGCCGCATAAAGAACGGCATCGACAACGTAATCCGTCGTCATCAGCCAGTGGATGTAGGTCAGGATCGCCGCCGGATAGACCCAGCGCTGAAGCCGCTTCCAGCCGGTCCCCAACTTGCCGACCGACGCATCGTTCGAGGTCATGGCAAGCGCAATCAAGATGAAGAAGGCAATCCAGCCGACCAGGATGTCAAGCTGCAGGAAGGACTGGATGAATGCGCGGAGGTTCTCATTGATGAGCCAGAAGAAAAAATGAAGGAAGGCATAGCCGAAGCTTGCGACGCCAAGGTGGCGGCGGTGCTTCTTCAGCCATGGCAATGGGCCAAAAAGCTGCTGAAGCGGCGTCACCATCAGCGTGACGATCATCAGCCAGCCGGAAAGGATGCCGGTCCAAGGCACGAAGGCCACCTTGCCATGCAAGGCAAATCGTTCCGCCACGAACCAGATTGCCGGCAATGCCAGCACGGCCCACAGCAGATAGGTGTTGCCCAAGACGCGGCGGCGCATGCTGCCCCAAACTATGTCGCAGCCGCGCTCGTAGGGAACGCGGCTGCGTATAGGTGATCCGTCACTCGGCGGCGAGGGCCGCCTTCATCTCTGGGGTCGGTTTCTTGACCTCGAACTCCTCGTGGTAGGAGCGCTCGACGTTGACCGTCCAGACATCATGTTTTTCGCCGAGAATGTTGCGCGCCGCAAGCATCGCCGACAGCATGGAATGGTCCTGGTTGTTGTAACGGTGAAGCCCGTTGCGGCCGACGGTCTGGAAGTTGTCGAGCGACAGGATCCATTCTTCCAGCGTATCGAGCGCGGCGCGGTATTCGCCGTCATAGACCGGATACGCCTTCGGCTGGCGGATGATCGCGGCGCCGATGACATCGGTTGCCCTGGCAAGGCCAAGCTGCTCCAGTTCCTTCGAAGCGAGTGCGCGCAGATCCTCGTCCGACATGTTCCAGAGACCATCGCCCTTCTGGCAGAAATATTCCATGCCGATGGAGGCGGTGTTCTGGTCGGGCAGCATCTCTTTCGACCAGGCACGGAAATTCTGGATACGACCGACCTTAACCTGCGGCGAATGGATATAAATCCAGTTGTCCTTGAACGGGTCGGCATGGTCGAGAACCAGCGTCACGATCAGGAAGTCGCGGTACCTCAGCTTGTCGGCAGCCGCGACCACCTCGGGCGGCGGCGGCGGATCGAAGGCATGGATGAGGTCACGGAGCGCCATCGAGTTGACGAAATGATCGCCCTCGACCCGCTCCATGACCGGCGCGCTGCCATCCTCCCGCCAGTGCTTCACATCAATGGAGGTGACATGGTTGCCCTTGCGGTTCACCTTCACCACCTCGGATCGCATGTGGACCTCGCCACCCTGCTCCTTGATGATCTCGGCGGTCCGTTCCCACATCATGCCGGGACCGAGGCGCGGATACTGAAATTCCTCGATGAGCGAGGTGGTATCGTTGGAGCCGGAAATGGCATTCCACACCGCTTTGAAGAGCGACAGGTTCTTGATCCGCTGCGCGGCCCAGTCGGCGCGGATTTCCTTCGGGCTGATACCCCAGACCTTCTGCGTGTAGCTGCGGAAGAAGTGCATGTAGAGCCGCCCACCGAAGCGGTTGATGACCCATTCCTCGAAGCTTTCTTCCTTGCGGTAGGGCCGCACCTGCCACTTGAAGTAGCTGAGCAGGATGCGCATCGACTCGTAGGGGCCGATGTTCCAGAGCGCGTTGAAAAGCTTCAGCGGGTAGTCGAAGAACTTCTCCCGGTAGTAGATGCGGCTGAGGCGCGGGACGGTTATGAAGTCGTCCTTCAAGACCTCATGCCACATGTCCTCGACCTCCTTCACCTTGGTGAAGAAGCGGTGGCCACCGATGTCGAAGCGGTAGCCGTTGTTCGACTCGGTCCGCGAGATGCCGCCGACCATGTCCGACCCTTCGAAGACCTTGGGCTTGTGGCGAGAGCTGCGTTTTTGCAACTCATAGGCAGCGGTGAGCCCCGCCGGACCGCCCCCGATCACCACTACGGGGCTGCGTTCGCCCTGCTGCATATCTGACATCACCGTTCCCGAAAATCTGAGTTTATCAAATCCACCCTCACCCGCTCAATATACAGCGGGACGGGATCGCAGCCAAACCTTCTCACGTCAGATAGATGAAGTGCGTCGCCGAAATGGAACCAATCAACCAGTTTTGACAGGGTTCGTCCCCCAACTGCGAAGAAGTTACCAAATGCAAAATTCATGATTCAACCTCCGATTGAACAAAAGACTTTCCCCACCGCTCCGCGCGAACTCTTTCCGAATCGCTACCACCTCATCCCGACTTCCACAGATCGAACATTCTGTCATTAAAATGTAATATAACAACAGGTTAAGATTCTTTCTTCAGATTTTGACGTAACGCCGCCCGGCGACGACCCCGCGTCCCTCTAGCGCATTCCGCGTATCGAGCAACAGTTGCGACGACCTCGCGACAAGGCCGTAGTCGACGGCGGTATGATCCGTCGTAACCAGCACCGCGTCATAGCCGGCAAGCGCGGCTTCACTCAATTCCGCCGAGCGGCGCCCGGCGAGGGCCGGATGGTCGCGCGTCACCGGCATCACAGGAAAGTAGGGGTCGTGATAGTCGCAGTTGGCCCCCATCTCTTCCAACCGGTTGAGGATGGCAAGTGCCGGGCTTTCCCGGGTGTCCTCGACATCCTTCTTGTAGGCGATGCCGAGGATCAGGATGCGCGCGCCCTTCACAGGCTTGCCACTGTCCTTCGACAATTCCACCGCAACACGGCCGGCAATCAGGTCGGGCGCATGGTCGTTGTTGAACTGAGCCAGTTCGATGATCGGCAGGCTCGACCCCACGTCCTTCGCCCGCCAGGAAAGATAGACCGGCGACACCGGGATGCAGTCGCCGCCGATGCCGGGGCCGGGATAGAAGGGCATGTAGCCGAAGGGCTTGGTCGCGGCGGCCCGGACGACTTCCCAGACATCGACGCCCATCGCCTCCATCGCGACCTTCATCTCGTTCACCAGCGCAATGTTCACGGTGCGAAAGCTGTTCTCGGCGAGCTTCACTGCCTCGGCAGTGGCAAGCGAGCTTACTGGCACGGTGCGCGAGACGATCCGCGAATAGAACATGTCGATCAACTCGCGCGAACGCGCATCGTCGGCTCCGACGATCTTCGGGATCGACTTGGTGTCGTACGCATGGTTGCCGGGGTCTTCACGCTCGGGCGAGAAGGCCAGAAAGAAGTCCTCGCCGGCCCGCAGGCCCTGCCGTTCAAGGATCGGCTTGACGACGGTTTCAGTGGCACCAGGCCACACGGTGCTTTCCAGGACGACAAGCTGGCCGGGGCGCAGCCGTTCGGCGACGCCTTCGGCGGCACGGATGACATAGGTGAGGTCAGGCGCGCGGGCGGGCGACAGCGGCGTCGGCACGCAGATCAGGATGATGTCGCTCTCGCCCAGCGCGGCGAAATCCGCGGTCGCGCGGAACTTGCCCCCGGCAATCGCCTTGGCGATCCGGTCTTCCGCGAAATAGGAGATAGTTCTTTCGCCGGCGCTGATCCCCGCCACGCGCTTTTCGTTCAGATCGATGCCGGTCGTCGGATAGCCCGCTTCGGAGATCGTCAACGCCAGCGGCAGCCCTACATATCCGAGGCCAACCGTCGCGATTCGCGCATCGCGGCGGGCAATGCGGTCCTTCAGAGCGGAAAACAACGAAAATGCGTTGGTCATCTTCGATCCCGAAATGCAGCGCCCGCCGCCGATGAACTACTATAATGGAAAATCTTTTTGCACATGCACAATAAGACAGGCAACCGGTTCGCGGCCAGTCTGGAAAGTTGTACCTTCCTGGAAAACAATCTGGCTACGAAACGGGCACTGGCCGCGTTTGCCCCGGAAAGTGCGCCCAAATCTTCGGCAAAGGATTCGGTTTGGCCGCGCTTGAGTGCCTGTTGACCAAACGGCAACCGACACCACCCACAATCCGGAATTGTTTCGCAAACGCAGAAAGTCGGGACAGCCTGATAGCGGCAGTCAGTGCTGCATGATAGCATTCCACTGTTCTACGGGCGGCGTTCAAGCGAGGCAGTATGAAGGTACTCATCACCGGCGGCGCGGGCTTCATCGGATCGCATCTGTGTGAACGCCTCATCGCCGAGGGCCATGCCGTGACCGCGCTGGACGACCTTTCGACGGGACGGCGGGAGAATCTGGCGGGCACCGCCGGGAGCAATCGCATGCGCCTGATCGAAGGCTCGGTTCTCGACGCCGCATTGGTGCAGGGGCTTGTCGACGATGCCGACGTGATCTTCCACCTTGCCGCCGCGGTGGGCGTGAAGCTCATCATGGATGAGCCGTCGAAATCGATCCTGACCAATATCAACGGGACCGAGAACGTTCTGAAGGCGGCGCTGAAGGACAAGAAACTGACCTTCATCGCCTCTACCTCCGAGGTCTATGGCAAGGCCACGAAGTTCCCCTTCGCCGAGGATGACGACCTAACCATCGGCGCCACGAAAAACCTGCGCTGGTCCTACGCCTCGGCCAAGCAGCTCGATGAATTCCTTACGCTCGCTTATGTGCGCGAGGTCGGCCTCCCTGCCATCGTCTTGCGGTTTTTCAACACGACCGGCCCCCGCCAGACCGGGCGCTACGGCATGGTCCTGCCCAATTTCGTACAATCCGCGCTCGACGGGCGCCCGCTTCTGGTCCACGGCACCGGCGAACAGACGCGCTGTTTCGGCCATGTCGCCGATGTCGTGGAGGCGCTGGTCCGCCTGATGCAGACACCCGCCGCGCGGGGCGAGGTCTTCAACGTCGCCAACGATCAGGAAATCTCGATCCGCAGTCTCGCCGAAGAGGTCGTCGCCGCAACCGGATCGCGGTCTGAAATCCGCCTCGTCCCCTATAGCGAAGTCTATCCGCCGGGATTCGAGGACATGCAGCGCCGATTGCCCGATGTCTCAAAGCTCGAACGCACCATCGGCTATCGCCCACGCCGCCCCTTGAGCGAGATCATCCGCGACATCATCGCCGAAAAACGCGCCTCGATGGCGGCCTGACCGGCTTCGCCGTGACCGAGGATCTCCACATCGTCATCGGCTCCGGTCCGGCGGGCGTCTCCGCCGCCAAGGCTCTGCTCACGCGGGGCCGGTCGGTAATGATGGTCGATGGCGGCAAGCGGCTTGAACCGGCTGCGGCGGCGCGGCAAGCGGATCTTGCGGCGACCAACCCCGGCGGCTGGAGCGAACAGACACGCGACGACTGGATGGCGCCGCAATACGCGACGCCTCCGGGACAGGTCCGCCGCTATGGTTCGGATTTCGCCATGGAGCCGGGCGCATCGACGTTTGCCGATGCGCCCGGCTGGATGGCGCTCCGCGCCTCGCGCGCGGCGGGGGGGCTTTCGAACCTCTGGGGTGCCGCCGTCCTGCCCTACGGCGAAAAGGACATGGCAGGCTGGCCGGTCACGACAGAAGACCTGGCTCCGCACTACCACGCGGTGGCGGAATTCCTGTCGGTTGCGGGCATCCCCGATACGCTTGAGCCACTGTTCCCGTCTCTGCCCATGGCGGGGCGCGGTGCGATCGAACCTGCGCCACAGGCGAAAGAACTCCTGCGCCGCCTTGATGGCAAACGCGCGGCGCTGGCGGCGATGGGCGTCCACGGCGGTCAGGCGCGGCAGGCGGTCGATGCCTCCTGCCGCCGTTGCGGGCTTTGCCTCCACGGCTGCCCCTACCGCCTGATCTGGTCCGCCGCCGACACGCTTGCGGATTTGCTGTGGCATCCGGGCTTCACCTACCGGTCCGGCGCCGTCGTGAAGCGCATCACCGAAGCCGAGGGCGTGACCCTGCACCTTGAGGACGGGACGGAGATCACCGGCACGCGCGCCTATCTCGGCGCCGGGGTGCTTGAGACCGCCCGCATCCTTCTGGCCTCCGACCCCAGCCTGGTGGAACTGACGCTGAAGGACAGCCAGCACGCCTTCCTGCCGATGCTGCACCGCTGGGCAAACGCCACGCGCCCGGACAGGGGCCCTTTCCACACCCTGCCACAGGCCTTCGTCGAGATCGACGCGCCCGAGGTGTCACCCTTCCTCGTCCATGCCCAGATCTACACCTGGAACGAGTATTTCCCGCGCGATCTGGTCCAGAACTACGCGCGGAAGCTCCCGCTTTCCGCGCCCTTCTTCACGGCACTTGCGCGGCGGCTGATCGTGGCGCAGATGTTCCTTCATTCCGACCATTCGCACCGGATCGCGCTGAAACTCGCGCCCGACGGCAGGCTCCTGCCACGGCTGGAAACGAACCCAACGGTCGAGGGCACCCTGAAACAGGCGGTGCGGCACATGGGCAAGGCGATGTCGCGCCTCGGCCTCCTGCCCCTGACCTTCGCCGCCCGCCCCGGCGCGCCGGGGTCGAGCTTCCATGCCGGCGCCTCGGTCCCGATGGCAGAGGCGGCAGGCAAGGGTCAATCCGACATCCTCGGCCGCCCGGCCGGCTGGCAGCGCCTCCACCTCATCGACGCCTCATGCCTGCCGGCAATCCCTGCGACAACGATCACCTTCTCGGTGATGGCGAATGCGCACCGGATCGGGTCGCTGGCGCCTTAGCGCTGTTTCGTCCGCGATCTAACTGAAAGGCACAAGGCCCTGGCGCACTCCCGTTTCGAACGCCCCCGCTTCCAGCGCCCGAACCAGCGCTGCATCACCCCGGTGGTGAGCGGCAGCGGCGAAAGCAGCGCCATAAGCTGCCATCACCGGCGTCTCATGCCAGATCGTCTCGAATGCCCGCCTTGCCTCGGTCGATTGCGCTGCACGAAGCACGGGATCGGACTGGAGGCTGCGCATCGCGGCGATCAGGTCGTCCTCCGTCGAAAACAGCGCCCCGCCCCCTGCCCTCTCGACGATTTCCGGGAAGGGGCCGAGGCGGCGGGCGATGACCGGCGTACCGAGGCGGAAACTTTCGATCAGGATGATGCCGAAGGTCTCATAGCAGATCGACGGGACGATCAGCCCGAGCGCCCCGCGATAGTAGGCATCAAGCTCCTCTGGCGACTTCCGGCCGAGGAACTGGATGTTCGCCCTGCCTGCCGCCAGCCGCTTCAACTCAGCCGCATATTCGCCGTCGCCGAGGATCAGGAGGTCGGCATCCGGGTAGCGGTCCATCGCCGGGAACACGTCCTGCAACCCCTTGATCTTCTCAAGCCGCCCCACGAAGAGGAAGTATGGCCGCGCGTGGCCGCAGTAAGGCTCCGCGGTCTTTGCGAGATCGGGCAGGAAGTAGGGCAGTACCGCCATCTCTTGCCGCAGGCCGAATTCCCGGTGCTTGGTGCGGCTGAACTCGCTTTTGGCGATGATGAGGTCCATCCGGTCGAGCGCGCGACCAAGCATCCCGGTCCCCCGCCAGAGTTGCGGCGGTCGCCGGTAGCTTATCTGGCAGCGCAGGCAATCCCGTGCATCGCAAAGCTCCCGCCCGTAACGCCAAAGCACATGGGTTGGGCAGACGAGCCAGTGCTCATGCGCCTCATAGACTTTCAGCGCGTCGCCCATCACCAAAAGACCAGGCCCGCCGATCAGGGACGTATTGTTGTGCCAGATGATGTCGGGTTTCCGTTCTGCGAGAATGTCCCGGATACGCGCAGCCAGGACAACCGGGCGGCCAAGCTGCTGGGTCAGCAGATTCGAGACGAACCCGTTGCGGGCCGACAGGCCAATCCGGCGCACCCCGTCGGACGGCCCTTCAGCCTGCACCTTGCCGCCGAGGATGCGGTAACTATCCTCCTCATGCACGACAGTCACATCATGGCCGCGCGCGACCAGCGCCCGCGCCATGCGCTGCACGCCGATGGCATCGCCGCCGAAGGAATGCGGCGGATAGAAGGTCGTGAACATGACGATGGCCAGCGAACGCATCGGACCTAGGCCTCAACCGTTCCCTGGCGCCCCGGTGAGATATAGCTGAAGAGAAGCCGCAGGCGGTCGCGCATGAAGATGAGCGTCAGCACCGAAAAGACTCCGATCCCCGCCAGAATGCCAAGCGCCAGCGACAGGCCGGCGGGTGCCCCGGCGCCCACCAGCGCATGATGCAGGAAGTACACGGAAACCGCCATGACTAAAGCTGAAATCGCCGGTTTCAGATGGCAGTAAACCAAGGGGCCGATCGCGCCGCCACCGAGCTTGGCGACGATGCGGAAGCGGAACGGCCAGAGAAGGTAATAGGCGCCGACGAAGGCCGCAGTGATTGCCACCAGACCCCAGCGGGAGGCAAGCAGCATCACGGCCGCGCCCAGCACCACATTGGCCCAGCTCAGAAGCGTGATCGCGGTCGCCTGACCGGCGGCGAGGCAGAAGCTTTGCTGCACCGAGGCGATGCAGAAGTAGAGGCCGAGGAAGGACATCACCTGCAGGACCGGCACCGCCGGCAGCCACTCCGGCCCGAACAAGACGCCAAGGATCGGTTCGGCCAGTACGCCGAGGCCCGCGAAGAATGGAAAGGCCGCAAGCCCCGAGAGCCGCGCGATATCCAAAAGCAGATCGCCGGCCCGCGCGCCAGTCCGGTTCATCTCGGCGAAGGCCGGCTGCGAGACCATGCGGAGCGGCGTCGCGATGAGGAAGGACAGAGGCTCTACCAGCCGCCAGGCGATGCCGTAAAGCCCGGTCGCCAGCGGACCAAGAAGGGCGCCGATGAGAAAGACCGGCAGTTGCGCCGCCGAAACCTCAGCCGCGCGGAGGCCCAGCACCCCGGTGCCGAAGCCAGCGGCACGCCTCAGATGCGCGGGCGTTGTCCTGATCCCCGGCCGCCAGTCCACCGCCGTCCAGGCGAGGACGACATTGGTGGCGATGAGGGCGATCCAATGGCCGACGTAGCTCCAGACGCCCCAGCCGGTCAGCGCCATGAAGATGCCGACCGTGCCGCCGACGACCTCGCCCGCGACCGCGCGGAGCGACAGGGCGCGGAAGTTGAAATCGCGACGCAGGATCGCCACCGGCACGGCGGTGAAGGCGATGAGCGGCACGGTGATCGACAAGACCCGCAGCATCTGGCCGACCTCGGGCTGACCATAGATCGCGGCGACCGGCCCGGAGATCAGGTTCAGCAATACCGCGAGCGCCACGCCGATCCCCGCCGTCAGCCAGAAGGTGGCGTTGTAGTCCTCCTCGGTCGGGTCATGGGCGGCGATCAGGTATTCCGACACGCTTTCGCGCACCAGTTGCTCCGCCGCGACGCTGAAGACCGCCGCCATCGCCATCAGCCCGTAAAGCTCCGGCCCGAGGATATTGGCGAGAACGGCAAAGACGGCGAACTTGATCGCCTGCTCGGTCCAGCCGCCCGCCGCCATCCAGGCGACGCCACGGATGAATCTGGCGCCAACGGTCACACGAGGCTCCGCCAGGGTTTCAGGACGCTGCCCCTGACTGTGCGGAGCGTCCGGCGCAGCGCCAGATAGACCGCGCCCCGCCCGGCGAGATGGGCGCGCCAGCGCGCGGGGTCGGTGAAATAGAACATCTCCAGCCGGGGCAGGTCATGGCGATCATCCGCCGCGCTGGCGCTGCCAAGCCGGGTGCCAACGGATGTGCTGTAATGTTGCGCGATGCGGGCGCGGACAGCCTGGTTGGCGATCCCGTAGGGCGGCGCGAAATGCCGGGGCGCGGTGCCAAGCTCGGCCGTGATCCGGTCGCGGGAACGGGTCAGTTCCGCCTCCACCGCATCGGGCGCCAGCGCGTCGAGGTCGGGGTGGCTTTCGGTATGGCCGCCGAAGATCACGCCTTCGTCCTGAAGCCCGCGGATCGTGTCCCAGCCCATCAGCTTGCGCGGCGGACTGGGGATGCCGCGCCAGCCCTCGTGGCCGCCGATGTAGTTGGTGGGCAGGTAGACGATGGGCCGGAAGCCAAGGTCCCGCATCACCGGCCAGGCCACATCGGCGAAATCCTGAAAGCCGTCGTCGAAGGTGATGATGACCGAACGCGCTGGCAGGGCCGGCCCGCCAGCCTTCGCAGCGCAATAGTCGTCCAGCGTTATGACCGGCGCCCCGGCCTCGGCAATCGCACGCATCTGCGCGGCAAAGACCCCGGGCGCGATCGCGGTCGCCCCGCCATGCCCCGAGATCGAGTGATACATCAGGATGTCGGTGACGGAGCCTGTCATGTCAGTCCTCGACCCGGTGGTGTTCGAATTCGCGCCGATGCGCAGCCCAGGCGGCACGGTCAATCTTGCCGTCCGGCGTCAGAACATCGGCGGCGGCATAGGCCATGGCGAAGGCATGGTGGGTGTTGTCATGGGCGAAAAGTCCCTGCCGACCGAAGCTGAGGAAGCCGTCGAGCGTCGAAAGCCAGTTGTCCACAGTCTCGAAATGGCGCTGATAGTCGAGGTCGTAGACCGGATAGGCATGGGCGATCCGGCGCGTCTCGGTGCGGATCACCGGCACCTTCACCGGCAGGCCGAGGTTGCCGAGCCAGTCGCAATAGTGGCGCCCCAACTCCTCGTCAGACATGTCCCACCATTTTTCGCCCGGATCGCAGGGAAGCTCCGCACAAAGGATCGTGCGGTCGGCGGGGCCGCTGGCGGAACTGTAGTTCTTCGGCTCCGACATGCGGCTGATCGGGATCGAAAGCTCGGGGAAGTAATGCGCATCATACTCGGTGAACCGTTTCGTCCCGAGGATCAGGTAGACAAGGATCATGCCGCGGAAGCGGATCGCCTTCGCCGCCGCGATCACCTCGGGCGGCGGCGGCGGGTCCATCAGGCGCACCACGGTGGTCAGCGGGATCGTCGAATAGACCTGATCGGCAGCGTGGCGCACCTCCGCGCCATCTTCGCGCGTGACGATGGCGGTGACGCGGTTGCCCTCCCGCTCGATCCTGACGATGTCGGCACCGAAGCGGAAGACAGCCCCCTGCCCCTCAGCCGCCTCAACCATCGCATTCGAAATCTGCCCGAAGCCCTTCTTCGGATAGTAGAATCTCCCCGTCGTCCTGCCGCGCAGACCGGGGATCATCCGCATCATTCTGGCCAGGATCTTGCCGATGGACGATCCCGAAACCCGCCTTTCCGCCAGCGTCACGGCCAGCTTGTCGGGGTCGAGCCCCCAGAGCTTGCGGACATAGGGAAAGTAGAAATTCTCCGAAATCGTCGGCCCGAGCCCGTCGTAGAGAACCGAGGAAAAGCTCCTCGGCCCGGTCGACATCTTGCGGAATTTCCTGCCCGCCATGTCGCCGATGAGCGAGGCGGCGAAGGCCGGCGGCAGCTTCAGCAGCGCGTCCTGCAGCTTCAGGGGAAAGTGGATCCAGCGCCCGCCCAGCCGGATGCGCCCATGGCGCGGCTGGAGGAGGAGGTCCGGCCCGAGAAGCGCCTCCACATCACCGATGACATGCGGATCGGCCACCGGGTGAAAGCGGTGCGAACCATAGTCGCACCAGATGCCGTCGATCTGGAACGAGGTGGAATTGCCGCCCGCCACCGGCGCACGCTCGAAAACCTCGGCCCGGGCCTTGCCTCTGGAAAGGCGATAGGCGGCGGCGATGCCGGCGGGGCCAGCGCCAAGGACGGTGACGCGGGGGGTCACGTGCTCCTCCTGAAAACCCAGAGCAGCGAAATGAAGTAACTGCACAGGAACGAGGCGGCGAAAGCGATCGTGAGAGCGATCCAGAACGGACACGCGGTCAGGCGCGCCAGTCCGACCAGCACGATCAGACGCACCAACAGCGACACCGCGACGGCGGAGAGATAACGCAGGAAGCCGAACACGGTTGCGGGGCCTTCCTTGCCCGCTGAAAACGTGATGTGGTGGTGGCCGAGATAGTTCAGGAGCGCCCCGAGAAGGAAGCCCCCCGTCGAGGCGACGACGCCGGGCAGTCCGAGAATTCCGTGAAGCGCCAATGCCGACAGGTAGTCCACCGCCGTCCCGACGCTCGACACCCCGAAGAAGCGCGCGAAGCGGCTGTTCCTGATCGTGTCGCGCATCAGGAAACCCCGCCAATGACGTTCGGCTGCTGCCACCGCGTTTCACCTGTCGGATCGGAACGGGTCATTCGATATACATCTCATGCCAGATCGAGAAGTTCAGAAGCCCCCAAAGCGCCCGGCCGTGGTCTTTCCTGCCACCCATATGCTCCTCCACGAGCCGCCGGATGGCGGCGGGGCGGAAGATGTCGGCCTTTTTCAGGCGATCCTCGCCAAGGTAGTCGTGGACCATATCGGCCAAGTCGGTCTTCAGCCAGCGGGAATAGGGCATCTCAAGCCCGACCTTCTTCTTGTCGAGGATCGACTGGGGCAGATACCCCTCCATCGCGCGGCGCATCAGGTGCTTCTTGCGCCCGTTCTTCATCTTCAGCGCGGGCGGCACCCGGCCGAGATAGCCGGTCAGCTCCGGGTCGGTGAAGGGCACCCGAGCCTCAAGCGAATGCGCCATCGTCATCCGGTCGTTCTTGATCATCAGATCATCGGGCATGAACAGCGTGGAGTCGATGTACATCAGCCGCGAGAGGACATCCCCGGCACCAGACCGGCGGAAGCGCTCCTGGAAGTGGCGAACGGTGGGCTGGGCGTCGAGTTCGCTCCGCACACGGTCGGAATAGATTTCCTGCTTCTGCGCCTCGCTGAGGACGACGCGCCACCACATGTGCGCCTCCTCCGGCGGCAGGTCCAGACCGCCGAGAAAGCGCTTCAGCTTGAATTCGAAGCTGAGCTTCTTGTCCGACACGGGCAGGAGTTGCGCCAAGGGGGCGATGATGCCATTGCGGATGAAGCTTGGAACCCGGCGCGCCTTTTCGTAGGTCTTGTAGGCGGCATAGGTATCGTAGCCGGCAAAGACTTCATCGCCACCCTCGCCCGAAAGAACGACGACGACCTCGCCCTTCGCGATCTGGCTGACGCAATAGGTCGGAATGGCGGAACCGTCGCCGTAAGGTTCGTCGATGAAGGAAATGCTGACCGGCAGAAGCTCCCGAACCATGTCGGCGCTCACGATCACTTCGCGATGCTCGGTCTTGAAGTGCTCGGCGACGATGCGGGCATAGGGCAGCTCGTTGAAGCTCTGATCCTCGAAGCCCACGGAATAGGTGTGGATCCGACCACCCGTCTGTTCGCTCATCAGCGCGACGAGGGTGCTTGAATCCAGCCCGCCCGACAGGAATACGCCGACCGGAACGTCGGCAATCAGATGCCGCGCCAGCGACTCCTTCATCAGCCGCAGCGATTCCGCCACCGCCTCCTCTTCGGTGATCGACGCCGACGCCGTGAAATCGAGATCCCAGTAGCGGGTCAGCTTCGTCGCGCCATCCCGCGAGACCGACATGACATGGCCCGGCGGCACTTCCTG
>DJUV01000048.1 GCA_002440625.1 Rhodobacteraceae bacterium UBA6273 | reverse complement strand
GCTACGGCATGGCCTCGGTCCGCTTCATCTGCGGCACGCAGGACCTCCACCGGGAGCTTGAAGCGCGGATCGCCCGCTTCCTCGGCAAGGAGGATTCCATCCTCTTCGCCGCCTGTTTCGACGCGAATGGCGGCTTGTTCGAGCCGCTTCTGGGGCCGGAGGATGCGGTCATCTCGGACGCGCTCAACCATGCCTCGATCATCGACGGCATCCGGCTCTGCAAGGCCAAGCGCTACCGCTACGCCAATTCCGACATGGCGGACCTTGAGGCGCAACTCAAGGCGGCGCGGGCCGATGGTGCGCGGTTCATCATGGTGGCAACGGATGGCGTCTTTTCGATGGACGGCTATCTGGCGAACCTGAAGGACGTGACGGCGCTGGCGACGAAATACGGCGCACTCGTGATGGTCGACGACTGCCACGCGACCGGCTTCATGGGGCCGCAAGGCCGGGGAACGCCCGCCCATGCCGGGGTCGATGTCGATATCCTGACCGGCACCCTTGGTAAGGCTTTGGGCGGCGCGCTTGGCGGCTATATCGCCGGGCCGCAAGCCGTGATCGACCTTCTGCGCCAGCGGGCGCGGCCCTATCTCTTCTCGAACGCCCTGCCCCCCGCCGTGGTTGCCGCTGGCATCGCCGCCCTTGATCTGGTCGAGGCGGCGGACGACCTTCGGACGCAGCTTTTCGACAATGCCCGCTACTGGCGCGCGGGCCTTGCAGATGCCGGTTTCCGCCTGCTGCCGGGCGAACACCCGATCATCCCGGTCATGCTCGGCGACGCAAAGCTCGCTCAGGCGATGGCGGCAGAGCTTTACAACCGGGGCGTCTATGTCTCCGGCTTCTTCTTCCCGGTGGTGCCCAAGGGTCAGGCGCGCATCCGCACGCAGATGAATGCGAGGCTGACCCGCAATGATCTCGATTTCGCGCTCGACGCCTTCAGGGGTGCGGGCAAGGCTGTGGGGGCGATCTGATGCGCAATGACATGAAGGCACTGGCGAAGGTGAAACCCGAGGTTGGCCTCTGGATGGAGAACCGCCCGGTGCCGGAGATCGGCCCGGATGACGTGCTCATCCGCATCAAAAAGACCGGCATCTGTGGCACCGACATTCATATCTGGAACTGGGACGAATGGGCGGCGAAGACCGTTCCTGTCGGCCTTGTCACCGGCCATGAGTTTGCCGGTGAAATTGTCGAGATCGGCAAGAACGTCGAAGGCCTGACCATTGGCCAGCGCTGCTCCGGCGAGGGCCACCTGATCGGCAAGCAGTCGCGCCAGTCCCGCGCCGGCAAGTTCCACCTTGACCCCGCCACGCGCGGCATCGGTGTCAACGAACAGGGCGCCTTTGCCGAATACCTGCGCCTGCCCGCCTTCAACGTGGTGCCGCTGCCCGATGAGATCGACGATGACATCGGCGCGATCCTCGACCCCCTGGGCAACGCCGTCCACACCGCGCTGTCCTTCGATCTGGTGGGCGAGGATGTGCTCATCACCGGCGCCGGTCCCATCGGCATCATGGCCGCCGCCGTCGCCCGCCATGTCGGCGCGCGCCACATCGTCATCACCGATATCAATCAGGACCGGCTCGACCTTGCCGCCGCTGTCACGGATGTGGTCCCCGTCAACGTCGCCAAGCAGGACCTGCGCGAGGTTGAAGGCAAGCTGAAGATGAAGGAAGGATTCGATGTCGGCATGGAAATGTCCGGCAGCCAGATCGCCCTCGACCAGATGGTCGAGAACATGGTGATGGGCGGTCGCATCGCCATGCTCGGTATCCCGCCGGGCAAGTCGCCGGTCGACTGGTCCCGCATCGTCTTCAAGGCGATTACCATCAAGGGCGTCTATGGTCGCGAGATTTTCGAGACCTGGTACAAGATGATCGCCATGCTGGAAAACGGCCTCGACATCCGCCGCGTGATCACCCACCGCTTCAAGGTGGATGAGTTCCGGGATGGGTTCGAGACGATGCGATCCGGCAAAAGCGGCAAGGTCGTGCTCGACTGGGGCTGACCGCCTGTTCTCTTTGGCGGCCGGATAGCCTATATGATGCTGTCTTGCCGCCCGAGGACGAACCGATGACCGACCAGAGCCCCACCGCGCCCATCACGCAGGACGTGCTGACAATCCCCCGGAAGCTGCCGGAGGGGGGCAAGGTGAATATCGTCGGCCTGACCCGCGACCAGTTGCGCGAGGCACTGGTCGCGGCGGGGACGCCCGAGAAGCAAGCCAAGATGCGGCTCGGCCAGGTCTGGCAGTGGCTCTATCATTGGGGTGCCCGCGATTTCGCGGCGATGACCAACCTCGCCAAGGATTACCGCGCGCTACTGGCGGAGAGGTTCGAGATCGACCTGCCGGAGGTGGTGACACGGCAAGTCTCGGCGGACGGCACGCGGAAGTACCTTCTAAGGATTGCCGGCGGCCATGAGGTCGAGATGGTCTATATCCCCGAAGAAAACCGGGGAACGCTTTGCGTTTCATCGCAGGTCGGCTGCACGCTGACCT
>DJUV01000293.1 GCA_002440625.1 Rhodobacteraceae bacterium UBA6273 | reverse complement strand
CGTCCCGACAGCTGTCGGGACGGATGCCCGACGCGAAACCGACGCATATCCGACGCCCCGCAACCAGCCGCTTGTTCGCCGCCCCCCCATCCGTTACACCCGCCCGCGACAGGATGTGAAGGGTCTGGACGATGGCCAAGGACAAGGGGCCGAGACGGCCGAGGGCGGAAACCCCGAAGGGCTTCCGCGACTATTTCGGCGCGGAAGTGACCGAACGGAAGGCGATGCTCGACAAGATCGCCGAGGTCTACCACCGCCACGGCTTCGACCCCCTGGAAACCTCCGCCGTCGAGACGGTCGAGGCCCTGGGCAAGTTCCTTCCCGACGTCGACCGCCCCAACGAAGGCGTCTTCGCCTGGCAGGATGAGGACAAGGACTGGCTGGCGCTCCGCTACGACCTGACCGCGCCATTGGCGCGGGTCGCGGCCCAGTACCGGAACGACCTCGCCTCGCCCTACCGGCGCTACGCGATGGGCCCGGTCTGGCGCAACGAAAAGCCGGGACCGGGGCGGTTTCGCCAGTTTTATCAATGCGATGCCGATACGGTCGGCAGCGCCTCCGTCGCCGCCGATGCCGAGATCTGCGCCATGCTGGCCGATGCTCTGGAGGAGGTCGGCATCCCCCGCGGCGACTACGTGGTTAGGGTCAACAACCGCAAAGTGCTGACAGGGGTGCTGGTAAGTGTGTTCGGATTTGACCCTGACAATCTGGACGTATCTCTTGCTGCGCTAGAGCGCACAATGGACACGAAGGCCGCAGTGCTCCGCACCATCGACAAGTTTGACAAGGTTGGCGAGTCCGGCGTCCGAGAGCTTCTGACCAAGGGGCGGCTCGATGCATCAGGCGCCTATATTGACGGTGTCGGATTGTCGGCGGACCAAGCGGAAAAAGTGCTCGCGTTCTTAACGTCCAAAGGCACAACCAATGAGGAGACGCTGAGAAATCTAAGATCAGCGGTTGGGTCAGCGGGAATCGGCGCGGAAGGCGTCGAAGAGCTTGAAACCATTGCAGAACTTCTTGCGGCCCAAGGCTACGGCTCCGACCGCATCGTCATCGACCCCTCGGTCGTGCGTGGCTTGGGCTACTACACCGGCCCGGTCTTCGAGGCCGAACTCACCTTCGAAATCCTCGACGAAAAGGGCCGCCCCCGCCAGTTCGGCTCCGTCGCTGGCGGCGGCCGCTATGACGACCTCGTCAAGCGCTTCACCGGCCAGTCGGTGCCCGCCACCGGCATCTCCATCGGCGTCGACCGCCTCCTTGCCGCGCTCCGCGCCAAGGGCCGCAGCCAGACCGACACGCGCGGCCCCGTCGTCGTGACCGTGATGGACCGCGACCGGATGGCCGAGTATCAGGCCATGGCCGCCGACCTCCGCCGCGCCGGTATCCGCGCCGAGGTCTATCTCGGCAACCCGAAGAACTTCGGCAACCAGTTGAAATACGCCGATAAAAGGAACTCCCCCGTCGCCGTGATCCAAGGCGGGGATGAGGCGGCGCGGGGCGCCGTGATCCTCAAGGACCTCTTCCTCGGCGCGAAGATTGCCGCTGAGGCAAGCCATGAGGAATGGAAAAGCCAGCCCGCCCAGACCGAGGTGCCGCGCGCGGACCTCGTCGCCGCCGTCCGCCAGATGCTGGGGCAGGGCTAGTGGCGCCGAAGGCCGAAGCAAGGGCCGAGGCCGACCGCCTGATGGCGGCCTTCCGCGCCGCCGGCGCCGTGCCGGTCGAGGCCGATATCCTGCAACCCGCCGAGGTGCTTCTCGACCTTTACGGCGAGGATATCCGGGCGCGGGCCTATGTGACGAACGACCCGATCCGGGGCGAGATGATGCTCCGCCCCGACTTCACCGTGCCGGTGGTGCAGATGCACATGGCCGGCGGCGCCGACCCCGCGCGCTATGCCTATATGGGTGAGGTCTTCCGCAAGCAGGAACACCTGAGCGAACGGAAATCCGAATATTTCCAGGTGGGTTACGAGGTTTTCGCCCGCGAGAACCCCGAAGCCGCCGATGCCGAGGTCTTCGCGCTTTTTGCCGGGCTCCTCGCCCCCCTTGGCCTCCGCGCCGTCACCGGCGACATCGCCATCCTGATGGCAGCGGTGCGGGGGCTGAACACGCTTCAAAGCCGCAAGGCCGCCCTTCTCCGCCATATCTGGCGGCCGGACCGCTTCACCCGGCTCCTCGACCGCTTTGGCGGTCGCGCGCCCGTACCGGAAAGCCGCGCCCGGCTGCTCGCGGCCATTGCCTCGGGCGAAAGCCTCACCGATGCGCCGCTCCTCGGCCTCCGCTCTGAGGCGGAAATCGCCGCCCGCCTCGCCGCACTTCGCGAGGATGCCGCCCATCCGCCCGTCCCTTCGGATGAGGTGGCGCGGCTGGAAACCCTCCTGAACCTTTCGGCGAAAAGCCCCGCGGCCCTCGCCCGCCTCCGCGACCTTTCCCGCGAGATGCCGGCGATCCAGCCCGCCGTCGACCGGATGGAGGCGCGCCTCGCCGCCCTTGCCACGCGCGGCATCGACATCGACACGCTCGATTTCGAGGCGAGCCATGGCCGCACAACCCTCGAATATTACGATGGTTTCGTGTTTTCCTTCCACGCCGCCGACCCCGCCCTGCCGCCCGTCGCCTCGGGCGGGCGCTATGACGCGATGACGGTGGTGCTGGGGTCTGGCCGTTCGATCCCCGCCGTCGGCGGCGTGATCCGCCCCGGCCTTGTCGCTGATCTGAAGGGGGCCGCCTGATGCTGAAACTCGGCGTCCCGTCCAAAGGCCGGCTGATGGAGCAATGCTTCGACTGGTTCGGCCAGCGCGGCATCACGCTCAGGAAAGCCGGGTCCGACCGCGAATATGCCGGCGCCGTCGATGGTGCCGAGGGGCTGGAGCTTGTGCTTCTGTCCGCCGGTGAAATCCCCCGGGAACTGGCAGCGGGCCGCATCCACCTTGGCGTCACCGGCTCGGACCTTATCCGCGACAAGCTCGCCGACTGGGACCGCCAGGTGGCCGAGCTTGCCCCATTGGGTTTCGGCCATGCCGACCTCATCATCGCCGTCCCCACCTCCTGGCCCGATGTCGAGACGCTTGACGATCTCGACGCCGCCGCCGCGCAGTTCCGCCGCGCCCACGGCCACCGGTTGAGGATCGCGACCAAGTATCACCGGCTCGTCCGCGATTTCCTCACTTCGAACGGCGTCGCCGACTACCAGCTTGTCGACAGCCAGGGCGCCACTGAGGGCACGGTAAAGAACCTTACGGCCGAGGCCATTGCCGATATCACCTCGACCGGCGAGACGCTGCGCGCCAACCACCTGAAGATCCTCGCCGACGGCCTCATCCACCAAAGCCAGGCCACGCTCTACGCCGCCCGCAGCGCAGACTGGGGCAATGGTGCGCCCGCCGTCCTCGCAAGCCTCGCTGCGCGGCTGGGCATAACCGCGCCCACGCTCTGAGCTTCTTCGTTGTCCAAATACCCCGCAGGGGTCCGGGAGCGCGAAGCCCCCGGCGGGCTCCGGCTTACCGCAGCCCGATGGCCGCCAGCGCCAGCGCCATTTCCTCCGGCAGCGCGCTGTCGGTCTCGCGGCCCTTCGGCAGATCTCGCGGCGCGTCCGCCGCGTCGAGATAGCGCCAGCCCTGGAAGGGTCGCCGCGCTGCGGCTTCGGTCCGCACCACCTCGGGGTCCATCACGATGCCGCAGCGAAGGATGCCGTCGGCGCCCGCCACCTCGTCCAGCCGGACGATCCGCTGGCGGCAGAGGATGACGCCCTTGATGACCCAGTAGAGCGAGCCGCCCGCCAGCACCTCGGCCTCGCGCTTCGGCCACATGCGGGTGACGTGGCGCCGCTCGCCGGTCGGGAAGGGGGAGGGATGGGTGCGCTGCCAGTCGAGCAGATCCTCGACCGAATCCGCGCCGACGCAAAGCTTCAGGATGTGAACGAATCCGGCCATCATGCCCCCAAGACCTTGCTATTCTAGCCGTCGCTACCCCGAGATCAAGTTGACCTCTCAGAGTCTGGAGCGTATGCTGGATAGCCCGCGCGGGAGCGCGGGACGACCTTCCCAAAGCTCGAGGACCGCGCCCCGATGACCACTTTTGCCGCTCCAATTGCCGAGCAGATCTGGGACATGAAATACCGGCTCAAGGAAGCCGACGGCACGCCCATCGACGGCACGGTCGAGGATAGCTGGCGGCGGATCGCGCGGGCGCTTGCCTCGGTCGAGAAAGACCCGGGCGCATGGGAAGACCGCTTCTACGCGGCACTTGAAGGCTTCAAGTATCTGCCCGCCGGCCGGATCACTGCCGGGGCAGGCACCGGGCGCACGGTCACGCTTTTCAACTGCTTCGTCATGGG
>DJUV01000199.1 GCA_002440625.1 Rhodobacteraceae bacterium UBA6273 | reverse complement strand
CGACCCTTCGCGGAGGGCGCTGCTGGTTGGCGGGCTCGTCGCTGCCGGCGGCGCAGCCATCGCGGCGGGCACCGCCCGGTCCCAGACGGCACCCGACCCGATGGCGGGCCATGACATGTCCACCATGACAACCGATCCCTATGCCGCGCCCATGCCCGGCATGGCGCATGGCAACATGACAACGGTTGGTCTCGTCGATCACGCACGCAACGGCTTCGACCCATCAGACATGCTGACGGACTGGGAGACGGGGCGGACCGAGCTTTTGCCCGATGGCCGCACGCTGCGAACCTTCGAGGTGGAAGCCATCGACAGGGAAATCGAGATCGCCCCTGGCATCTTCTTCCCCGCCTGGACCTTCAACGGCCGCGTCCCCGGTCCGGCCCTGCGCGCCAAGGAAGGCGAGCGGTTGCGGATCATCTTCCAGAACAACGGGTCGCACCCGCACTCGATGCATTTTCACGGCATCCACTCGGCGCGGATGGATGGGGTTCCCGGCGGGGGTCTGATCGGCCCCGGCGAGGAATTCGTCTACGAATTCGATGCCAAACCGTTCGGCTGCCACCTCTACCATTGCCACGCGCTGCCGTTGAAGCGGCACATGCACAAGGGCATGTATGGCCTGTTCGTGATCGACCCCGATCCCGCGCGCCAGACCGATCCGGCCCTTGCCGCCGTGGCGGCGTCACGCGGCCTCGGCACGCCCGAGAACGCCGAATGGCAGGAATTCGCGATGGTGATGAACGCCTTCGACACCAACTTCGACAATGCGAACGAGGTCTATGCGGTCAATACCGTTGGCCAGGCCTTCATGAACGTGCCGATCCGCATCGACAAGACGCGCCCGGTGCGCATCTATCTGGTGAACGTGACCGAGTTCGACCCGATCAACTCGTTCCACCTGCACGGCAACTTCTTCAGCTATTTCGACACCGGCACCACGCTCACGCCCACGCTGCGCACCGTTGACCTGATCATGCAATGCCAGGCACAGCGCGGCATCCTCGAGTTCAGCTTCGCCGAGCATGAGGACGGCATGTACATGTTCCACGCCCACCAGTCCGAATTCACCGAGCTTGGCTGGGTCGGCATGTTCGACGTGCGGCGGCCAGCGGCATGAGCGACCTGAGCCACTCCACCCGGACCCCGCTGATGCGCCTGCTGCTGGTGCTCTTGCCGCTGGCCGCCATCCTCGGCTCCTTCGTCTGGATCGCCTCGCTTGATCCCTTGCGCGGCTTCAACAACGGCGCGCCACCGGTCGAAGCGCTGACTGTGGAGCGCACCGTTTTGGACGAGACCGGGATCCGGCTTCTGGTCCGCGCCGGTGGGTCCGAGCCGATGCGGATCGCCCAGATCATGGTCGATGATGCCTACTGGACCTTCGCACAGGACCCGACCGGCCCGATTCCGCGGGCAAGCTCCGTCTGGCTGCAGATCCCCTACCCGTGGGTCCTGGGCGAGACCCATACCGTTACCCTGGTCACGAATACCGGGATCACCTTCAGCCACCTGATCGAGGTCGCCGTGCCGACGCCCAAGGCGTCCGCAGGACAGCTTCGCCTGCAGGCGTTGGTCGGGGCGCTCGTCGGTCTCGTGCCGGTGGCGCTCGGGCTGATGTTCTACCCGGCCATGCGTGGCTTCGGTACCACAGGCATGAACTTCGTGCTCGCGTTGACCGTCGGGATGCTGACCTTCCTGCTACTCGACACGATCACCGAGGCGACCGAACTCGTGGCCGGGGCGGCGGCGATGTTCCAGGGCTCGGCGATGGTCTGGCTGTCGGCGCTGGCGAGCTTCCTTCTGCTGATGGCCGTCGGGCGCTGGCGCGGGCGGCCCGAGGGGCTGGCGCTGGCCTTCTACATCGCGCTGGGAATCGGGCTGCACAACTTCGGCGAGGGGCTGGCGATCGGCGGCGCCTTTGCTGCCGGTTCGGCGGGGCTTGGCACTTTTCTTGTCCTCGGCTTCGCCCTGCACAACGTGACCGAGGGGATCGGCATCGCCGCGCCGATGCTGCGCGTCCGCCCGCCGCTCTGGAGCTTCGCAGCGCTGACGCTGCTGGCGGGAGGCCCGGCAATCTTCGGCATGTGGGTCGGCAGCCTGGCCTATGCGCCGCAATGGTCGGCCTTCGCGCTGGCCGTCGGCGCCGGGGCAATCCTTCAGGTGATCGTCGAGGTCACGACCTACCTGATGCGGCAGAACAGCGACCGGCAGGGGGTGCTGTTCTCCCCCGCCGTCCTTGGCGGCTTTCTCGGCGGGATCGCCTTCATGTATGCGACGGCGGCAGTGATCCGGGTATGATCCGACCGAAGTACAAGCTTGGGTCAGTCGGTTGCGGTGTGCACAAGCCCACAGCGTGCTTGCCGTGAAGTCGCTTGTGATACGCCATACTATAGGATAGCCCCCTATCCTATGAGCCACACGACCAAAGACAAGTCCAAGCTGCTCGCCCGCGTCCGCCGCCTGAAGGGGCAGATGGAGGCGATCGAGCGTGCGCTGGAAGCCGAAGCCTCCTGCGCCGAGATACTGAATCTTGCCGCCTCGGTGCGCGGGGCGACGAACGGCCTTGTCCTCGAGCTTTTCGAGGACCACCTGCAAAGCCACGTCCTTGCGGCCGGAACCGGCGCCGACCGCGCCGCGGCCGGTGCGGAACTGATCGAAATCATGCACAGGCACCTCAAATGACCGGCACCACCGCCGCCCACGACCATGTCTTCCTTGGCCAGAACCACGCCCGGAACGAACGCCGCACCTGGCTCGTCGTCGCCCTGACCGCGGCCATGATGGTGGCCGAGATCACTGCGGGCACGATCTTCGGCTCGATGGCGCTTCTGGCAGACGGCTGGCACATGTCGACCCATGCGCTGGCGCTTCTGGTCGCGGCAGTCGCCTACCGGATCGCACGCAATCAGGCGCACAATCCGCGCTTCACCTTCGGCACCGGCAAGTTCGGCGACCTTGCCGCCTTCGCCAGCGCCATCGTCCTTGCGCTTGTCGCCGTGCAGATCGGCTGGGAAAGCCTGCAAAGGCTGTGGGAGCCGGTGCCGATCCGGTTCGACGAGGCGCTGATCGTGGCGGTGATCGGGCTTGCCGTGAACCTCGCCAGCGCCTGGCTTCTGCGCGAGGACCATAAGCATGGCCATGGCCACGACCACCCGGTTTCCGCCGCGCCGGGAGCGGCGCGCGACAACAACCTGCGCGCGGCCTATCTGCATGTCCTTGCCGACGCGATGGTTTCGATCACCGCGATCGTCGCGCTGGTCGCGGGGCGCAGTCTCGGCTGGGTCTGGCTTGATCCGATGATCGGCATCGCCGGGGCGCTGGTCATTCTGCAATGGTCCTGGGGCCTGATGCGCGACTGCGGCGGGGTGATGCTCGACTATGTCCCCGAGGGGGAAGAGCTTCCGGGCGAAGTGCGCGAGGCGCTTGAACGCGACGGCGACGAGATCGTCGACCTCCATATCTGGCAACTGGGGCCGGGCTACCACGGCGCAATCGTCTCGCTGGTCAGTTCAGATCCGAAGCCGGTGGCAGAGTATCGCGCGAGACTGGCCGGACTGGACGAGCTTGCCCATGTCACGATCGAAGTGCGGCATAGGGCGGCGTGAGGCGCCTGCGCTGGGTCCGGTCTGGACAGCGCACGTCACAAATGCCTTGCCGATGTGCAATCTGCAAGTTGCCGTCCTGATCGCCATGATCGCGGCGCTGGACCTTTGCCGCGCCCGGGCTGATGGTCGGCGGTGCCGGGCATCTGGGTCGGCAGCCTTGCCTGCGCCCCGCAGTGGTCGGCTCTTGCCGTCTTCGCGGGT
>DJUV01000007.1 GCA_002440625.1 Rhodobacteraceae bacterium UBA6273 | reverse complement strand
CCTCGGGTCAGGCGCGGCCCTCTGTTCCACCCGGCCATTCACGCGAAAGGCAAACGGCTTCAGAACGCCAGCGCCTTGCCCCGCCAGTCCTCGAATGCGCCCGTCGTGGCAGGCGAGAGCGCGTCGAACCGCGCCAGCAGCCCCGCCGCCGAGGCTTCCACCTCGATATCCGCCCCACCTCCGCCCATCTCGGTCTTGACCCAGCCGGGGTGGTAGATGCCGACGGCGATGCCGTCGCCGCTGAGGTCGGCGGCAAGATTGCGCCCGAGGTTCAGCGCGGCGGCCTTTGACGCGCGGTAGACATAGCTGCCGCCCGGCGCGCGCTGATCCGAGGCCATCGCCGAAGAGATGATGGCGATCTTGCCCTTCGCGGCGCGAAGGTTGGGCAAAAGCGCCTGAACCGTCAGGAAAACCCCGGTGACATTGGCCGCGAAACCCGCCGCCCAAAGCTCGGCCGGATAGCCGCTCTCAAGCGACTGGCCCTTGTCGAGATAGACCCCGGCATTGCAGACGAGAAGATCGAGCGGCCGCCCCGTCAGCGCCGCCGCCAGCGCCCGAACCGAAGCCGGATCGGTCACGTCGAGCGGCAGAAGCCCGCCCCCGGGCCTCCGCGCCGTCCCGATGGCCGCATCGCCGCGCGCCCGATAGGCCGCGACAAGCGCCGCGCCGATCCCCCGGTTGGCTCCGGTGACAAGCACCTGCATCCCGTGCCTCCTGAAAGTTCAGTTGGTTTTCCGGCTGGGCATGAATGGCAGCGGCGCCACCGGCACGCCATCCTCGATCAGGCTCCGCGCCTCATCGGCCTTGGCCTCGCCGTAGATCGACCGGTGCGGCATGTCGCCGTCATGCATGGCGCGCGCCTCGGTGGCGAAGTTCATGCCGACGTATTCTGAGTTTTCCTCGACCGCGCGGCGCATCTTGGCGAAGGCCTCCTCCACCGGGTTCGACGGCGTGGAAAGCGTCGTGGCCGCGCTGCGGGCGGGCCGGACGGCGGGCGCCATCAGCAGCTTTTCGACCTCCGCCGACCCGCAGACGGAACAAGCCACCAGCCCCGCGCCGAGCAAGCGGTCGAAAGCTTCGGCAGACTGGAACCAGCTGTCGAAGTCGTGCTTCTTAGAACAGGTCAGCGAATAGCGGATCATGCCCGTGGGTCCGGTTGGGTCTTCACCATATCTGGCCGTCCGCAGGCCGGAATTCAAGCGTCCGAAGACCCCAACGCCTTGCCTGCCTTGCCCGGATCGAAGGATTTGATGAGCGACCGCAGTTCCGGTTCGTCGACCTTCTCTGCCGCCTTCTTCGGCTTGAACCATTTCCGCTCGCGCTGGCCCTTCTCCGGAAACTCGTTGCGCATCCGGTCAACCTCGACCGGATAGACCGAGACGATGCAGGGCTGCACGCCCGCCGTCAGCACCTTGTCATAGGCATAGACCCCAATCGGCATCGGCCAGGGCAGCCCCTCGACCCCCGCTTCCTCGAAAGCCTCGCGGAGCGCGCATTGCGACCCGCTCTTGCCCTTCATCGGCCAGCCCTTCGGGATCACCCATCGGCCGGTGTCCCGGCTGGTGATGAGCAGCACCTCATGCTCGTTCTTTCCGGTCCGCCGGAAGCAGAGCGCCGCGTATTGGGATTCCGTCTCCTGGGGCGTTTGCGCACCCATATCCAGTTTCTTCATGTCCGCTGCCTCACGGGCCAAACTCGCCCGTTTCACTCAATGATATCCAGTCTAACGCTGGACTATGGCAAAAGTAGCATCCAACTCCCCAATTTTCCAGCATTTACCGGAGAATTGAACGGATCGGCGGCGATTGTGTCCGCTCCCTTGCGCCGACGCCCTGTTCGGGCAAGCTGGCCCCCGACCAAGAGGGATTCGCATGACCGACGCATTCACCGCCCCCGGACGTTTCTGGCGGGGCAACCTCCACACCCATTCGACCAACTCCGATGGCGTCCTTGACCCCTCCGAGGTCTGCCGCCGCTACCGCGACGAAGGCTATGATTTCATGGCACTAACCGACCATTTCATCGGTTTCTACAAATACCCGATGACCGATACCCGCGCCTTCCGCACCCGCGATTTCACCACGATCATCGGCGCCGAGCTTCATACCGGCAAACAGTCGAACGGCGAGCTTTGGCACATCCTCGCCGTCGGCCTGCCGGATGATTTCGCCCCGCCTGAGGCGCCGCATTTCAGCCCGGTCGAAGGTTCGGAATCTGCAGCGGATCTGGCGCTGAGGGCGCGGAATGCCGGTGCTTTTGTTGCAATTGCACATCCGCAGTGGTCGGGCCTGACCCTCGCCGACGCCCGCACCGTGGAGGCGGCCCACGCGGTTGAGACCTATAACCACGGCTGCTGGGCCGGCTGCGACCGTGCCGACGGCTTCGCCATCAACGACCTTCTCCTCTCCGAAGGCCGTCGCATCAACCTTGTCGCCACCGATGATGCGCATTTCTCCGAACCCGATCATTTCGGCGGCTGGGTCATGGTCAAGGCCGAGGAAAACGATCCCGAGGCCCTTGTCGCGGCGCTGAAGGCGGGCCTCCACTATTCGACGCAAGGCCCGGAAATCCGCCGGGTCGAGTTGACCGAGAAAACCATCGAGGTCGAATGTTCCGCCGCCGTCTCGGTCATCGTGCAAGGTCACGGGCAGGCGGCGAAAGCCGTCCACGGCCTTTCCATGACCCGCGCCTCCCTGCCGCTCGAACGCTTCCGCAAGTCGCCCTGGCTGCGCGTCACCGTCGTCGACCGGGCCGGCAAGCGGGCCTGGTCCAATCCGGTGTGGAAATAGGCCATGACCGGGATCAGCGAATTCGGCACGACGGCGGCGGGGCAGGGGGTTCAGGCCGTCACCCTGTCCTCGGGCGCGCTCACCGTCCGCATCCTGACGCTCGGGGCGATCCTGCAGGATGTCCGCCTTGCGGGCGTCGCGCACAGCCTGACGCTCGGCTCGGAAAACCTTGCCGATTACGAAGGCCCGATGCGCTTTCACGGCTCGCTGATCGCGCCGGTCGCCAACCGGCTCAGCGATGGCCGCGCGCCGATTGCCGGGCTGGAGCACCGGTTCCAGTCCGCGCCCGGACACCCCGACGCCCTGCATTCCGGCCCGGCGGGAACCCATCTGAAGGTCTGGAGCCTTGCCGAAGCCGGGGCCGGCCATGTGACGCTCAGCCTCCGCCTGCCCGATGGCGAGGGCGGCTTTCCCGGTAACCGGTCCCTGCGCGTGACCTATTCGCTTGCCGCCCCCGACACGCTGCGCATGGAGGTCGTGGCGGAAACCGACCGCCCGACGCTCTTCAATGTCGCCAATCACAGCTACTGGAATCTCGATGGTAGCGCCAATTGGCAGGGGCACCGCTTGCGGATCGCCGCCGATCACTACCTGCCCGCCGACGCCGCCGTCCTGCCGACCGGCGAAATCGCTGCCGTCACCGGCACCGCCTTCGACTTCCGCGAAGGGCGCATCGCCGGACCCGGCAACCCGCCGCTCGACACCTGCTTCTGCCTGTCGCGGGGCAGGGTGGCGCTGCGCCCGGTTCTGGAACTGACTGGCGCTTCGGGCGTCCGGATGGCGCTTTCGACGACCGAGCCCGGGGTGCAGGTCTACGACGGCAGCGGGGCATCGCGACCCGGCCATCCCGGCGGCGAGGGCGTCGCCATCGAGGCGCAGGGCTGGCCCGACGCCCCGAACCACAAGGGCTTTCCGTCCGTCGCGCTCGGGCCTGGCGAGACCTACCGCCAGATCACCGAATGGCGGTTTGCGCGGGGCTGAGGGGGCTTTCTTGAAAAAGGTCGCGCCCGAGCGGGAACAGGTGGCGCCACGGGCAGCGTCGGAGCGAAAGCCGTCCCGCAATCCCGCTGCGGCTCTGCGTTCGAGAGTCGGGCTGAACCCCGACCTGCGGGCTACGGGCGCTAACGGACATGGGCGCGCGGTCGCTTGGCTGTTTGCGCGGTAACAGGAACGGGCAGGAAAATGGCTCAGCCGCCGGCGACCTGGCGGGCGTAGTCCGCGGCGTCGTACCAACCGAGCGAAGCCCGGATCGTGCCCCCGGGGCCGAGATCCCATTCCTCCCACCCTTTGACGTCTAGGGCGCGTCCGGTTCCGGTATGGCGGCCGGTGAAGGTCCAGAGGAAGGCCACGTGATCGCCGGCGATCCTGAGGTCGTCGCAGAAGACGGTCATCTCAGCGACATCGGCATAGAACCCGGCTGCCATCTCGGCCACCCGGCCCCGCCCCTGCCAGGGCTCGCCCCGGTTGATGATGATGCCGCCCTCCTCGGCGAAGCAGGCGGCCACCCGTTCGGGCCGGCCCGAGTTCCAGGCGTCGACATAGTCGCTGGCGAAGCGCCTGATCCGGTCGGGGTCCTGCGTCATGGCTAGTGTCCCTTCTCCTGATGGTCGGATGGGGCACTGTCCTCTTCGGCGTGGGCGCTGTCAAACTGCACGGGAGAGCGGGCGTTGGGAGAGTCGGGGTGAACCCCGACCTAGGCCTCCGGCGGCGGCCCGAAACGCGCGATCATGCGGTCGCGGATCTGGTCGCGGGCCTGGCGGTAGGCGGTGAGCTTTGCCTCGCGCGTCTCGCCGATGCCGGAGGGGTCCATCACCGGCCAGTATTCGACGTCGAGATGGAAGAAGCGGGTGAATTCCAGGGCCTGCCTCTGGCTCGCGGGGGACAGCGCCACGACAAGGTCGAAGCCGGAAAGGTCGTCGCCCCATTGCTGCATCTCTTCGAAGGACCGCGAGCGGTGGCGCGACAGTTCGATCCCCAGTTCCTTGCAGACGGCGACAGCGAAGCCATCGACCTCAAGGTCGTTCTTCACCCCGGCGGACTGGACATAGGTGCGCTGGCCGTAGAGCTTTTTCATCAGCCCTTCCGCCATGGGCGAACGGACCGCGTTGTGGTCACAGCAGAAAAGAACCGACTGCGGAAGCTCTGCCGCCAATCCTATCCCCCGAAATGCAGGACGCAGATCAGCGTGAAGAGCCGCCGCGCCGTGTCGATGTCGAGATCGGCCTTGCCGTCGAGGCGTTCCTGCAAGACGCGGGCGCCTTCGTTGTGGATGCCGCGCCGCGCCATGTCGATGGCCTCTATCTGCGCGGGTGGCAGGCGCTTCACCGCTTCGAAATAGCTTTCGCAGATCTGGAAATAGTCCTTCACCACCTGCCGGAAGGGCGAGAGCGAAAGGTGGAACTCCGCCAGCCGCGCGCCCCCTTCGCTGTCGATGTCGAAGACCAGCCGCTTTTCGCGGATGGCGAGGGCAAGGCGGAAGGGGCCGTCGGCCTTGGCCCCGTCAGCACGGGCGGGCAGGTCGAAGCTGTTGTCTTCGAGAAGGTCGAAGATCGCCACTTTCCGTTCCTGCTCGACCTCCGGGGTCGGGGCGGGCAAGTTGGTATCGTCGATCTCGATATGGCAGATGCGGCTCAAGGCTCAGCCCTCGCGGTTCAGCCGGTCGAGCCGGGCGCGGACAGAGAGGCCGTGCGCCTCAAGGCTTTCGGATCGCGCCAGCCGTTCGGCGGCGGGGCCGATGGCGGCGAGCGCCTCGGGCGTCATATGCGCAATCGTTGTCCGCTTCAGAAAGTCCATCACACTCAGCCCACTCGAAAACCGTGCCGAACGTGCTGTCGGAAGGACATGGTTCGGCCCGCCCACGTAATCGCCGATGGCCTCGGGAGTCCAGCACCCCAGAAAGATTGCACCGGCGTGCGTGATATGTTCCGCAAGCGCTTCGGGTGCTGTCACGCAAAGCTCCAGATGCTCTGGCGCCACCCGGTTTGAAAGCGCAGCCGCTTCGCTGAGGTCACGGGTCACGATCACCGCGCCGAAGTCGCGCCAGCTCGCCCCGGCGATGGCGCGGCGTTCGAGGGTTTCGAGCCGCTTTTCGACGGCGGCCGTGACGGCTTTCGCGAATGCCGCGTCATCGGTCACAAGGATCGACTGCGCGCTTTCGTCATGCTCGGCCTGGCTCAGAAGATCGAGGGCGATCCAGTCGGGGTCGTTGTCCCTGTCGGCAATGACGAGGATCTCGGACGGGCCGGCGATCATGTCGATGCCGACGCGGCCGAAGACCCGGCGCTTGGCGGCGGCGACATAGGCGTTGCCGGGGCCGGTGATCTTGTCGACCGGGCGGATGGTTGCCGTGCCGTAGGCAAGGGCCGCGATGGCTTGGGCGCCGCCGATCCGGTAGACGGTGTCGACACCGGCGAGCCGTGCCGCGTAGAGGACCAAGGGATTGACCACGCCGCCCGGTGTCGGGCAGGCGATGACCAGCCGTTCGACCCCGGCGACCTTGGCCGGGATCGCGTTCATCAGCACCGAGGACGGGTAGGAGGCGAGGCCACCGGGGACATAAAGCCCCGCCGCCGAAACCGGCGACCAGCGCCAGCCGAGCGTGGCACCGGCGGCATCGGTCCAGCGTTCGTCAGACGGCATCTGGCGTTCATGGTAGGCGCGAATGCGGGTGGCGGCGAGTTCCAGCGCGGCGCGATCCTCGGGCGAGACCTTGGCGCACTCCGCCGCGATTTCGTCCTGCGAGAAGGCCAGCGTTTTGGGCGTCAGGCGCAGCCGGTCGAAGCGTTCGGTCAAGGCGATGACGGCGGCATCGCCCTTTTCGCGCACCTCGGCGATGATCGCGGCCACGGCGGCGTCCACATCTGGCGCATCCTCGCGCTTCATGGTCAGGAGGCTCGCGAACTTCGCCTCGAAGTCGGCATCGGTCGTGGTCAGGAAATGCGGCATGGCGAACCTCGTCAGTCGCGCTTCCCTTACAGGGGCGAAGGCATCGGCTCAAGCGGTGAGGGGGATCATGCGAAGGCGGGCAGGCCTTCGGTGGCGCGGGCGAGGTCCACCCGGCATCTCGCGATGATGAAGTCGGTGAAGGCGCGGATCTTCGGGTCGCGCAGGCGGCGGTGCTGGGTCAGGCAGGTGAGTTGCACCGGCAGCGGCGACGTGTCGCGGCAGACCGGCACGAGGTCGCCGCTGCGCAAATGATCGGCAACCTCGAAGATCGGCTTCATCACGATGCCGCGCCCGTCGAGCGCCCAACCGGTGAGGACATCGCCGTCATCCGTCTCATAAGGCCCCGTCACCTCGAACCGGCGCGGGCCTTCAGAGGTGCGGAGCGTCCACTGGAATTCGGGCGCGCCGGGAAAGCGCAGATTGAGGCAATCGTGCCGGTCCTTGACCAGCGCCTCGCCCGTCATGGGATCGCCGCGCCGCGCCACATAGGCAGGCGCAGCGCAGAGGATGCGCGGGCAATCGGCGACAAGGCGCATCTTCAGCGTTGAATCTTCCAGCGCGCCAAGATGAAAGGCCATGTCGAGCCCCTCGGTCACGACGTCGATGTTGCGGTCGGAGAGCCTGAGGCGGATGTCGATCTGCGGATATTCGTCCTTGAACGACGGCACATGCGGCGCGACGAAGCGGCGCCCGACGCCCAGGGGCGCGGCGATGAAGATGGTGCCCTTCAGCATCTGGGTAGAGACCATCACGGCGGCCTCGGCATCGTCGATCGCCTCAAGGACGCGGCGGGCGCCGTCGTAGAAAAGCCGGCCGTTTTCCGTCGGTTGCAGGCGCCGGGTGGTGCGGTTGAAAAGCCTTATCCCGAGGTGTTTCTCAAGCTCGGCAATGCGGGCTGAGGCCACGGCGGGCGAGGTGCGCTGGTCGCGCGCCGCCGCCGACATCGAGCCAAGCTCGAAGACGCGAACGAACATCTTGATGTTGTTCACATACGACATCGGTCCCCCTCCTCGCCCCATTCTTCGGCATCGCTTGAAAGTATTGAGGCATTTGAAGAGTTATCAGGAAGATGCGCTTCGGTATAGCCTGAGCGCATCGAAGGGACGGAGGGCGGCATGTACGATTTCATAGTGCTCGGCGACTGGCTGGAGTTTGCGGTGCGCTGGCTACATGTCATCACCGCCGTGGCCTGGATCGGGTCGTCCTTCTACTTCGTGGCACTCGACCTTGGCCTCCACCGCGACCGCAAACTGGAAAGCGGTGCGGATGGCGAGGAATGGCAGGTCCACGGCGGCGGCTTCTACCATATCCAGAAGTACCTCGTTGCGCCGGAGCGGATGCCGGACGACCTCGTCTGGTTCAAATGGGAAAGCTATGCGACCTGGCTTTCGGGCTTCGCGCTTCTGGCGCTGGTCTATTACCTTGGCGCGGATCTCTACCTTGTCGATCCCAATGTCGCCGACCTGAAGGTCTGGCAGGCGATCCTGATTTCGGTGGCCTCGCTTGCGCTTGGCTGGGTGCTGTACGATGTGCTCTGCAAGTCGGGGCTGGGCGAAAGCCCGACGACGCTGATGGTATTCCTTTACCTCATCCTCGTGGCGATGGCCTGGGGCTATACCCAGGTCTTCACCGGGCGGGCGGCACTTCTCCACCTCGGCGCCTTCACCGCGACGATCATGACCGCCAATGTCTTCATGGTCATTATCCCGAACCAGAAGATCGTGGTGGCGGACCTGATCGCCGGGCGCATCCCCGATCCGAAATACGGCAAGATCGCCAAGCTCAGATCGACCCACAACAACTACCTGACGCTGCCGGTCATCTTCCTGATGCTGTCGAACCACTATCCACTGGCCTTCGCGAGCCAGTACAACTGGGTCATCGCCAGCCTCGTCTTCCTGATGGGCGTGACGATCCGGCACTGGTTCAACACCCGCCATGCGCGCAAGGGCAGCCCGACCTGGACCTGGCTTGCCACCGTCATCCTCTTCATCATCATCGCCTGGCTGTCGACGGCGCCCCTGTTCCGGTCTGAGACGGAGGGCGCAGCATTGCCGCTTTCCCCGGCACAGCAGAAATTCGCGGAAGCGGCGGATTTTGCCGAAGTGACGGACATCGTCATGGGCCGCTGCTCGATGTGCCACGCGGCAGAGCCGGGCTATGACGGCATCCACTATGCGCCGAAGGGCGTGATGCTGGACCGGCCGGAAGAGATCGCCCGCCGGGCACCTGAAATCTATCTTCAAGCCGGGGTCAGTCATGCGATGCCGCCGGCGAATGTCTCCTTCATCGAGCCGGAGGAGCGGGCGAAGATCGTGGCCTGGTACCGCGGCGTGACGCGGGACGGCGGGTAACAGTCAGCGGATATTGATCCCACAGGGATCGGCAGATGCCATCGCCCCCGCCGCGTGGGAACAGCGAGCCCTGACGGCCGGTAGCCCAAAGCCGCCGGACAGCGCCTGCCCACACTGCCCACCCACCCGGCCCGCCCGCGGGGCGGGCGTTCTTCGGGGGCTAAGGCCCGCTACCTTTGCCAGTTTCTCATCCCTTCCCGGCAGACGCGCTCCGATTTCCAGATGCACGATGTGGGCGGAGACCCCCTTGCCCTGCGGTTTTCGCCTTCGGAGAACGACCCGCCCGATCTGCCGCTGCCACGACCCTTTTCCGGTCATCGGCTCCCTGCAAGCCCGTTGCGCGTCCACCTCTCGGGCAGCGCGCCCCTGTCGGGCAAAATGCCCGACGCTTGCCATACGCCTGCGGTACGGGAAACCGACGCCCCTGGCAGGGCCCGTCCAGCCCCCGCGACATAGTGCTTGAATTCCCCCGCCATCGGGCGCATTTAACGCGCGCCCCGTCCAGGACGGGGAAGAAGCAATTATGGAGTGACCATGGCCAAGGAAGAAGGTCTCGAATTTCCGGGCGTCGTCAAGGAACTCCTGCCCAATGCGACGTTCAGGGTCGAGCTGGAAAACGGCCATGAGATCATCGCGACGATGGCAGGAAAGATGCGGAAAAACCGCATCCGCGTGCTTGCCGGCGACAAGGTGCAGGTAACGATGACGCCCTATGACCTGA
>DJUV01000109.1 GCA_002440625.1 Rhodobacteraceae bacterium UBA6273 | reverse complement strand
GCCGGCATGATCGCCGAGAAGCGGCGCCAGAACAGCCTCGCCGCCGAAGCGGAGCTGTTGCCGGCCTGATCCTGATGGCGGCGCTTCTGGCGCCGCCCGCCAGCGCCGACACGCTTAGGATCGCCACCTACAACGCCGACCTGACGCGCAAAGGCCCCGGCCTTCTGCTGCGTGACGTGCTGACAGGCACCGACCCGCAGATCGAGGCGGCGGCAGCCGTGGTGGCGGCGGCCCATCCCGACATCCTCATCCTGACCGGCATCGACTATGACTACGGGCTGACGGCGCTTGGTGCCTTCGCCGCGCGCGTTGCCGCGGCGGGCGGGCCGAACTACGACCATCGTTTCGCCCTACGCCCCAACACCGGCATGACGACCGGCCTCGATCTTGATGGTGACGGGCGGCTCGGCGCCCCCGGCGACGCGCAGGGCTTTGGCGAGTTTTCCGGCCAGGGCGGCATGGCGATCCTGTCGCGCCTGCCCATCGACGCGGGACAAGCGCAGGACTATTCGGCCTTCCTCTGGCGTGACCTGCCCGGCAGTTTGATCAACGGCGCAGGGCTGAGCGAAGACGCCGCCGCCATGCAGCGCCTGTCGACCACCGGCCACTGGGCGGTGCCGGTCACGCTGCCCGGCGGCAAGAAGCTGACGGTTCTCGCCTGGCTCGCCACGCCACCGGTCTTCGACGGTCCCGAGGACCGGAACGGACGGCGCAACCATGATGAGGCGGCGTTCTGGAGCCGGCTTCTTGACGGGGCGCTGCCCTTTGCCGCGCCGGTCGGTCCCTTCGTCATCGCGGGCGATGCCAATCTCGACCCCGTGGACGGCGATGGCCGACCCGAGGCTTTGAACGCGCTTCTCGCCGATCCCCGGCTGAACGATCCAAGGCCCGCGAGCAAGGGCGGGGTAGACGGCAGCGGCGCGCAAAAGGGCGATCCGGCCCTCGACACCGCGGACTGGCCGGAGGCGCTGCCCGACGACCCCGGCAACCTCCGCGTCGACTACGTCCTGCCCTCCGCAGGCCTGACTATCACTGCAGCTGGTATCTATTGGCCGAAGCAGGGCGAACCCGGCGCCGAAGCTGCCGTCGCCGCCTCGGCGCATCGGTTGGTCTGGGTGGAGGTCAGCCCCTGACGGGCCGATGCGCGGTCAGCATCTGCTCCAGCGTCGTCGGGCGGAAATCCGGCAGCAAACCGGCCAGAGGTGATGGGTCGAGCCTGTGGTCGAGATCGTGGAGATAGCGCATCTCGGACAATTCGCGCGCCAGTTCCCAAAAGGGTGACGCCAGCTTCAGCGCCCACCAGGGGAACTTCTTGACCTGGTAGCTCTGCCCCGTCATCCGCTCCAGCGTGCCGGCAATCTGGCTCAGACTGTTAGCCTGCCCCGGAAAAGGCACATCAGCAAAGGCGGGAAGATCGGAATGTTCGGCCAACGCCACCGCCACCCGGGCCATGTCGGGAAGCCAGGCATAGGCGCGCCGCGCCTCCGGGTTGCCCATTGCGGTGAGGCGCCCCTGCGACACGCCCTTCAGCATCACGATGCGCCAGATCGTTGCCGGCGACACCGGATCGACGAAATCGCCGCCGCGCAACAGGATCACCCTTTGGCCTTTGTCCGCCGCTTCCCGGTAGCGCGCTTCCATCGCAGTGCGAATCCGGCCCTTGCGCGCGACCGGCAGGTGCGGCGTGTCCGGCCCCCAGGGGCCCTTCTGGTCGCCGTAGACATAGACGTTGCCCGGCACCAGAACCGCCGCGCCGCTAGATCGCGCCGCTGCCAGCACGGATTCGGTGATCTCCGGGATCAGCGTTGCCCAGTTGTGGTAGTTTGGCGGATTTAGCGCGTTGACGATCAGATCCGCCCCGCGCGCCGCCACAGCCATGTCGGTTCCCCGCGCATAGCGCCGGACCTGCCAGCCCGCAGTCGAAAAAGCCTCTGCCGCGCGCGCGCCGAAATTGCCGCCGGCGCCAAGGACCAGAACACTCCGTGTCATCTCGGATACTCTCGTGATCGCCCGATACCAAGTATCCCATTCATCCGCGTAAATTTGATTGCCGAAATCTGGCGGTCTGATATTCATTTATGTATGTCAAATCTTGACTGGACCTTGGCACGCTCTTTCCTTGCCGTCGCTGAAAGCGGCTCTCTCTCGGCGGCGGCGCGGCGTCTGGGCCTGTCGCAGCCGACCCTCGGCCGCCATATCGCCGAGATCGAGGCGACAACCGGCCTCAGCCTCTTTACCCGCCAGCCGCGCGGGTTGGAGCCGACGAAAGCCGCCGTGGCGCTTCTGCCCCATGCCCGCGCGATGGCCGAAGCCGCCGCGCGCCTGTCACTGGCGGCGGCGAGCGGAGACAACGCGATGACCGGCACCGTCCGCATCACGGCGAGCCGCGTCGTCGCCCATCACCTCCTCCCGCCGATCATTGCCGATCTCAGGCGGGCCGAACCGGGGATCGACATCGAGCTCGTACCCTCCGACACTTCGGAGAACCTTCTTTACCGCGAGGCCGACATCGCGCTCCGGATGTACCGGCCGACGCAGGAGGGCACCTTTGCCCGCCATGTCGCCGATCTTCCGTCCTCTCTCTATGCCGCCCGCAGTCTCCTGGACCGCTACGGCAGGCCGTCGAATGTCGAAGACCTGATGGCGCTCGATTTCGTCGGCTTCGACCGTGACGACCTCATCCTGCGGCTGATGGCTGAGTTCGGCATCCACAAAGAGCGGGAGGACTTTCCCGTGCGCTGCGACGACCAGCTCGTTTACTGGAACCTCGTCCGGGCGGGCCTTGGCGTCGGCGGGATGCAATGCGCGATCGGTGACACCGACCCCCTCGTCGAGCGTATCGCGCCCTTCGTGCCGCTACCGCCCTTGCAGATATGGCTTGCCGCATCCGAGGCGCTGCGGCGCACGCCCCGCATTCGCCGGGTCTGGGACCATCTCGCCCGCGAAATTTCCGCCGCAAGCCCGCTGCCGGCCTGACCGCTTGACGCCTCCCCATGCCTCGGTTACGCGAGCAGCGACCCATTTCAGCGAGGCGCTGCCATGTCCAACCCTTCTCTTCTCATCCTTGCCGGCGACGGCATCGGCCCCGAGGTCATGACCGAGGTCAAGAAGATCATCGGCTGGTTCGGCAAGAAGCGCGGCATCACCTTCGACGTGAGCGAGGATCTGGTCGGCGGCTCAGCCTATGACAAGCACGGCACGCCCCTGCACGACGACACCATGGCCAAGGCGCAGGAGGTCGATGCCGTCCTTCTTGGCGCCGTTGGCGGGCCGAAATACGACAAGCTCGACTTCTCGGTGAAGCCGGAACGCGGACTCCTGCGCCTGCGGAAAGAGATGGACCTTTACGCAAACCTGCGTCCCGCGCAGTGCTTCGACGCGCTTGCCGATTTCTCCTCGCTGAAGCGGGATGTGGTCGCCGGTCTCGACATCATGATCATCCGCGAACTGACCTCGGGCGTCTATTTCGGCGAGCCGCGCGGCATCTTCACCGAAGGCAACGAACGCGTCGGCATCAACACCCAGCGCTACACGGAATCCGAGATAGCCCGCGTGGCGCGGTCGGCCTTCGAGATGGCGCGGCGGCGAGGCAACAAGGTCTGCTCGATGGAGAAGGCCAACGTGATGGAATCGGGCGTCCTCTGGCGCGAGGTGGTGCAGGAGGTTCACGACCGGGAATATCCCGATGTGGAGCTGTCGCACATGTATGCCGATGCCGGAGCGATGCAGCTGACGCGCTGGCCGAAGCAGTTCGACGTGATCGTCACCGACAACCTCTTCGGCGATCTTTTGTCGGACCTTGCGGCGATGCTCACCGGCTCGCTCGGGATGCTGCCTTCGGCCTCGCTCGGCGCGCCGATGGCGAACGGGCGCCCGAAGGCGCTTTACGAGCCCGTCCACGGCTCCGCCCCCGACATTGCCGGGCAGGGCAAGGCCAACCCGATAGCCTGCATCCTCTCCTTCGCGATGGCGCTGCGCTACTCCTTCGACCTCGGCGACGAAGCCGCGCGGGTGGAAAAGGCGGTCGAAAAGGTGCTGGCCGACGGCCTGCGCACCGCCGACCTGATGGGCCCCGAGGGCGGCAAGCCGGTCTCGACCTCCGAGATGGGCGATGCGGTGGTCAGGGCGCTCGACGCCAGCCTCTAGGCACGAATTTGCGCTGGCGCGGGTAAGTCGCCCGCGGCAGCGCCGCCGCCTCTTGCAACTGCCGGGCCGTAGAGGCAAAGAAGACGCGAAATTGTTAGCGTCACCGGAACTCGATCCATGAAATCGTCGCAGAACCTGCGCGGTGCCCTTCTGGCGCTGATCGCGATGGGCATTTTCGCAACTCATGACGTTGTGGTCAAAACGCTGGGCGCCAGCTACTCGGCCTTTCAGATCGTGTTCTTCGCCGCGCTCCTCAGCTTTCCGCTTGTCGCGGTGATCCTCCTGAACGACGGCCGCGAGGCGAGCCTCAAGCCGCGCCATCCGTGGTGGGTGAGCTTGCGCATGGTGATGACGGTCATCACCGGCGTCACGGCCTTCTACGCCTTCTCGGTCCTGCCGCTGGCGCAGGTCTACGTGATCCTCTTCTCGGCGCCGCTGCTGGTAACGATCCTCGCAATCCCGATGCTGGGCGAAAGGGTCGGGGCGCATCGCTGGGCCGCCGTCATCGCCGGGCTGATCGGCGTCATCATCGTCATGCGCCCAGGTCAGGCTGCGCTTTCGGCGGGGCATATCGCCGCCATCGTCGCCGCCGTCACCAGTGCCTTTGCCTCGGTCATCGTGCGCAAGATCGGCTCGCACGAAAGATCGGTGGTCCTGCTCCTCTTCCCGATGATTGGCAACTTCGTCGTGACGGGCCTCGCGCTGCCCTTCGTCTACAAGCCGATGCCGATCGAGCATCTTGGCCTGTTGGGGGTCATCGCGCTGTTCGGGCTGATTGCGTCGTTCCTCGTGATCCTCGCCTACCGGGCGGCGGAGGCGGCCATCGTCGCGCCGATGCAGTACAGCCAGATCCTCTGGGCCACGGGCTATGGCTATTTCCTCTTCAACGAGGAGCTGGACCTGCCCACGGTCATCGGCGCCGGCATCATCATCGCCTCGGGCATCTACATTGTCGTCCGCGAAAGCCGCAAAGGTGCTGCCTCGCACAAGCCCGTCACCGAGTCCCGGATGCGGCCGGAAACCGTCACTACGCCACGTGCGAGTCTGCTGTTGAAGGTGCTCCCGTTCTGGCGCGGCAAAGGCCGCTGAGGCTACGCCTACCCCCTTGCCAACACCGCCGAGACACGGTAACCCCCGCCCACAGTCGGAGCGTAGCGCAGCCTGGTAGCGCACCTGCTTCGGGAGCAGGGGGTCGGAGGTTCAAATCCTCTCGCTCCGACCAATTTCCCGATCTGATGTTTCAGTCTCAGGCGAACGCCGGCCCGGCCTGATGCCAGGCTTGCTGGGCGAATGGCGCGCACGGGCCATACCCCTATGCCGCGGCCACCCGATGCCCGCCGCCGATATCGCTCAGCGCCACCTTGGCGGGCCCGGCGCCCACCGGCCAGACCGGGCTCCTCGCCTCCTCGGACATGCGCGCCACGGTCGGGCGCTGGTGCGTGGGGTCGGGGATCGGCACAGCCTCGATCAGGCGGCGGGTATAGGGGTGCTGGGGATTGCCGAAGATCTGGGCGCGGGTGCCGGTTTCGACGATCTGCCCCAGATACATCACTGCGATCTGGTCGCTGATGTTTTCCACGACCGCCATGTCATGGCTTATGAAGAGATAGCTGATGCCGAGATCAGCTTTCAGTTCCGCCAGCAGGTCCAGAACCCGCGCCTGCACCGAGACGTCGAGCGC
>DJUV01000183.1:35434-47640 GCA_002440625.1 Rhodobacteraceae bacterium UBA6273 | reverse complement strand
AAGGGGGCGGACTGTAAATTCGCTGAGCTAAGCTCTTCGCAGGTTCGAGTCCTGCCCGGCCCACTATGCTGATACGTCAGTATCAGCACGAACACATGATTTGTGTTCATTATGCTCCAATAGCTCAGTGGTAGAGCACTCCCTTGGTAAGGGAGAGGTCGAGAGTTCAATCCTCTCTCACAGCACCATTCCAACCACCTGAAACAGTTGGACAATTCCCTCGGGGTCGGCGTCGGCCGGATACAGGTTTGTGCCGATATTCAGCGCCTGCCACCTGGCGTCACGGCTGGCCGGAGCTTTCGCTCCTCAAAACCCCGCCCGAAGCTGGCGCAGACCGGCGCCGAGGATGCCGACGTCGGAGCCGACGGCGAGGAATTCGACACCCATCGCGGCGTAGTCCTGCGCCAGCGCCCGGTCGAAGGTCAGGATGCCCGCCGCCCGGCCCGCCGCGCGAATTCGCGTCAGCGCATCAAGGACCACCGTCTTGACCTCGGGCGCGCTGGACTGACCGAGGTATCCCATGTCGGCGGCAAGGTCGGCTGGCCCTACGAAGACGCCATCGACTCCATCAACGGCAAGAATGGCGTCGAGATCACGGATCGCCGCCATGCTTTCCACCTGCAGAAGCAGGCAGATCTCATCATTGGCGGTGAGCAGATAGTCTGGGATCGCGTTATAGGCCGAGGCCCGCGCCAAGGCCGCTCCGACACCGCGCACCCCCTTCGGCGGATAAAAGACTGAACGCACAACCTCCCGCGCCTGCGCAGCACTTTCGATCATCGGGACGAGGATGGTCTGCGCGCCGATGTCGAGCATCTGCTTGATGACGGCGCGGTTGTCGTCGCGCACCCGGACCACGGGATGCGACTTGTCGCCCACGGCGCGAAGCTGCGCCAGCACGTCGCGCAAGCCGTTCGGCCCGTGTTCGCCGTCGATCACCAGCCAATCGAATCCCGCACCGGCGCAAAGCTCGGCGGCGGAGGCATCGCCGAGGCCCATCCAGAGGCCGTACTGGGTTTCCTTCGCCCGAAGCCGGGCCTTGAACTGGTTCTTTGGGGCAGGCATCGCGGACCTCAATCAAATGTGACGCCGATCGACCCGAAGGGGCCGAAGTCGGCATGGATGCGTGTTCCGGGCGGGCATTCGACCGGCCCGATGAAAGAGCCGGACAGCACCACCTGCCCAGCCTCGATGCGCTGACCGTACTCCGCCATGCGGTGCGCAAGCCAGACAAGACCGGTGACGGGATCGTTGAGGACGGCGGCGCCAAGGCCGGTCGCCACGACCTGATCGCCCGAGGTCACGATCGCGCCGACCCAGCGCAGATCAAGGGCCCCGGGCGCATGGCGGGCAGGCCCAAGGACGATGCCGGCATTGGCGGCGTTGTCCGACACCGTGTCGCAGATCCGCCGCGCCTGCCCGGTGACCGGGTCAGCGCGGAGAATGCGGGTGTCGAGAATCTCGAGCGCGGGGGTGACATGGCCGGTCGCGGCAAGCACCTCATCGCGCGTGACCTTGCCTTTCAGCGGCGCCTTCATCACGAAAGCGATCTCGGCCTCGATCCGCGGCTGGATGAAGCGACCGGCTGGAACCCTGGCGCCATCGTGAAAGAGCATGTCGTCATAAAGGACGCCCGAATCCGGCGTGGCGATGCCCAGCGCATCCTGCATGGCCTTCGAGGTGAGGCCGATCTTCCAGCCGATGATGCGCCTGCCTTGCGCCAGCTTGAGGGCCATCTGCGCCGACTGGATGCCATAGGCGTCGTCGAGGGTCATCTCCGGGTGGCGCAGGGTCAGGAGGCCGATCTGGCGGCGGGACCGCTCCGCCTCAAGAAGGTCGCTCGCGGCGGTGTCGATCTCCGTCCGGCTCAGCAAACTTCGTCCTCCACCCCGTTCCTCAGAATGCCGATGCCTTCGGCCTCTACTTCAACAACATCGCCGGGCTGAAGCCAGCGCGGCGGATCGAAGCGCGCGCCGGCCCCGGTCGGTGTGCCGCAGACGAGGATATCGCCGGGTTCAAGCGTGCAGAAGGTCGAAACGTAACTGATGATGTAGCGAAAATCGTAGATCATCCGGCTGGTGCGATCCTGTTGGCGAACCTCGCCATTCACCCGCGTCGTGAGCACAATGTCGTCGAGTTGCTCGGCGGACCGGAACGGCACAAGCCACGGCCCGAGTGCGCCCGACCGGTCCCAGTTCTTGCCCTGCGTCACGTTGAACTTGGCGTGGCGCACCCAGTCGCGGATCGTGCCCTCGTTGCAGAGGGTGAGTGCGGCGATATGGTCATAGGCCGCTTCCCGCGCGATGCGACGGCCGGGCTTGCCGATGACGATGGCAATCTCGCCCTCATAGTCAAGCTGACGGCTTTCCGGCGGGCGGACGAGGTTTTCACCATGCCCGACAAAGCTTTGCGGGAAGCGGATGAAAAGCGATGGGCGCTCCGGCGCGGCTTGGCCGTCCTTGTATTCGGCGTTGCGGTCCGGGTAGTTCACGCCGACGCAAAGGATCTTGCCGGGGTTCGCGAGGGGCGGCAGGAAGGTCACCTCGGCAGCGGCATAGTCTGGCGCGTGGCTTTCGCCCTCGGCCACCAGCGCTTCCAATGCGCCGGCCTCCACCGCCGCCTGCAGCCCCGGAAAGCGGCCGGTCAGATCGACGATCCCCGCCTCGGTGACATAGCCGAAGCGAGGCTTGCCTCCGGCGCGGAAGCTGGCAAGGCGGGCGGGAACCCTGAGGCTCATGGTGTTTCTCCGGCGGCGTCGAGGATGGCGCGATAGGCGATGTCGATATCGGCCCCGGTCATTGCCCATGACCCCGCCTGAAAGCGGATCGCGAGGCTACCCTGAACGCGGGTCTGGGTCAGGTAGATGCGGCCTTCGTCGTTGATGCGCTTGAGAAGCGCGATGGTGTCCGCGTCCTCTGCCCCTGCCCGCCGGAAAGTAAAAAGCGACAGCATCGGTTCGGTCACGACTTCCCACCCTTCGGTGCCGCGCAGACGCTCGGCAAGGGATTGCGACCAGCGGACATGGTTGCGGATCATGGCGCGCAAGCCTTCGAGGCCGTGAAACCGCAGAAGAAACCAGAGCTTCAGCGCCCGGAACCGGCGGCCGAGCGGCACCGACCATTCGGAATAGTTGAGGATGCCGTCCTGCCCGTGGGTCTTCAGATACTCCGGCTGAATCGCCAGCGTGCGGACCAGCGCGGCAGGATCGCGGATGAAATGGGCCGAGCAGTCGAAGGAAGCGCCCAGCCATTTGTGCGGGTTGAAGACGATGGAATCCGCGTCCTCAGCCCCGGCCCAGAGCGTGCGGAACTCCGGGCAGATCATCGCCGATCCGGCCCAGGCGGCGTCGACATGGACGTAAAGCCCATGCGCATGGGCCACCCGGACCACCGACGCCACATCGTCACTTGCGCCGGAGGAGGTGCCGCCGACGCAGGCGATGACCCCGGCTGGGCGGCAGCCTGCGGCAAGGTCGGCGCGGATCGCGGCGTCAAGGGCGGCGGCGTCCATTGCACCGGTGACAGGACCGCCGGGCAGTTTCACGAGGTTCTCCTGCCCGATGCCGGACACCCAGATCGCCCGGTCGATCGAGGTATGGACCTGATCGGACGAGTAGACGCGCAGCCGCGCACCGCCCGGAAGCCCCTGCCGGTTGCCCTCCCACCCGAGCGCGCGTTCCCGCATGACGAGGACGGCCGCGAGCGTGGCCGACGACGCGCTGTCCTGAATGACACCGGCGAAGTCCTTGGGCAGGCCCACGGCATCGCGCAACCATTCCATCATCCGCGTCTCAAGCTCGGTCGCGGCGGGGGAGGTCTGCCAGAGCATGGATTGCGCCGCCATCGCGGTCACGAGATATTCGGCGACGACCGAGACCGGCGCCGCATTGGCCGGAAAATAGGCGAAGAAGCGAGGATGCTGCCAATGGGTCATGCCGGGCAGGATGATCCGTTCGAAATCCGCAAGGATCGCCGCCATCGCCTCGCCCGTCTCCGGCGGGGCCGCGCCGATCTGGCGGTAGATCTCGCCCGGCGCCGTCTGCGCCCGCACGGGGCGTTCGGTGAGCGAAGCACGGTAGGCAGCACCCCAGTCCGCCGCTTTGCGCGACCAATGCTCGAACTCCTCGGGCGTCATGGCTTTCTCCTCACGGCGCGACGATGGGCGTGGCTTTCAGCGTCGCCTCGACCGGCTTCAGGCCTTCGAAAAGCGACCCTTCCTCGAACCACGACCGTGGTGCCGGCGCGCCCCAGAGGGTCTGCCGCTGCGGGTCCTTCAGGTCCCATTTGATCGGCTCAAGATCGGGATCGACGGTCTGGTAGTCGGAACAGTAAATCTCGATCCGGTGACCATCAGGGTCGCGAATGTACAGGAAAAAGGCGTTCGAGATGCCGTGTCGCCCCGGCCCGCGTTCGATATTTGCAAGCCAGCCTGTCGTGCTCATCAGGTCGAGAAGGTCGATGATATTGAGCGGCGTCGGCACCCAGAAGGCGGTGTGGTGCAGGCGCGGGCCGGTGCCGTTGGTGAAGGCGATGTCATGCACCCCGCCCTTCCGATGCGTCCATGCGGCCCAGAGGCGGCCCGTTTCCTCATCCTCGGTATATTCGGTGACGCGGAAACCAAGCTGGTTGTAGAAGGCCACCGCCTTGTCGACATCCGGCGAGAAGCAGTTGAAATGGTCGATCCTGAGCGGCTTCACGCCATTGTAGAGCGCGTATTTCTGGTGGATCGGCGGCAGGCGGTCCATGCGGGCGTAGAACTCCACCGGCATCCCGAAGCAATCGGTGGTGGCGAGCGTGCGTCCCTGATGCGCGCGCTTCACCCTGGCCACCGGATGTCCCTGCCCTTGGAACCAGTCATGCGCGCGGTCAAGGTCGGCCTCGTCAAAGACCTTGAAGGACAGAGCCCGGACGGAAGCACTGTCGGCCTTCTTCAGGATCAGGCAATGATGCCCCCGTTCCTCCATCGCGCGAAGATGGATGGCGGTGGCATCTTCATCCGTGACCTGCAGGCCAAGCGTATCGACATAGAAGGCCCGGGATTTCGCCAGATCCGTGACGGCAAATTCCACATGGCTCAGTCGGACGATGTTGAAGGGCGGATAGAGGTTCGGGGCCGGAACGGGCATGGCAGTCTCCTTCGCAGCGTTAGCCGCCGAGTTTCGGGATCTTGTGCATCTGGCGCGGGAACGAGACGTTGACCGTCTCGGAATAGAAATCAAAGGACCAGTCGCCGCCGTCGCGACCGATGCCCGAGGATTTGACGCCGCCGAAGGGCGCGGGCAGGTGGCGGACGTTTTCCGAGTTCACCCAGATCATCCCGGCCTCAAGTCCGTCGGTCATGCGCATGGCGCGGCCAAGGTCGCTGGTCCAGAGATAGGCGGCGAGGCCGTATTGCACGCCATTGGCAAGCTTCAGCGCCTCTTCCTCATCCTTGAAGGGGATCGCGGTCAGGACGGGGCCGAAGATCTCCTCCTGCGCGATGGCCATGTCGTTGGTGGCGTTGGTGAAAAGCGTCGGCTGGACGTAACATCCCGCTGCGCCGATCTTGGCCCCGCCCGCCGCGACCGTGGCGCCCTCGGCGCGTGCCTTTTCGACATAGGACAGCACCTTGCGCTCATGCTCGGGGTGGATGAGCGGGCCGACGACGGTTTCAGGATCAAGGGGATGGCCCACCTTGATCCGCCCCGCCACCTCGGCCACGCGGGCGGTCACCTTGTCATAGACCCGGTCCTGTACCAGAAGCCGCGAAGATGATGTGCAGCGTTCGCCGTTCAGGGAATAGATCATGAAGGTCGCCGCATCGACGGCGCGGTCAAGGTCGGCGTCATCGAAGACGATGACCGGGTTCTTGCCGCCAAGTTCGAAATGCACCCGCTTCAGCGTCGCCGCCCCCTGCGCCATGATCATGCTTCCGGTGCGGCTTTCGCCGACAAAGGCGATCGCCTTGATGCCGGGATGCTCGGTCAGCGCCCGGCCCGCATCCTCGCCGAACCCGTTCACAAGGTTCAGGACACCCTTCGGCAGGCCCGCCTCTTCCGCGATCTCGACCAGCAGTTTCGCGGACATCGGGGAAAATTCGGCCGGCTTGTGAACAACCGTGCAGCCGGCGGCGAGCGCCGGCGCGATCTTCCAGGTCGAAAGCATGAAGGGCGTGTTCCAGGGCGTGATGACGCCCACGGGGCCGATCGGCCGGCGCGAGGTCACGTTCATCTGGGTCTCGGTGCGCAGCGCCTTGCCGTCTTCGGCGCCTGGCGCCTGCTGGGCGAAGAAGCGGAAGTTTTCGGCGCCCCTGAGTGCAGCCTTCGACATGAAGCGCAGGGCCTGCCCGGTGTCCATGCATTCGGTGAAGGCAATCTCCTCGGCCCGCGCCTCGATGGCGTCAGCCACTTTCAGAAGGATACGCCGCCGTTCCTCGCCAGGGGTCTTGCCCCAGGTCTTGAACACCTCGGTGGCAGCCGCGACAGCGCGGTCGATGTCCGCCTTGCCGCCCTTGGCAACCCTCGCGAGCGGCTTCAGGTCGACGGGCGAGAGGCTGTCGAACCAGTCACCCGACAGCGCCGGAACCGAGGCGCCGGCGATATGGTTCATCACGCCCTTTTCGCGGAACCGGGCGAGGTAGCCTTCTGCGCGGGCGATATTGTCGGCAAGCACGCTCATTGGCGGTCCTTTGGGTTCTTGCCCGAAAGGCGGGCGTGAATGGGGGTGTCCTTCCAGCTCAGCTCCGGGTCGATCACCCGGATTTCCAGCGAGAGGGCGAAGTGCGGGGTGGAGAGCGGGCCGGAAAGGCCGCGTTGCGCCGCTGCGAAGATCGCCTCGCCCGCCCGGCGAAGGTCCTCCTTGGACCGGCCCGCGCCGACCGAAAGTGTCAGGGCGGTAAAGTCGTTTTCCGGCAAGCCGTCGGCGACGATGGCGTGATCGGCCTTGTGCGCACGCACCCGGATTCCGGCGAGCGGGAAGATGCCCGTGGCGACCATCGCCTGATGCAGCGCAAGGCAAAGGGCCGCCACGTCGGCGCGCGCCTCAAACCCCGGCGAATATTCGATCGTCAGATGTGCCACGACTCTCCCTCCCCCTGATTTACTTAACATGTTAATTTATTCGCCTCTTGTCAATCTCTGTGGTTAACTGGATGCAGGTTTTCGCAACCATGCAGGACGACGGGCCATGACCACCCCCGACAAGGGCAAGACGCCCGATAACCTTGCCGAAACCCGCCGGACGCTGCCCATAGCACTTCTGCGTGCCCGCGAAGCGGTGATGGAGCGGTTTCGCCCCCTTCTCGCGGCCCACGACATTTCCGAACAGCAATGGCGGGTGATGCGGGTCCTGCTGGAGGCGGGCGAAAGCGACGCCACCCAATTGTCGCGGCTGGCCAATGTCCTGGCGCCATCGTTGACCAGGATGCTTCGCACGCTGGAAGCGCGGGGCTTCACCACGCTGCGCAAAGACCCCGGCGATGCCCGGCGCGCGCTTATCACCCTCACCGATGCCGGGCGGGGCTTCATCCGCACCCTCGCGCCCGAAAGTGCTGCGATCTACGCCGCAATCGAGGCCCGCCTTGGCCGCGACCGGATCGACCATATCCTCGACGAGCTGGATTTCCTGCTGCAATCCCTGGCGGAAGCGTCCTAGGTAAAGCTTGCCTCTGGCATGAATCGTTGCAGGTGAATTAGGATCGCCGCGGACCAAGGGCGGGGCGTGACGAAGACGACATGCAGCTGGAGACTTTCTTTCCCTACCGCCTCGCCATCGCAGCCGAGGCATTTTCCCGCAACCTCGTCGCTGTCTACGGCCAGACCTACGGTCTTTCGCGCGAGGAATGGCGGCTTCTCTTCCTTTTGCAGGGCGCAGGCCAGGTCACCTCGCTCGACCTTTCGCGGCGCACGACGCTCGACAAGGTGCAGGTCAGCCGGGCGGCGCAACGGCTTGAAGACAAGGGCCTCATCACCCGCGAGGTGTCAGTTGGCGACCGGCGGCTCAAGGACTACACGATCACGCCCACAGGCCGGGCGCTCTTCGGCGAGGCCTTCGCGGCAGTCGAGGCGCGGGCGGGCGACATCCTTGGCCGGATGAAGGACCGCGACCGGCAGGCCCTTGAACGCGGGCTTGCTGCGTTGGCGGCGGCGGTTGCCGAAGCCGCGCCGGATGGTTTGCGCCTGCCGGAGGCGTAAACGGGCCGCGATTGCCGGTCCCGGGCCTTAGCCCGCCGGTCGCGCGCCACTCGCCGTCGCGAGCGCCAGCGCCTCACCGATCACGGCAGGGTCGCCGATATGGTTCATCAGGATCAGGATCAGGCGGGCATTAAGGGCGATGCTCTCCGCCTCGCTCAGCCCCTTGTGCGCTCCGATCAGCGCGGCATAGGCGGCGTCCTGATCGTTGAGGTTGCGCCTGGTGACAAGGCTCATGCCCGGCCCTCCCAGATGGCGGCGGCATGGGCCGTGATCGCCCCGGCCTCGGCCCGCTCCCACCGCGCCGCGACAATCTGGTCCGGGCGGATAAGATAAAGCGCGCGGTCCCGGTCGCCGAGATAGCGCGCCTTCACTTCGGGCGTCACCTCAACCTCAACCACCCGCAGAGCCAGCCGCGCCGGCGCGGGCTGACCAATGGCAAGCAAGGTCATCTCCCCGCCCAGAACCGACAGAAGCCAGTCGCCTCCAAGCGGCGCATCCGGCGCCACCGCACCTGGCCGCGAGGCGGACGGCATCCCAGCCACGTCCGGCGCACCGCTGAGCGGATAGACGCAAGGCACCGAGAGCCGCCCCGAATTGACCATGGGCCGGGCGAACTCCGCATGGCTCGCCAGCGCCAGCGTCGCATCGCGGAACCACCGTTCGGCGCCCTCGGCGGGCGACATGAAGCGGGTCGAGCGCGAGGAATTGAGGATGTTCTCGTCCGACCCATGGGTCCGCTCGAGATCATAGCGCTGAAGGATCGCCCCCGGCGCCTCGCCCGTCACCACCGCCGCCAGCCGCCAGCCCAGGGCATCCACGTCCTGCAACCCGCCGTTGCCGCCGCGTGCCCCGAAGGGCGAGACGACATGGGCGCTGTCGCCGACAAAGATCACCCGGTCATGGACGAAGCTTTCCAGCCGCCGGCACTGGAACGTGTAGATCGAATGCCAGTCGAGCTTGAAGTTGCCGTGGCCGACGACCTTCTCGATCCTCGGGATGATCCGCTCCGGCTTGTTCTCTTCCGCCGGGTCAGTACCCCAGCCAAGCTGCAGGTCGATGCGGTAGATATTGTCGGGCTGCTTGTGCAGCAGCGCCGATTGCCCCTGATGGAACTCCGGCTCGAACCAGAAGCGGCGTTCCGAGGGGAAATCCGCCTCCATCTCGATATCCGCAATCAGGAAACGCTCCTCGAAAAGCACGCCCTGGAACTCAAGCCCCATCATCGCCCTGATCGGACTTTTCGCCCCGTCGCAGGCCAGCACGTATCCGGCTTCAAGCGTGTAAAAGCCCTCCGGCGTCTCGATCTCCACCCGCGCGCCATCCGCCGTCTGCGACACCCCCGTCACGCGGTTCTTGAAGCGCAGGTCGATGAGGCCCGAAGCTTGGGCCTCAGCCACCAGATAGTCCTCGACGTAATATTGCTGGAGGTTCACAAAGGCCGGCATCTTGTGCCCCGGCTCGGGCAGGAGGTCGAAGTTGAAGACCTCGCGGTCGCGGTGATAGGTGCGCCCGACCTTCCAGATCACGCCCTTCGCCACACAGGCCGCGCCGACGCCGATCCGGTCGAGAATCTCCAGCGACCGTTTCGACCAGCAAATCGCCCGGCTGCCGACCGAGACGACATTGTTGTCGTCAAGCACGACCGAGCGGACCCCGTGGTTCGCCAGTTCCAGCGCTGCGGCAAGGCCGATCGGCCCCGCCCCGACGATCACGACCGCATGACGCGGTTCCGGCGCGGTCAGGCCCGGCGGGGCGACGAAGGGAAAGGGCTTGTAGTCGTAAGGCATCTTTTCTCTCAGCCCTGAAGTGCGGCCCACATGTCGCGGTCGCGCTCTGCCGTCCAGATGCGCGGCGTGTCGATGCCGCGCGCCTCGTCATAGGCGCGGGCGACGTTGAACGGGAGACAATGCTCGTAGATGGCAAAGCTCGCGAACTTCGGATCGCAGGCCGCCCTGACCGCGTCCCAGGCCTCCTTCAGCGAACCGCCCCGCGCCACCACCCGCTCCACCGGCTTGTAGGTCGAACGCACGAAATCCTCGGTCGCGGCGAGGGCCTTCGCCACCATCGCCTCGCCGATCAGCGCATCCCCCCGCCCCGGCGCGATGGCCTTCGGCTCATAGGCGGCGATATTGGCAAGCGTCTCGGGCCAGTCGTTGAAATGCCCGTCGCCGCAGTAACAGGCGGAGTGATATTCGACGATATCGCCGGTGAACATAACCTCGGCATCGGGCACCCAGATGACGGCATCCCCGGCGGTATGGGCGCGGCCCAGCGCCATGATGTCGACCCGGCGCTTGCCGAGATACACCGTCATCCGTTCAGAGAATGTCGTCGTCGGCCGCGTCAGCCCCGGAATTTCCTCATGCCCCTCGAAAAGCCGGGGGAAGCGGCCAAACTCGCTCGCCCAGTCCTCGGCCCCCCGCTCCTCGACCATGGCGGCGGCCACGTCCGACATGATGACCTCGCGCGCGCTATAGGCGCTGGCGCCCAGCACCCGGACGGCGTGATAATGCGTCAGCACGACATGGCTGATCGGCTTGTCGGTGACAGACCGCACACAGTCGATCACCTTCCGCGCCAGACGCGGCGTCGCCTGCGCCTCGACGATCATCACGCTGTCGTCGCCGATGATGACGCCGGTATTGGGATCACCCTCGGCGGTGAAGGCATAAAGCCCCGCGCCGATCTCCGTAAAACTCGTCTTCTTCTCCGCAAGATCGCCCTGCGATGCGAATGCCTTGGCCATGCCCTACTCCCTCGCCCAATCCGGCAGCGGCGCTGCGGGCAGGATCTGCCCCGCACAATCGCCGAAGCCAATCCTGTATCCGTTGCCCATCGCCGCCCCCCTCAGGACCAGCGTATCGCCATCCTCAAGGAACCGCCGCTCCTCGCCCGTCTCGAGCGTCAGCGGCTCCTTCCCGCCCCAGCTCAATTCCAGAAGCGAACCGCGGCTCTCCTTCACCGGCCCCGAAATCGTCCCCGACCCCAGAAGATCGCCGACACGCATCGAACAGCCGCTCGACGTATGATGCGCCAACTGCTGCGCGGCGGAATAATATATCTCGCGGTAGTTGGTCCGCGCGATCACGCTCTCGCGCCCGTCCTCCGGCGCCAGCGCAACCTCAAGCCCGATGTCATAAAGCATCGGCCCCGTCTCCCGCAGATACGGCAGCAAGGGCCGCTCCCGCTCCGGCGTCGACACCCGGAACGGCTCCAAAGCCGCCCTGGTCACGATCCAGGGGCTGATCGTCGTCGCCGTCGCCTTGGCCTGGAAGGGGCCAAGCGGCTGATACTCCCAAGCCTGAATGTCGCGCGCCGACCAGTCGTTCAGAAGCACATAGCCGAAAATCATGTCATCGGCCTCGGCCACGGAGACCATCCCCTCGGAAGGCTGCCCGACGATGGCCCCCATCTCAAGTTCCAGATCGAAGCGGGCCGAGGGCGCGAAGCGCGGCATGGCCTCGTCCGGCCCCTTCACCTGCCCCCATGGCCGCCTGACGGGCGTTCCCGAGACGACGACCGACGAGGCCCGGCCATTGTAGCCGATGGGGATCGACAGCCAGTTCGGCGGCAGCGCATTCTCCGCGCCCCTGAACATGGTGCCCACGTTCACCGCATGGTTCTTGCCGGCGTAAAAGTCGGTGTATTCGATCACCCGGAACGGCATCAATAGCCGCAGACCCTTCATCGGCACCAGATGCGGCTCGACCGCCGCACGGTGGCCATCATCGGACAAAAGCGCCGTCAGGCGCGCGCGCAGCGCCGCCCAGACCGAAGGCCCCGCCGCCATCACCGCGTTCCATTCCGGCAGGGCAAAGAGCGCCGGGTCCAGCCCATGCGCCACCCGCCCGACATCGAGCACGAAATCGCCAATGGCCACGCCCATCCGCGCACCCTGGCCATCATCAAAGACGCCACAGGGCAGGTTCTGGATCGGAAACTCCGACCCATCGGCATTCGCGCTCTCGACCCAGGACCGAAGCAAGCTCATCGTCCCTCTTTCATCTTGCCAAAAATACCTCGGGGGTGCGGGGGC
>DJUV01000183.1:0-35329 GCA_002440625.1 Rhodobacteraceae bacterium UBA6273 | reverse complement strand
AATACCTCGGGGGTGCGGGGGCGGCGCCCCCGCTTCCTCACTTCAAACCCGGCGTGCCGTCGAACTTCTTCTCGAGGCTCTCCCAGCAGTCGATGTAATCGTCCTGCAGCGGCGCTTCCTTCGCGGCAAATTCCGTCAGGTGCTGCGGGAAGCGTGTCTCGAACATGAAGGACATGGTGTTGTCGAGCTTGTGGGGCTTCAGCTCGCCATTCGACGCGCCCTCGAAAGCCTCGCGGTCCGGCCCGTGCGGCAGCATCATGTTGTGCAGGGACATGCCGCCCGGAACAAAACCCTGCGGCTTCGCGTCATACTGGCCGTAGATATTGCCCATCAGCTCCGACATGACGTTCTTGTGGTACCACGGCGGACGGAAGGTGTTTTCCATCACCATCCAGCGCTCGCGGAACAGGACGAAGTCGATATTCGCCGTCCCCGCCACGCCCGAGGGCGCCGTCAGCACGGTGAAGATCGACGGATCGGGATGATCAAAAAGGATCGCCCCGATCGGGCAGTAGGTGCGCAGGTCATACTTTACCGGCGCGTAGTTGCCGTGCCAGGCCACCACGTCCAAGGGCGAATGGCCGATCTTCGTCTCATGGAACTGGCCGCACCATTTGATGGTCAGGGTAGACGGAACCTCGCGGTCCTCGAAGGCCGCCACCGGGGTCTTGAAGTCGCGCCGGTTCGCCATGCAATTGGCGCCAATCGGCCCGCGGCCCGGAAGCTCGAACTTCTGGCCGTAGTTTTCGCAGACAAAGCCGCGCGCCGGGCCTTCCAGCACCTCGACCCGGTAGACAAGGCCGCGCGGGATCACCGCGATTTCCTTCGGCTCAAGGTCGATGATGCCAAGTTCGGTGCAAAAGCGCAAACGGCCCTCTTGCGGCACCACCAGCAGTTCGGAATCCGCCGAATAGAAATAGGCGTCCTGCATGCTGTCGGTGACTAGGTAGATATGGCTCGCCATGCCGACTTGCGTGTTCACATCCCCCGCCGTGGTCATCGTCCGCATGCCGGTCAGCCAGGTCAGTCTTTCGCCCGCATGGTGCACCGGGTCCCAGCGGTACTGGCCAAGGCTGATGACATCCTCGACCACATGCGGCGCGGTCTTCCAGTAGGGAAGCGCGATCTTCGCATAGCGCCCCGAATGCTTCACCGAAGGCCGGATGCGGTAGCACCAGGTGCGTTCGTTCTGATGGCTCGGCGCAGTAAAGGCGGTACCGGAAAGCTGCTCGCCATAAAGCCCGTAGTTGCATTTTTGCGGGCTGTTCTGCCCTTCCGGCAGCGCGCCCGGCAGGGCCTCGGTCTCGAAATCATTGCCGAAGCCGGGCATGTAGCCGTCATGGATGCCAAGGCCGCCCGGAGCACGGACCATGCCGCGCGGAAGGTCATGATGGGTCATGGGAGTACCTCCTCTTCCTTGAGTCTTTCCATTCGGATTGCGTCGGAGTATTCGTTGCATATGAAACGGTGTCAAGGTAATTTATTGCACTTGCAACGATCATGGCCGCCACTGACGGAGACCGCATGACCGCGCCTATCACAAGCAAATCTGGCCTACCCGATTTCGACCTGACGCGCTTCCTGCCGTACCGCCTCGCCGTGGCGGCGGAAAAGCTGAGCGAAGGCCTCGCCCGCCGCTACCGCACCGAATTCGGAATCTCGGTGCCGGAATGGCGCGTGCTCGTGCATCTCGCCCATTCCGGCAATGTCTCGGTCCGCGACATCGAGGCGCGGGTGGCGATGGAGAAGTCGAAGGTCAGCCGCGCCGCCTCGCGGCTGGAAGCGGCGGGCTATATCGCCAAGGAGATCAACGAAAGCGACCGGCGGCTCTTGCAACTGTCGCTGACCCAGAAAGGCCGGGCGCTGATGGCGCGGCTCCTGCCCATCGCCATCGCCTATCAGGCCGAAGTCGCGGCCCGGCTCGCCGAAACGCTTCAGGGGTTCGAGGCCGGGCTCGACCGGATCACAGGGGACAAGGTATGATAACGCTCTACGACTACTGGCGGTCCTCGGCGAGCTACCGGGTCCGCATCGCGCTGAACCTCGCCGGGCTCGACTGGCGCGCCGTCGCCGTGAACCTCGCGGATGGCGAGCAGCGCGAGGGTGATCACCTCGCCCGCAATCCGCAAGGCCTTGTCCCGGTGCTGGAAATCGACGGCCACCGCTTCACCCAGTCGCTCGCCATCATCGAATATCTCGACGAGACGCGGGGCCTTGGCCTTCTGCCCGCCGATGCGCCGGGCCGCGCGCGGGTCCGGGCGCTTGCCCATGCCGTGGCGATGGAGATCCACCCCGTCTGCAACTTGCGCGTCGCCCGTTACGCCGCCGATCATTCCGCCGGCGGCATCACCATGGATAGCTGGATGCGGGAATTCATCGCCCCGGGCCTCGCGGCGCTTGAGAAGATGGTCGACGATGGCGACTATTGCTACAGGAACGCGGTGACGCTTCCCGACCTCTGCCTCGTGCCGCAGCTTTACAACGCCCGCCGCTGGGGCGTGGACCTTGCGCCCCTGCCGCGCCTGACCCGCATCGGCGCGCATCTTGAACCGCTCCCCGCCTTCGCGGCGGCAAGGCCGGAGGCTCCCCAATAGCCTTGGCCTGAGGGCGTCGCCGGACGGGCCTGCGATCGTGACGCTTACCAGCGCTTCACGATCCCCTTTGCCAACCAGTCGTCGAATACTGCCAGCGCGGTCTCCGCAAAACCGGCGTCGTTGATATGGGCGTCGATCTCGCGCAGCTCCACGTTCGGCGGGCAACTGTCCCGCAAGGCCCCGGCGAAGGCCGCGAGCCCCTCGGCGTCATGGAGATCGTTCCCCGGCCGGTCCCATTCGCCGCAGCCACCAAGTGGCATCAGCATCACCGTCGGGCCCGCTGCCTCCGCCATCCGCGAGCAAAGCGCCCGCGCCACATTCCGCCGACCCTCGGCATCAAGGACGACGGAACTGAGAAGACGGTTGTGGGCATGGCTTGGCAGACCCACAAGTGCGGGCGGAACCGGCTGCCAGCCGACGAGATCCACGAGGTCATAGCACCCCGGCGCCACGATCTGCGGCACCCCGGCCCGCCCTGCCGCCGTGAGCCGGTTCTCGCCCGCCGTGATGGCCGAGCCGTTGATGTGGTTGCCGACTTCCTGCGTGGCAAAGTCGAAGACGCAGGCAAAGGCCCCGTTGGCGGCAAGGCATTCAAAGGCCCGACCGCCCATTCCCGTGGCATGGAACACCGCAACCTCGAACCCCCGCGCCTCGAGCGCCGGCTTCAGCGCCACCATGTAGCGCAGCACCGTCTTGCCGAAGGAGGTCATGCCGATCAGCGGCCGGTCGCGCCCTGTCCCCTCGACCGCCCGCGCGGCGCCAAGGACCGCCCCCGCCGCCTGACTGAGCGAGGCCTTGCAGACTGAATTCAGCCCGTAAAGCCCGCCCGCCCATAGGATCATCTGGATATCGGGCGCGAGACGCTCCGCCGGAATCAGCGGCGAGAAGGCGACGGTGGAGACGACGTATTTCGGCACCCCGAGCGGCAATGCGGCGCAGACGTCAAGCGCAAGGTCGGTGCCCATCGAACCGCCGAGGATCACGATGCCGTCGATGCGCCCCTCGACGAAAAGCCGCGCCACCAGCCGGGCAGCACCATCGGCCATCGCCTGCATCGCCCGGTTCTCGTCGCCGTATCCGGCTATGGTGGCGATGGTCAGGCTGACTTCGCCGATGACCTGATGCTTGGAAATGTCCACAGGTTGCGACGGATCGCCAAGGACGCTGACATCCATGGTCAGGACACCCCCGCCCTGCCCACGGATCACCCCGGCCATGTAGCGCAGTTCATCATCCTTGGTATCGTAGGTTCCGACGATCAGGATGGTCTTGTCTGCGTTCATCGCGGGGTCCCCCGTGCTCCGGTGGTCACAGCCTGATCCATGCCGACTTGAGGTCGAGATACTTGTCGAAGGCGTGGAGTGACTTGTCATGCCCGTTGCCGGATTGCTTGACGCCGCCCAAGGGGACGGTCAGGTCCGACCCGCCATAGGTGTTGACATGGACGATCCCGGCCCGAAGCCGCCGCACCATCCTGTGGGCGCGCGACAGGCTTGTGGTCCAGACAGCGGCGGCGAGTCCGTAGTCGGTGCCGTTGGCGATGGCCACCGCCTCGTCTTCGGTATCGAAGGGCATCACCGCCAGCACCGGCCCGAAGACCTCGGCTTGCGCGAGGCTGTCGGCGGGATTGACGCCGGTGACGATTGTAGGCGCCATGTAATAGCCGCCGGTTGCCTCAAGGACGCGACCGCCGCCCGTGGCGATGGCGCGCCCCATCGCGCGGGCTTCAGCGACGAAGCGCAGGTTCTGTTCGAGTTGGGCCAGAGAGTTCACCGCCCCGGCAGCCGTCGCCGGGTCAAGCGGATCGCCGACCTTCATCGCCTCGGTCGCGCGGACCAGACGGGCGACGAATTCGTCATGGATCGACCGTTCGACCAGAAGCCGCGATCCCGCGACGCAGACCTGGCCCGAGTTACGGAAAATGCCCATCGCGGAAACCTTCACCGCCTCGTCGAGAGACGGCGCGTCGGCGAAGACGATGTTGGGCGACTTGCCACCCAACTCGAGGTACACACGCTTGAGGTTTGATTTCGCGGCATTTTCCAGAAGTCGCCGCCCGACGCCGCCCGATCCGGTGAAGACGAGAACGTCGATTTCCGGCGACAGCGACATCGCTTCGCCCACCACCTTGCCCTCGCCGAGGACGACGTTGAGAACGCCGGCCGGCATCCCGGCCTCAAGCGCCAGTTCGGCGATGCGGACGAGGGTGAGGGAGGCGGTCTCGGCCGGTTTCAGCACGACCGTGTTGCCGGCAGCGAGAGCCGGGCCAAGCTTCCAGGCGCCGATCATCAGGGGAAAGTTCCAGGGCACGATGGCGCCAACAACGCCGACCGGCGCGCGGTGGACGAGGCCCAGCACATCGTCGCCCGTTGGCGCGATCTCGCCAAAGATCTTGTCAACGGCCTCGGCGTAGTAGCGGATCGTCGCGGCGGCGGACAGAGGTTCCGCCTTCAGCGCCATGCCGATCTCGGTGCCGTTGTTCCGGACGCCGAGGACGGCCAGGTCGAGCGCCTGCGCTTCGATCAGCGCGGCCCAGCGCAGCATGATCCGCTTGCGTTCGGCAGGCGGCAACCCCGACCAGCGGCCATCCTCGAAAGCCCGGCGCGCGGCGGCGATGGCATCCTCGGCGTCAGCCGCCGTTCCCCATGCCATCACCGCCATCGCCCGCCCGTCAAGGGGTGAGATTACCTCTGACGTGGCACCATCGCGCGACGGGCGCGAGGTGCCGTCGATCACGTGCAGGACCGGCGCAACGGCGGCATGGCGAAGGCTCTCGATCCGTTTCACGTCAAGCATGGCGTCCGTCCTGATCTGTTGTCGCGCGGGGGCCGGGCGTCCCTGCGCCGGCCCTCGCAAAGAGTCCTGTCAGCCGGTCCGGCCAAGCCGATCGAACCGCGCCGGGTCACGCCGCTTGAGACCTCCCGCCACCAGCCAGCCGGCCAACGCGGCAAAGGGCACGAGCCATGGCAGCGCGAGGCCAAGGCCGCTGGTGGCGCCCGTCATGTCATCGAACTTCGCGAAGCTGAAGACGAAGAGTACGGCAAGGGCAACGCCGGCGAGAAGCGGCAGGATGCGGGTGCTGAAGGCGTTTTCGCCGGTGTCCGTGTTGCGGGCGAAGAAGGCGATTACCGCGAAGGAGGTCGCCGCCATCAGTCCGACGATGCCGAGCGTGCCAAGCTGCGTCAGCCAGGTGAAGAGCATCAGCACCGGATCAAGGCCGAGAGCGGCGAAGATCGCGACCACGACGGCCGCGATGACCGTCTGGATCACCGACCCCACATGCGGGCTTTGATGGTCGGCGTGGGTCACGCCGACGCGGTCGGGCAGCAGCCCCTCGCGCCCCGCGACGTACTTGTAGCGCGCCGCGCCGTTGTGGAATGCGAGAACGGCGGCAAAGAGGCTGGAGACGAAGAGAAAGCCCATGATCGTCGGCACCGGTCCGCCGACATAGCGCCCGGCGAGGTCGAAAAGGAAGGTCGTCGGATCGGCAAGGCCCTGCAGCGTCGGCAGCAGCTTGTCGACACCCGCACCAAGCGCCATCAGCCAGGCGGTGATCATGTAGAATACGCCGATCAAGAGGACCGAGATGATGGTGGCGCGCGGCACGGTCTTGCGCGGCTCGCGCGCTTCCTCGGCGTAGATCGTCGTCGCCTCGAAGCCGATGAAGGCGGCGAAGCAGAAGAGCAGTCCGATAGCAGGCGATCCGCTCATGATCTGGGACCATGAGAAGGGCGCGGCCGAAAGGCCGGCATCGCCGCCCGCGCCGAAGATCGCGAGGTCGATGATGATGACGATGAGGTATTCGAGTGCGACCAGCACCATCAGGATCTTGGCCGAAAGGTCGACCTGGCGGTAGCCGAGGATGCCGACTGCGGCGATGGCGATGAAGGACCAGGCCCACCACGGCAGATTGAGGCCGATGCTGCCGAAGGTGCCGGCGGCGGCAGCGCCGAAGAGGCCGAGAAGCCCGACCTGCATGCAGTTGTAGGACAGGATCGCGACCAGCGCCGCCGCACCCCCGGCGCGCCCGCCAAGGCCCTGCGCGGTGAAGGCGTAGAAGGCGCCTGCGTTGCGGATATGGCGCGCCATGGCGACGTAGCCAGCCGCGAAAATGAGAAGCAGCACCGTCACGATGGCATAGCCGCCGGCAATCCCGGCACCATTGCCCAGAAGCATGCTGATCGGCACGCCGCCCGCGACCGCCGTCAGCGGCGCCGCCGCCGACACCACGAGGAAGGTGATCGCCCCCGTGCCCAGCGAATTGGCCCTGAGCCGGTTGCGGCCGTCCCCGCCCGCCTTGTCGGCAGCCGTCATCGAAGTGTCTGTCATTTTCCCCTCCCCTGAAGACGCGCCTCCCTGCGCGCCGCGGTTCTTCCAGCCGTCGGTTCATTATTTGAACCATCGGTTTAAGTTTAAGTTGACAGAGGCTGCGACAATCTGTCAACAAAAAAGGGTTCGGCGGCGCGAAATTCGTTTCATCCGCAACGAAGGGAGCGAAAAAGATGGGCACAACCGGCAAAGCGCTTGAGCTTCTGGACCTATTTACCCGGGTGCGCCCGCAGGTCGGGCTGTCCGACATCGCACGGCTTTCCGGGGTGAACAAGGCTACATGCCACCGGCTGATGACCGAGCTTCAGGCCTACGGGCTGGTCGAGCAGGTCGAACCCACGCGCGAATACCGGATCGGCCCTGCCGTCTTGCGCCTTGCAGCGCTGCGCGAGGAAACCGTGCCCTACAAGAGCATCGTTCAGCCGGTCCTGGCCGAAGTCACCGAACGCACCGGCGAATCGGCCCATGTCTCGATGCTGGTCGGCGGGCGGGTGGAGCTCATCAGCTTCGCCTATGCCCTGCGCCACGGCACCCGGGTGATCCTGCATGACGCGGAAACGCTGCCGTTTCACGCCACTTCGTCTGGTCTTGCGATTCTTGCCCATGCCGGGCCGGTCCTGCAGAAAGAGGTGCTGGGCCGCCCCCTGCCCGCCCTTACCCCGCAGACGGAGACCGACCCCGTCCGCATCCGCGCCCGGCTTGAGGCGATCCGCGTGCAGGGCTACGCCGAGTCGGTCGGCGCCTTCGAGCATGACGTGCACTCCATCGCCGCCCCGGTCTTCGCCAGCCAGGGCGACTGCATCGCGGCGCTCGCCATTGCCGCCCCCGCCACGCGCGTCACGCCCGAGCTTCGCGACGAGATGATCGCCGCCGCGCTGAAGGGGGCAGACGATCTTACCCTGAAATGGGGCGGACGACCGCCAGAGCGCGCCGCCCTTACACCCATCGCCGCATATTGAAAGGCCAAGCCATGAAAGACGGAAACTTCCTCAAGGCCAACAACGCCCGCAGCCTTTGGCATCCGATGACCTCGCCGGCCGACAGCCTTGCCAATGCGCCGACCATCGTCACCGGGGCGCGGGGCGTGCGCATCAGCGATATCGACGGGCATGAGGTCGTCGACGGCGTCGGCGGTCTCTGGAACGTCAACCTTGGCTATTCCTGCCAGCCGGTGAAGGACGCCATCGCGGGTCAGCTGGAGGCGCTGCCCTATTATTCGATCTTCCGCGGCACCTCGAACGATAAGGTCATCGAACTGGCCGAGGAACTGCGCGACTTCTTCGCCCCGGACGGGCTGACGCGGGCCTTCTTCACCTCTGGCGGATCGGATTCGGTCGAAACCGCGCTGCGGCTTGCGCGCCAGTATCACAAGATCCGGGGGCAGGCGGGGCGGACGAAGTTCCTGAGCCTGAAGAAGGGCTACCACGGCACCCATTTCGGCGGCGCCTCGGTCAACGGGAACGCCAATTTCCGCACGGCTTATGAGCCTTTGCTGGCCGGCTGCCACCATATCGCCGCGCCCTATACCTACCGCAACCCCTTCGACGAAAGCGATCCAGCGAAGCTGGCAGGGCTGATCCTTGCCCAGATTGAGGACGAGATCGCCTTCCAGAGTGCGGACACCATCGCCGCCTTCATCATGGAGCCGATCCTTGGCGCGGGCGGTGTGATCCCGCCGCATGAAAGCTTCATGCCGGGCGTAGAGGCGATCTGCCGCAAGCATGGGATATTGCTGATCGCCGATGAGGTCATCACCGCCTTCGGCCGCACCGGGGCCTGGTCCGGTAGCCGGCTTTGGGGCGTGAAGCCCGACTTCATGTGTACCGCGAAGGCGATCACCAACGGCTATTTCCCATTCGGCGCGCTGATGATTTCGGAAGCGGTCGCCGAGGTCTTCGAAAAGGACGAAAGCGGCAAGGCTGCCATCGGCCACGGCTACACCTATTCCGGCCACCCGGTCGGCGCGGCGGCGGCGCTGGCCTGTCTGGCCGAGACGAAGCGGCTGGATGTGCGGGTGAATGCTGCCGCGCGCGGCAAGCAGCTTTGGGAAGGGGTCAATGCGCTGAAGGACCGGCATTCGCTTATCGGCGACGTGCGGGGCGGGCATGGGTTGATGCTGGCCATTGAACTGGTGGCCGACCGGGCGACGAAGAAACCCGCCGACAAGCCGGTGCCGGGCAAGGTGCAGAAGGCCGCCTATGAGGCGGGCGCGATGGTCCGCGTTTCCGGCCCGAACATCATTCTGTCGCCGCCCTTGGTCCTGACCGAGGCGGATGCGCAGGTGATCCTTGACGCGCTCGATGCCGGCTTCAGGGCGCTCTGATGGCGGATTTCGTCGCCCTCTTAGGCACCAAGGGCGGGCCGGCGATCCGGCCCGGTTCGACCAATCCGACGTCGAGCCTTCTGTCGCTCAGCGGCCAGCGGGTCGTGGTTGATTGCGGCTTGGGCGTGACGCGCGGGCTGGTGGATCAGGGGATGCAGCTTCGCGACATCAACCAGATCGTCATCACCCACCTGCATTCCGACCACTACCTTGAGCTTGGCCCGCTTCTCCACACCGCCTGGACGGCGGGCCTCAAGACGCCGGTGGAGGTCTGGGGGCCGGAGGGCCTGGCCGACTACTGGCGGCACTTCCTCGCCTCGATGCGCTTCGACATCGACATCCGGCTTGCGGATGAAGGGCGGCCCGATCTTGAAGGGCTGATCCGCTTTCATGTGGTGACGCCGGGCGAGGATTTCCGCATCGGTCCCTTGACGGTCGTGGCGCTGGCCGTCGAACACCCGCCGGTCCCGGCCTTCGCCTATCGCTTCGAAGGCGGCGGCAAGGCTGTGGTGTTCTCGGGCGACACGGCGCATTTCCCGCCGCTTGCTGAGTTTGCGGCGGATGCGGATCTCCTCATCCACGAGGCGATGCTGGGCGAGGCGCTGCCGGCGCTGATGGCCCGGATCGGCAATGGCGACGACCGGCTGATGAAGCACTGGCTCCGAGCCCACACGCTGGCCTCAGACGCGGCCCGGATCGCCACGGCTGCAGGGGTGAAGGCGCTCGCCCTTCACCACCTGATCCCGTCCGACGACCCCGCCTATGGCGAGGCGGAATGGCTGGCGGGTATCCGCGACCAATGGCAGGGCCCCTTCCACCTTGGTCGCGACGGGCTGAGGATTGACGTCTGACGCCCGTCCCTCAGGCGAAATCCACCGACTTCGACAAGGGCAGTTCCCGGATCCGCTGCCCCGTCGCCGCGAAGATCGCATTGGCGAGTGCTGCGGCGGCGGGCGGCACCGGCGGCTCGCCGATGCCGCGCACCCGGCCCAGACCCTCGACCGCCTTCACCTCGACAACCGGCGCCTGCGGCATCCGCATCCCCTCATAGGCGTCGAAATTCGGCTGCTCCACCATGCCGTCGGCATAGGTGATCTCCGAACTCATCGCATGCGACAGGCCGAAGATCGCGCCCCCGGCGACAAGGTTGGCGAAGTTCTGAGGGTCGATCACACGCCCCACCCCCGCCGCGATCCAGATCTTCTCGATCCTGATCCCGGCCTCGGTCTGGCGCACCTCGATGACCTCGGCAACCGGCACCCCGAAGGACCGGCAAAAGCCGATGCCGCGCCCGGTGCCTTTGGGAAGCGAAGCACCCCAGCCGCACATCTCGCCCACCGTCTCCAGCACCTTCACGCCCTCGGGGTCGTCCATCAGCCGGATACGCTCGGTCAGGGGATCGGCCCCGGCGGCATGGATCAGCTCATCCAGGAAGCTGTCGTGGAAGAAACCGTTGGTCGAGGCGCCGACCGACCGCCATGAACTGACCGGCGCGAGGCCCGGCACGCGGAACCCCGTCACCCGGTAGTCGGGAATGGCAAAGGGCTGGTCGCCCGCGCCCGCCGTGATCTGGCTGTCCGGCCCGGGAATGTTCATCCCCTGCCGCCCCATCTGCGAGGCGATGACCGAGGGCATGGCGATACCAAGGTCGAAGGCCACGACCTTGCCGTCGGCCACCGCACCTTCGGCCCGCGCCATGGCGATCTGGCGCGGATAATCCGTCGCCATGTCCTCCTCGCGCTTCAGCGTCAGCTTGACCGGGCGGCCCTTCACCTGGTTCGCGATTTCGGCGGCAACGCGGATCGCGTCATCCTCAAGCCGGTGGCCAAAACTGCCGCCTGCCATCTGCACATGGACATGGACCGCCTCGACCGGCAGGCCGAGCACCTTCGCGACGTTCGCCTGGGCAAAGCGCGGCGCCTGCGCCGCTGCCCAGACATCGGCGCGGCCTTCGCCCACGAGGACCGTCATCGCAAGCGGCTCCATCGGCGCATGGGCCAGATAGGGCGCGCGGTATTCGGCATTCACCACCGCCTCCCCGGCCCTGACCAGTGCCGCTGCGACGTCACCCGCCTCACGCGGGGTCGCGTCAACATTGTCTTTGGTGAACCCCGCCGACAGCAGGTCCCAATGCCCCTGCATCTCGGCGGGATAGGCCGCGGCGGGCCATTCGACCGTGATCGCATCGGCCGCCTGAAAGGCCCGCCAGGTATTGTCGGCCAGCACCGCAAGTCCGCCCGTCACCGGCAGCACCTTCTCGACCCCGCGCATCGCCTCGGCGGCACTCGCATCGAAGCTCGCCGGCGCCCCGCTCCGGCGCGGGTTCAGCCGCACGGCGGCATGGACCACGCCCTCGGGCTCAAGGTCGATGGAATAGACCTGGGTCCCGGTCGATTTCGCGACGATGTCGATGCGCCGGACATCCTTCCCGATCAGCCGCCACGCCTCGGGCTCGCGCAAGGTGACTTCCGTCACCGGCTCGACCCCCGCTGCGTCGGGCGCGAGCGTGGTGTAGTCAAGCCTTGTGCCATCCGGCAGTACCACCGCGCCGCCTTCGGTCTTGAGGTCAGCAACAGCAACGCCCGTACGCTTCGCAGCAGCGGCCTTCAGCGTCTCCCGCGCCACAGCACCGGCGATGCGCAGCTTCTCGTATCCGTCCGGGGTCGTCGTCGACCCGCCCGTCATCTGCATCCCCATGAACTTCATCGCCGCATCAGCAACGCCGCGCATCGTCTCGGCCATCATGGAGGTATCGCGCGGATCGAAAGGCACCGCCTCATGCGACAGGGCCGTGTTGTAGTAGGCGGGCGAGGGCATGCCGGGATCGACCCGCACCTGATCGAGGCCGATGTCCAGCTCCTCGGCGATGAGCATCGCCTGCAAGGAATAGACCCCCTGCCCCATGTCCATCCGGGGCGTGATGAGCGTCACGCCTGTCCCGTCGATCAGCACATAAGGCGTCAGCGCCGCCTGACCCGGCTTCAGATCACCCAGAAGCGGATTCGCCACCGGGCTCTTGTACTTGAAATAGCCAAAGGCCACGCCGCCCGCGATGGCCGCCGAGCCGATCAGGAACGTGCGCCGCGCGATCTTGCCGAACTTTCCCATGTCTCAACCCGCCTGCTGAATGGAGGCCGCCGCCGCATGGATCGCGGCGCGGATGCGGGGATAGGTGCCGCAGCGGCAGAGGTTGCCCTCCATGGCTTCGTCGATCTCGGCATCGGTGGGCTTCGGCGTCACCGCCAGAAGCGAGGCCGCCTGCATCATCTGGCCGGACTGGCAGTAGCCGCATTGCGCGACCTGATGCTCGACCCAGGCCGCCTGAATGGCATGCAGCGTCCCGGGCGTCCCCAGCCCCTCGATTGTGGTGATCTCCGCCCCGGCAAGATCGCCCGCCAGTGTCTGGCAGGACCTGACAGCCTCGCCATTCACCATCACCGTGCAAGCGCCACAGGCCGCGACCCCACAGCCGTATTTCGTACCCTTGAGGCCGATCACATCCCTGAGCACCCAGAGAAGCGGCATGTCTTCTTCGACATCAGCCTCATGGACCGTACCATTCACCTTGAACTGCATCGCGACCTCCGGTTGCACCTCGGAGGAAAGATAGCGCTAACCAGCGCGAGCGAAAGGGCCGCCGCCAGCTTTCTTCGCGTCACGCCCCATTCCGCCCACCCGGGCTTCCCTCGGCGCGACGCCCCGCATAGGCTGAGGCCGGGACATGCTTATGGGGAACTTATGGCAGCGAAGATCGGGGTGATCGGCGGATCGGGCGTCTATGAGATCGACGGTCTTGAAAGTGCTAAGTGGCAGACGGTCGAAACCCCGTGGGGGTCGCCGTCGGACCAGATCCTGACCGGGCGGCTGGGCGGCGCGGACATGGCCTTCCTGCCCCGCCATGGCCGCGGCCACGTCCATTCGCCCTCCGCCGTCCCCTACCGCGCCAATATCGACGCGCTGAAACGGCTCGGCGTGACCGATGTCATCGCCGTCTCCGCCTGCGGTTCCTTCCGGGAAGAGATGGCGCCCGGCGATTTCGTCGTGGTCGATCAATACATCGACCGCACCTTCGCGCGGGAGAAGAGCTTCTTCGGCACCGGCTGCGTCGCCCATGTCAGCGTCGCCCACCCGACTTGCGCGCGGCTCTCGTCCCTATGCGCCGATGCCGTCCCCGAAGGCGTCCGCGTCCACCGGGGCGGAACCTACCTTGCCATGGAGGGCCCGCAGTTCTCGACCCTCGCCGAAAGCCGGATGTACCGCGACCAGTGGGGCGCCGATGTCATCGGCATGACCGGCATGCCCGAAGCCAAGCTCGCCCGCGAGGCCGAGCTTTGCTATGCATCCGTTGCCATGGTGACGGACTACGACTGCTGGCACCCCGACCACGACGCGGTGGACGTGGCGTCCGTGATCCGCACGCTGACCGCCAATTCCGCGAACGCCAAGGCCCTCGTCACGGCGCTGCCTTTGCTCCTGAACGACCGCCCGACACCCTGCCCCTTCGGCTGCGACCGGGCGCTGGACTACGCCATCATGACTGCCCCGGAAAAGCGTGCGCCCGCGCTGGTGGCCAGGCTCGAAGCGGTGGCGGGGCGGGTGCTGCGCGCCTAGCAGACCTTGATGGGGGGCGTCGTTGCACAACTCTGATCAAGGGCGATTCACATCGTGAATCCTTGCGGTTAGACAGGCCGCATGGGCAAGCCATCACCCGCGCGCTACTGCCCGACGGGCCGGTCCAGCAGCACTGCTTCGTTGCGCAAGCGCGTGTCGCTGTTGATCTGGTTGGAAAAGGAGATGAGCTGGCTCGCACCGCATGACGGCAGCCCCGGTCGCCCTGCGGTGTTCTCTGATGCCACTATCAAGTTCTGATGGCGTGGACACCTCCGCCCGATGGCATCGCATTGTGCCAAGTTGGTGATGTCGAAATCGCAATTTAAGAGGGGTGTCGATGGAAGGGATTGCCAAAGTCCGCGTCGATCTGGCCGAGAACGTATTTCAGATGTACGCCGCGAATGCGGAGGGACGAGCCATCGTCCGAAAGTGCCTTCCGCGCACTCGTTTTCTGGCGCTCATCTCCGCGCTTCCGCGGTGCGTCGTAGCCATGGAGGCCTGCGCCACATCGTATTGCTGGGCGCAGGAGGTGGGCGCTCCGGGTCACGATGTCCGACTGATCCCGCCGATTTATGTAAAGCCCTTCGTGAAGCGCCAAAAAAACCGCGAACGATGCGGAGGCGATCACTGAGGCTGCTCTGAGGCCGTCGATGCGCGCCGTTCCCGTGAAGTCACCAGAGCAGCAAGCCCTTGCCATGCTGTTTCGGACCCGCGAGTTGCTGCCGGTGCAGACGACCCAGTTCGTCAACGCGCTTCGAGCTCACCTTGCTGAGCATGGGTTTACCGTATCAGGAGGACGCCAATCCGTTGCCCCCTTCATCAAGGCCTTCGAAAGTACGTCAGTGCTTCCCGATGTGATGCGCACGACCGGTGCCTTATGTCTGGACAGGATCCCAGATGGAATCGAGGCCATGGAACAACAGATGCTGCGCATGCCCGCGAGCATGACATAGGGCGACGCCTGCGCACCATCCCCGGTGTCGGGCCGATGTATGCCATGGCTGTCGAAGCTGTCGCCCCTGCAATGGAAGGCTTTGCGCGCGACCGAGCCTTCTCGACCTGGCTCGGGCTTGTCTCTCGGCAATATTCCAGTGACGGCAAACGGCGCCTCGGGAAGTCCTCGAAGATGCGGCAGCGAGATATTTGGCCGGTTGCTGGTCAGCGCTGCGATGTCGATCATAGATTGGAAAGGACGGGCGGGCGGAAGGCCCGGCTCGTGGCTGGCACGGATGGTGACGACAATCGCTTTGGCCCACAAGATTGCCAGGATCATCGAGGTAATCGTGACACGGAAGGGTGTTTACAGAGATCCTGCGGGAGCAGTCTGCTGACCATATCCCGTCAGGAGCGTCGGTGACTCAAGTGGCGCATTGATCCTTTTGGGCAAAAGATCGACGGATCGGGGCGGACCAAGCCAGCGTCAGGCAGAGAGCTTCGATCTCGTAGTTTTGATATGGCGTTCGTCCGCGTCATCATGCCGGCCAGCGGCGCAAGCGCCGCACACAAAGGCCTTAAACATGTTTGCAGTCGGTCACATGCCCTGACGGATCAACAAACCGCTTGCGCAGGCGGGTGCAGCCGCGTCTGATATCCGCGCCGTGGAATTTACCGCCAGCAGCGATGGTGACAGCCTTGTGCTGCCGGAGTTGCTTGACCAGATCTCCGAAGGCGAAGAGATCGGCAGAGTGACGGCGGACGGCGCCTATGACACGCACCGCTGCCACACCGCCGCCATGACCGGCAGGCCACCGCGTTCGGTATTCCTTCGGACCAATGGCAGTCATGCCCTCGCTCCCGATCCGCAAGGGCCGTGGCGATCAGCAGCCCGATACCCGGTACCCCGGCATCAGCCGTCGAGCCACCTCATTCTCCTTCGCCCGGCGGGCGGCCCCGGAAATGCGCGCCGCCGCGAGATGCCGATCTGCGTCCCGGGTTCTTACGCCGGCGCCGGCCAGCCGAACCGTCACAGGTTCACTGCTGGCCCTGGCGCGGTCCAGGTCGCGCGGGCGGTGGCGGCGATGGAGACGAACTCGTCGATGAGCGCGTCGGTATGGTCGGCGGTCATCTGCAGGTTCCAGCGGCAATCGTTCTTCGCGACCAGCGGCTCCTCGATCAGGTTGACGATCCCGCCCGCCGACTGGACAGCCGTGGTCATCCTGCGAGCAAGCGCGGTCGAGCCGAGCCGCACCGGCACCAGGGCGCCCGGCTGCCCAAGGACCTCAAACCCCACGGTCAAAAGCCCATCGCTGAGCCGGTTCGCGTTCGCCATCAGCCGTTCGCGGCGGTAGACGCCTTCGCCGCATTCGACGATGTCGAAGGCCGCAATCGCGGCAGCGGCCTGCATCGGCGCCAGGGCCGAGGTAAGACCCTGCGCGCCAGAGGCCAGACGCAGCGCGGGTTTCAGCGCCGGGTGATCGGTGGCGACGAAGCCGCCGTTGGAGGCGAATGTCGCGGAAAAGCTGCCGACAACGACATCGACCTTGCCGAGCATGTTCTGCAGTTCCAGCGCGCCGCGCCCAGTGGGACCGAGCGCGCCGAGGTCGCGCGAAACATCGACAAGAAGCGTGGCGCCGAACTCCCAGGCGAGCGCCTGCAGGGCGGCGATGTCGGGGCTGTCGCCATCAAGGCCGAAGATGCCTTCGGTCACGATCAGGATCCCGGCCCGAGGTTCGTTCTTCCTCAGACGGAGGAGCCTGCGCTCGACCGCTTCGGTGGAGCCATGCACAAAGCGGTGAACCTTCGCCGCTGCGCCTTCCGCGGCATCCCTTAGACCGGCATCGGCGTGGCAGTCGATCAGGATATGGTCGCCGGGCCGGACCAGTGTGCGGATGACCGCCTGCCGGGCGAGAAGGCCGGCCGGAAACACCGTGGCGTCGAACATGCCGAGGAAGCGGGCAACCCGCGCTTCAAGCTCGAGCATCAGACCGGTCAGACCCATTTGCGCCGCCGGACCGGCGGAATGCACGCCATACTGGAGGGCGGCATCGGTCGCGGCGGCAATGACATGGGGATGCGACGACAGCCCGAGGCTGTCCTGCGAGGCAAAGTTAATGCCGCTGAAGCGATTGCCGGCGCGGTCAAAACCACGGACACGCGGACCGACCCGTGACGCAAGCGCCTTGCAGGAGGGATCGACCCCCGCCGAAAGCCGCAAGGTCAGCCAGTCGCGCATCGGCTGCCAGCGGTCAAGAAGATTGGGGTTGCCGGCGTCGTGATAGTCCGAAGTCACGCCGTCGAGTACGTCGATCGTGCGGGTTACGTCATACATGTCGTTGCTCCCTTCCCCATTTTGGCGCGCAGGGCGAACGGCAGAGCGGCGATTCGCCCGGTTGCTGACCCCGGTGTCGCACAGGCGCCGCAGGCGGGCGTTATGACGGCGCATAACGCCTGGATAACGCCCGATGGTGCAGTCACGGATGAATCGGAAGGTGGTGGACTGACCGATGAGCTTCACGTTTGCGATCAGGTGCAGGCTAAGGCAGTACGGCCGCGCGACAGGCGCCGGCCCGCGCCGCGGGCTGGCCAGAACGCTGATCGTCACCCGGCTTGAATATCCCCATGACATCATCTCGCTCTCGGACTGCGATCCGGGGCTGTTGACGGGTGACACTTCCCCGATGGCCAGATTCTCGCTCCTCGGTGCCCCGTCGCCGCGCCGACCGGATGCAACCCGTTTCGCGTTCCTCGCCGAGGCGCCGCCGGACGTGCGGATATCGTCAAGGTTCTTGCCGGCCTCGGGCAACCTGCGGCTGCGCTGGGGCCGTGAACCGCCGCGCGTCTCGGCCAGCTTCGGCGCGCCGCTGTCCGATTGCTTCTTGCCCTCCGCTGTGACGACGCTCTGGACGCTCGCAGGTGTCTATGTGGCGTGGCGGGGTGAACTTCTGCCGGGGGCAATAGGTCCATGACTCTCACGCCCTTCGGAGATATATTGGCATTCGCCAGCCCGGTGAGCGCGATCACGTCGGGTAATGGCACTAGCCTGGGGAGGCGAATGGAGGCTGAGAAGCCACAGGATAGTCTTGTCCTGTCCCTTGCGGGAACATTCAGGCTGCGGACCCGCAGTGGCATCCAACTCCCGATCACCGGCGAGTATCCAAAGCGCCTGATCGCGATCCTGGCGCGTTCGCCCAACATGAGCCGTTCGCGCGAGCAGCTCATCGACCTTCTCTGGGACACGAGCAAGGACCCGGCGTCGAGCCTGCGCCAGCTTCGCCATCAGCTTTCGCACATGATCGGGCAACACGGGGCCTCGATCAGCGCCTGCGGCAACGTCCTGTCGCTTGAGGGCGTGACCGATGAGACGGGCGTCTCTGTCCCGGCCGGCGTCGACTTCTTCGAGGATGCCGGCTTCGGCACCGAGGCCTTCGAGGACTGGCTGCGGGTGGAGCGGATGGCCTTCACCGTCACGAGCCTTGTGGCAGGATCGAAAGCAGCACAGATTTCTCCGGCGCGGCGGCAGCGGCCGCGGCTTGGGCTTCTGCCGCCGCTGTCGAGCGGCATCGACACCCGCGGCGCAGTGGTCGGGGACTGGATCTCCACCTCGCTCCGCAACACCTTCATCGCCAATGATTTCGTGGACTTTTCCGACCTGCGCCAGGGCGGTTTCGCCGGCAGCGATCTTGATGCCGTGTCGGAAGTGCGCGTCACCCAGATGGGGTCGATGATGGATGTGGCCATCGCGGCCTTCACCAATGCCACAAGGCAATGCCTCTTCAGCCAGAGCCTGACGACACGCGCCGACCGCACCTTCTCGCCCAACCGGCAGGACGTGGCGGAGTTCATCGTCAATGCCACCTCGGGGATCGAGCGCGCCCTGGCGCGGCTCGCCCGGTTCGACATGATCCCCTGGCACGAGGCGCCGCTTTACGAACTGGTGACGCGCATGTTCCGCATGACGCGGACCGATGTGCTTGCCGCGACCGCGGCGCTGGAATCCTTCGAAAGCGAACAGAACCCGGCATCGGTCCTTGCCTGGCGCGGCTTCGGCAAGATGCTTCTGAACGGCGAGCGGCTGACCGAGGACCGCGCGGCAACGCTTGCCGAGGCCGGTTCCCTCATCGCCCGCGCGCTTGAGACGGACCCGATGAACCCGACCGCGCTTTCGGTGGCGGCGCATCACGCCTCTTACGTGCTCAGGGATTTCGAATGCGCGGCGGAACTTTCCGACGCCAGCCTCAGAATCGCGCCGCATTCGCCCTTTGCCCGCGACGTGCGCGCCACGCTGGAAATCTACGCCGGCAACATCGCCGAGGGCGCCAAGCAGGCGCATCTTGCCGCCAGCTTCGCGCAGAACGGACCGCTTCGGCATTATGTCGAGGGGTCGATTGTGATCGCGGCGACGCTTTCGGGCCAGCATGACACCGCCGTGCGCAAGGGCCGCGAGATCCTGCGCGCCCGACCGCATTTCCTGCCGGTCATGCGCCACCTTTTCGCGAGCCTTGCCCTCAGGGGCGATATCGGCGAGGCGCGGGATCTTCTGGTCACGATACAGGAGCTTGATCCCGCTTTCGGCACGGATGCGATGGGGTCGCCCGACTACGGTCTGCCGTCGCAGGAAAGCCGCCGTCTGGTGGCCGAGGCGGTGCGGATCATCAACATGCGTTCCGGGGTGGGAGGAAACCATGGAGGACAATACCGATCGTGAAGCTGGCGCCGAAGGCAGGTCGGCTGTCGAAGCGCTGTTCACGGGTTTGCAGGTCTCTTTGCGCAAGGAAGCGCGGAACAGGTTTCCGGCCTTGTTGACAGAAGTAGAGGGCACCGAACGTTTCCGGGAAGGATCGCTCGAACGGCTCTATTTCGCCAAGGCGAACGCCGGCATCATCCCGCGCGGATCGGTCGTGCTGATCCCGCCGCCCGACGGGGGAGAAGGATCATGACCAAGACAAAAACCAAAACGAAAACCAAGACCAAGACGAAGACCAAGACGAAAACCAAGGCCCGGGTGGCCGGTGACAGAGGGCAGTCCGGTCTCAACCTCGATGCCTTCGCGGTCGATGAGGCGAAATATGTGCGGCGGCTGCACGACAACTTCCACCTGATCCTCGCCGCCACTGACGAGCTTCTGGCACCGGGCGGCGGCCCGGCCATGCCGCTTGCCGTGATCCTTGAGCCTCCGGCAGAGGTCGGCGACCGCCTTGCCGAAGAGATCGCCGAGGTTCTTGCCTTTCAGGCGCTGCGTGACAGCGGCGCGCCGGATGCGGCGGCCCGGTTGCAGGAGGCGGTCGATCAGGCCGACGACATCATCACGCCGTTCTTCGCCAGCTTCGTGAACGCCGCCGGCATTCCCTCCGGCCTCCTGCGGCTGGCGAGCCTGATGGAAACCGCCGGCCATTTCATCGTTGCCCATTTCAAGGAAAAGTTTGACCGGACCCGCCCGTTTCTGGCGGATGCGCGGATCAACCCCGCCATCACCGTTCCCAATCACGCCAGCTACCCCAGCGGCCATTCGCTCCAGTCGCATCTGGTCGCCTACGCGCTTGTCGATGTGACTGGCGACAACGGCCAGCTGTCGGCCGACTTCATCGACACCGCCGCGCGGATCGCAGAGAACCGCGAATTCCTCGGCGTCCATTACCGGACCGACAGCGAATCCGGCGAGTTGATCGCACGCCTTGTGTTCCCGGTCCTCAGGACGATTTTCTGGGATGTCTTCGACGCCGCTGTCGAGGATTGGTCCGCCCACAGCAACGTTGGCGGCCCCTTGTCGCGGAAGCAGGCAACGCTCCGTCGATACGGCGAAACGGGCACGGCAGGCACGGCGGCGCCTCCGCCAAGCTGGCACCTGACCGCGATCGGCCTCAGCGCCGAAGCGGCCTCTGCATCCGGGGGTGGATCGCATCCGGTCGTTGCCATGATCGACACCGGCATTGACGTCGGCCACCCGGATCTCGTCGACGACGACGGGCATTCAGTGGTGCTGAAAGACCGCCGCTTCAACGCCGATTTTCCGGTGCCGGAACGTGAATGCACGGCTTTCGGTTCATCGGGAACCGGCCACGGCTCGGCGATGGCCGGCATCATCGCCGGACAGGGCAGACATGCGCCCCACGGCGTCTGCCGCGGCGCGCGGATCAGCGCCGCGCGGATCCAGACACTCCTGAACGACAGCCATGAGAGCCGGCTGACGCTCGCCTCGCTCGTCCTCAACATGCTGCTTCTGGAGGACGAGCGGCCTTGCGTCTTTCTCGTCGCGCCCGACTTCCGCCACCCGGAGCCTGAGGAATTTCTCAGCCGGGCAGAGCTTCTGGAGATCGCGGCGAAGCTGCCGACGGACTTGGGGACGTCTGCGGGCATCAAGGCGGCGTGGGCGGCCTACGGCCATAGCGAAAAGCCGATCTGTGATCCCTTCCTTCTGTCGCTACTTCTCGTCAGCGATGTGGTGCCGGTCGTGATCCCGGCGGGGAACGACGGCACCTCCACCCTCTCCTATCCCGGCAATCCGTTTGACTGTGCGAGGCTTCTGCAGTCGATCTGGCCTGAAAAGCGGGCCTCGGAGACCGACGAGGACTTCGCACGGCTGACGGCGCTTTGCTGGCTATTTGCGCATTTCCTGCTGTTCGAGGCCGCTTACGGCGATTTCGACGGCGCGATGGAGGAAGCCGCACAAACAGGCACCTTGCCCTTCGGCGCCAACATCGTCGGCCATCTCGGCGGGTCGGCGCTGCGCAGGGCCGACATGGCCTTCGGGTCAGACCCCTTCGCCGGCACCGGGATAATCGTTGTCGGCGCAGCTGTGCCAGAAGAGCCGGCAGGAGCCGGTGTCAAAGTCCTCCACCACGCCGCCTACAGCCAGTTCGGCCCCGGCCTCGCGCTTCTGGCGCCAAGCGGCGGCGACCTGCCGCTGGCCGCAAAACCGGTTCTGCCCGACCCCGCATCGCCGTTGACCTATGGCGCATCGGTCGCCGCACCCGACCTCTTCGGTCATGCGGGCTTTGCTGCCGATCCCGGCGCGTTCAGTTCCTCGACGGTCGAAGGGGCCGGCTTCGGCGGCACCTCCGCCGCCGCGGCCATCGTCACCGGTATGATCGCAAGGCTGGTCGAAAAAGGGCGGATCGACCCGAGGGCGGGCGGGGCTGCGGCGCGGCAGGAAATCCTGCGCCGCTGGCGCCCGGCAGACGCAGCGCCGGTGCCGTGGCAGGGAACGCTCTCATTTGCAACGGGCGATCTCTGACAGGACCCCGGTTGACCCGGACCGGCCCAGTCTCAGGCGGCGTGGCGCGCAACGTCGCGGGCAAGCGCGGACACAAGGTCCGAGCGGGTGACGATTCCGATGATGCGGTCGCCCTCCATGACCGGGACGGCCTCGGCCTGACCATCCTCAAGGAGCGACAAGAGCGCGCCGGCGGGCGTCTCCTTGCTGACGGTCGGTAGCCCGGTCGACATGATATCGCGCGCCCTCGGCACCGCCTTGCCGTTCGGTCCGCTCAGCAGGGTCAGCATCTGGAAGAACCCGCGATGATCCCGCTGCGCGGCGCGACGGGCGCTGCGGATGAGGTCGATCTGGAAGATGACGCCCCGGAGCACATCGCCCTTCTCGACCACCGGAATCGAGGTGAATCCGTGCTTTCGGAAAAGTGCCGCCACCCGGCCAGCCGGCGTGTCGGGCGAGACGGTCACAAGGTCGCGCGACATGAAATCCTCGCAACGGAGGTCGTGCATGCTGTGCGCCGCCGCAAGCTGTTCCGCAGCGGCGATGAGCCGGCCCAGATCCTCGACACCAAGGTTGGTCGACTGGCGGTAACTGTCCAGAATCTGGCGCAGGTCGTCCGTGCCGAGGCCAAGTCGCTGGGCGGGCGGCTTGTCGGCGGTGTGATGCGGACCGGCATCGGCAGGCTGGCGGAAGGGATAGACCCGCCCGGTCATCAGGTGCCAGAGCATGGCGAGGCCGACCAGCACCGCCGTTCCCGCGACAACCGGGGCGAGGACGAAGCTGAAGCCAAGCCGGTCGACGATGCTCGGATCCAGCGCCGCCACCAGCGCCACCGCGCCGCCGGGCGGGTGCAGCGCCCTGAGAAGGATCATCGCAAAGATCGCGAGGCTGAGCGCGATTGCGACCGAGGCCACCGGATCGCGCACCAGTTTCATGACGGCGACCGCCATGAAGGCAGAAATGCCATTGCCGACAATCGCCGACCAAGGCTGCGCCAGGGGGCTGTTCGGCACGGCGAAAAGCAGGACGGCCGAAGCGCCGAATGGGGCGATCACGAAAAACCCTGCGCCCCGGTCAAGCCCCGGCAGAAGTAGCAGCGCCCCGGTAGCGACAAGGGCAACGCCAGAACCCAAGGGGCCGCGCGCCAGATCGACAAGCGAGCCGGCGCCAATGGCCGGTCCCAATGCCCCAAGAAGGCGGCGCAGGCGCGTTGTTACGTCCCCTCGGTGGTCCATGTTCCGTCCCGTCTCGCGGGGGGACTTTGACCGCGCCTTATGGCCGGAGTCCAGTGCCGATTGCCGCTGCGCCACAAGCCCCTTCGCGGCCTCCTGCCTTCAGAGCTTGCCCATCTTCCGCAACCCGGCGCAAACCCGATCCGCCATGCCGGCGCAACGCGCCCCGTCGAAGGGGAAGATCGCCTCGAACCCGCCGCGGATGCGCCGCTCCACCGCGCCACGCAGGCGACGGCGGGCGCGAAAGAGCCGGGTCTTGACCGTCACCGGATTGAGCGAGAGATCCCGCGCGATATCGAGAACGCTCAACCCTTCCGCTTCGTGGAGCAGGAAGGCGAGCCTGAGGTCAGGCGGCAGTTCCGCCACAGCCTGTTCCAGAAGTGCCCGTATCTGCGCCCGGCCAAGGGCGGTGTCCGGCAGTTCCGGGCGCTGGCCGGGAAAGCTCAGGATGCGGTTCTGGTCGTCTTCCTTCACGGCGTCATACTCCTCCACCGGATGCGCCCGGCGGGCGCGCATCAGGGCGGCATTGATGGCGATGCGGGTGATCCAGGTCGAAAACCTCGCCTCGCCCCTGAACCTGTCGATCCGCGTGAAGGCGGTCAGATAGGCTTCCTGAACGATCTCCTCGGCCTCGGCATCGCTTGGCGCAATGCCGCGCGCAACGCGAAAAAGCCGGGGGTTGAGGCGGCGGACAAGTTCGCGCACGGCGGCTTCGCTACCGGAACGGACGGCATCGACAAGCTCTGTCTCGGACGATTGCGGGCCATAGGGCTCTCTGAAATCCGGTGCGGCGTGGACGGTCATTCAGGCGCCTCCGATCCGGCCCTTGGCCAGTATATCCGCAACGGCGGGAAAAACCGCCAGCGAATCCGCGGCAATGTCGGTCGTGTCGGCACTCGGCCCCTCCCAGCCGGGGGTTTCCGGCGTTCCGACGACAATGCGCCCGACCATGCCCATCGGCTCATGCGGCTGGCAGTAGAAGTCATAGACGCCCGGCGCCGTCAGCGTGACCTCGAAGCTTTGCCCCGGCAGCAGAAAATCGCTGTCCCAGGGCGCCGCCGCCTTCGGGATGCGCCGCAGGCGGTCGAGGACGCTCGGGTGATAGGCCGTCGCGGTATGGCTGTTGCCGGGGTCGTGGTTCAGGAACCGGATTGTGGTACCAGACGAGACGGCAAGGCCGCGCGGTTCGAACCAGATCCGTTCGCCCCGCGCCGTGCCGCGCATCTCTACCGTCTCCACGGTGCCGGCCCAGGGTCGCCCCGGCGAAACGAGGGTGGCGAGCGCGCCACCCCCAAGTGCAAGGACAAGGCGCCGCGAAAAACTCATTTCGCAAGCCGCTCCTTGGCGCCGTCATCGTGGAAAAGGACCACATGCGCATGCGGTTTCTCGACTCCAGCGTGGCCGGCGTTGAAGTAGATGTCGACGCTCGTCACCGACGGCGCGCCGACCGCGAGGCCGTCGAAGGATTTCCCGCCTTGAAGGTCTTCAAGCGGCACCATGTAGATCGTCGCCGAAAGCTTGCCGTCATGGTCATAGGCCAGGAACGGGCCGGCGGGCAGCGTGTCCGGGTTGACGAAAAGCGTGCCGAGGCCGGGGATGAACTCAGGCAGCGGCAGGGCTTTGCTGACCTGGACATAGGGCGCGGGCGGCGGCGACTTCTCAAGCGTCGCCGCATCCTCGGCGAAGGAGGCGGTGGCGAAGAGGGCGGCGGCCAGCAAGAGGGCGGTTCTCATCTTTGGTCCTTTCGGTTTCACGATGGTGCCATCGAGAGGCACCTGGACCATTTGATGCAGCGGCGCGGGAAAGGTTCCCGCCCGGGCCGGAAATTCGCTCTCAGCCCGAAACTGCCGTGCGTTCAGCCAGTGCGGCGCGAGGCGGAGAAGGTCGATTGCTTGAGAATCTCGCCCGCCCCGTCCACCGTCAGGCGGCAGGTGCGCCCGTCATGGAGGAAGGTCAGCCGCCAGCGGCCCGCATCCTCGTCCATGCCGGCCTCGCAGCGCGAGGTGATGCGGCCGTCGCGCATCATCTGGCGGACCGCCTCCACCGGAATGCCGAAAGCGCGGGAAAGCAGCGCCGCATCGACGATGAAGCCGTCCCCGTCACGTACTACCGCGCTCATGGTCTCCTACTCCCGTGATGTCACGCCGACTTCGTGCCTGAGCCAGCCCGCAACTGCCCGCGATGCTTGTTCCCGTTATAACCTAATCAACCAGAGGATTGGTAGCTGCCGTTTTTCGGGCGCGACCTCTGGACAATCCAGGATGAGCAGCTATAGTTCTTTTTTTCCCGACTTCTTTTGGGAACGACCATGATTTCAAGCGAAATGCGCCGGATGAATTCTATTTCCCAATCAGCACCCGTGAATCGATGTGTCGTCTACGTCACTGACCCGGGTTTTCTTGTACCGTCGATCGTCTCGGCCCGTCAGGTCCTGAAACAGGCATCCGGGCTTGCGGATGTTGTTGTAGCGCTCAACGGATTCCGGGATGAAGATTATGCACGCCTTTCCAAACTCATTTCCGATCTCGGGTTGGTGCCCTGCGTGATGCCTTACGTTTGTTCGCCGGATCCAAGGAGCTTTACCGGCCATGTTCCACCGGCGGCTATGGCCAGGCTTGAGCTGCCTAAATATCTACCATCCGTGTACCAAGATATTCTTTATATGGACGGTGATACGCAGATCGTTGGGGACATCGGCGCCTTGCTTGAACTGACCGTACCAAAGGGTCAGGTAGCTGCCGCACCGGACAGCCTCTGGCTTGGCTACGCGACCAAAGCCAGATATCCAAAGGATTATCTGCCCGGGCTCGGGCACGTCCGCGAGAGTAGCTACTTCAACTCCGGTATTCTGGCCCTTTCGCGTGAAACCATGGACTCGGTCTTTCCTGAGGCGCTGGAATTCTTCCTTAAAAACTCCGAGAAGTGCCTGTATCACGACCAGAGTGCGCTGAACGCCGTCATGGCTGACCGAATCGTGCAGCTGTCGCCGCGATACAACTTCATTACTGATTATATTTACCTTGGTGTTCTGAATGACGCAGATCCTGCCATAATCCATTTCACCGGCCGGCCAAAGCCCTGGATCAACGCAGGCTGGCCTTGGTTCAATCGTTTCATAAAACAGTACTCGGCGCTTGTCGATGAGTTTCCTGAGCTGCGGCCCTTCGCCAAGGTCGTTGCCCCGGAATATTCTTCGCGAATCGAACGCGGTATCGAAAAGACCCGTCGCCGCTACAGGATGGCGTTCCCGATCACCGCCTACCGCCGCTGGCGCTTCATCTCCACGTTGCGCAGGCGCGGGTACTTTCTGAATTAGCCTGACCGATGATTGAATAACATAAACACCACTCTACTTCCGCGCGCATCCCTTGCCATTGACGGTGACATGCCCCGCAGCCCGATAGCGGAATGAAAGCTCGCGTGTCGCCAGTGCGATCAGGCAATCCAACTCATCCACCCGGTCCTCGTTCGGGGTGATAAGCTGCACCGTGACGGAAAAGCGTGGCGCCAGCCGGCCTTCGGGTTCGACATCGACATCCGAGGGCGTTAGGCCGACGGTGACAAAGCGCTCATAGAGCCACTTCGCCGCATCGCCATCGCCGTACCATTTTCCGACATCCGATCCGCTTTCGATTGTAGCCGCGAAGTCCGCGCCGGGGCCACCCTCGTACCGCATCCCTGTCTTGCGGAATGCCTCGTTAAGCGGCGGCACCAGGTATTCGCCAAACCCGCTCGAATACTGCGAGCTGGTCAGCTGGATGATGAAAGAGGCCGACTTCGGAAACTCCGGCGACTGCTCTGCCGCGGCAGGCAGCGCAGTCACGAGGGCGGTGAAGAGGACTGCCCCCTTCATAACCGCACACCCCTCAACCTCAGCGCATTGCCGATGACCGAGACGGAGGAGAGGCTCATCGCCGCCGCGGCGAGCATCGGCGACAGGAGAAGCCCGGTCAGCGGATAAAGCAGCCCCGCCGCCACCGGCACTCCGGCGACGTTGTAGACGAAGGCGAAGAAGAGGTTCTGCCTGATGTTGCGCAGCGTGGCTGTCGCAAGCCGTCGCGCCCGGACGACGCCCATCAGATCGCCGCCAAGAAGCGTCAGTCCGGCGCTTTCAACCGCGACATCGGCACCGGTGCCCATGGCGATGCCGACATCGGCGGTGGCGAGCGCCGGGGCGTCATTGACCCCGTCGCCAGCCATTGCGACAACCGCACCGCCCTGTCGCAACGTGTCGATGAGGCGCTTCTTGTCCTCGGGGAGTACACCGGCCCTCACCTCGTCTATGCCAAGCTGCCGGGCGACAGCCTCGGCCGTGCGCTGGTTGTCACCGGTCGCCATGATGACCCGCAGGCCTAGCTCATGCAGGGTGCGGATCGCCTCGGCAGTGGTGGGCTTGATCGGATCGGCAACGGCGACAACACCGGCGATGCTGCCGCCGATGGCCACGAACATCGCCGTCTTGCCGCCGCCTCGCAGCGCGTCCGCCTGCGCCTCGGCCTGTGCCGCGTCAAAGCCAAGGTCGCGCATCAGTGCGGCATTGCCCAGGGCCGCGGGACGGCCATCCACCTCGCCCTTGACGCCCTTGCCGGTGACGGCGGCAAATCCGGCCGCCTCGCGCCGCGCCACGCTCCGCGCGGCGGCGCCCTCAAGGATCGCTTCGGCCAGGGGATGTTCCGACCCGCGTTCAAGTGCCGCCGCCACCGACAGGATCTCGCCCTCCGGCACATCGCCAAAGGTGATAACGTCCGTCAGCCGGGGGCGCCCCTCGGTCAGCGTACCGGTCTTATCGACGATCAGCGTGTCGACCGCTGCCATCCTCTCCAGCGCCTCGGCATCCTTGATGAGGACACCGGCCTGCGCCCCGCGCCCCGCGGCCGTGGTGATGGATATCGGCGTGGCGAGGCCAAGCGCACAGGGACAAGCAATGATGAGGACCGAGACGGCGGCCGCGACGGCGAAGACCAGCGCCGGCGCCGGCCCCCAGATCAGCCAGGCCGCGAAGGCAAGTGCCGCTATTCCGACAACCGTCGGGACGAATACCGCCGATACACGGTCAGCCAGCCCCTGGATCGGAGCGCGTGAGCGCCGGGCGCTTGTCACCATGTCGATGATCTGCGCCAGCACCGTCTCAGCCCCGACGCGCCGCGCCTCGATGATGAGGCTTCCGTTGCGGTTCATGGTGCCACCCGTGACCGGATCGCCCGGCCCTTTTTCAACCGGCAGCGGCTCGCCCGTAATCATGCTTTCATCGATGGCGGAATTACCCGCGACCACTTCGCCGTCCACGGGCACGCTGTCGCCGGGCCTGACCCGCAGCCGGTCGCCGGCCATGATGTTTTCAAGCGGCACGTCATACTCGGTGCCGTCGTCCAGCACCCGCCGCGCCGTTGCCGGAGACAGGTCGAGAAGAGCGCGGATCGCGTCGCCGGTCCGTTCTCGGGCGCGAAGTTCCAGCACCTGCCCGACAAAGACCAGTGCGACGATAACGACCGCAGCCTCGTAGTAGGTGCCGACGCCGTGACCCATCCGGTAGGCGTCAGGGAAGATACCCGGCAGGAAGGTCGCTGCCAGGGAATAGAGATAGGCCGCGCCGACGCCGAGCGAGATCAGCGTCCACATGTTCGGCGAGCGGTTCAAGAAGGAATCCCGGCCGCGCCGGAAGAACGGCAGGGCCGCCCATAAGACGATGGGCGTCGCAAGAAGGAATTCCAGCCAGTTGGCGGCACCTTGGCCGATCCATTCGCGGACCGGCAACCCGATCAGGCCACCCATGGCCAGGACAACCAGCGGAACCGCTGCGGCGGCGCTGATCCACATACGCCGGGTGAAATCCAGAAGCTCGGGGCTGGGTTCATCAGTCGGCAGCATCGGCTCCAGCGCCATGCCGCAGATCGGGCAGGCGCCGGGCACGTCTCGGATGATCTCGGGGTGCATCGGGCAGGTCCACTTGCTGCCGGCGGGCGCTGCTGCCGGACGGTCCCCGCCCCGGCCCGATGCGTAGAACCATGGATCGGCCGCGAATGTCCTCTCGCACTTCTCGGAACAGAAGTGGAAGCTGCGGTTCTGGAAATCCGCCTGCCGGGTATCAGGCCTGACCTCGACCGTCATGCCGCAGACCGGATCGACGGCGGCTCTGGCACCGTTGGGGCGTTCCGGCACCGGAACGTCCTTCATTCCGTGACCGTCGTGATGGCCCTGATGCTCATGCTCCATCGCTGTTTCTCCTTCTTGTGCCGGGCACCGCGAGGGCCGCGCGCCCCTGACATGCCTGCAGGGTTCCAGCGTGGGAGGTCAAGCCCTTCGGCCGGTCATGGGGTTCGGCGAGCGGCGCGCGCGCCGCGCCCGGTCGCCTGATTTTGGCCGCGGGCGCGACCGCGAGTTCCGTCATCATTCCGGTGGCAAGGTGCGGCATGTGGTGGCAGTGGAGCATCCAGCGCGCCGCCTCGCCCGCGTCGAGCGCCACCGTCACCATCGCCATCGCCATCGGCGGCACATAGACCGTGTTGCGCAACGACAGCTCCAGCCTTTCGCCTTACCGGACCGCGACCGGGGCGTGAATCCCCCAGGTGGCGCCGTCGATGGCCCAGAGGCAGGGCGCCAACCTGCCACCGAGCATCAGCAGGCGCTTTCGGTCGGCGGGGCGCGCCACCAGCGGATTCAGTGCCAGAAGACGCGACTCCTGCGCCAGATCGCTGTCGAAGGCCGGCGCAGCCTCGGCTCCGGTCGCATCGACCCGGCTTACCGTTGCGCCAGCGCTGGCAAGGATCAGCCCCGTCCGTTCACGCGCCACTTCGCGGAGCGCCAGGATCGGCCAGGCCGCTGCGCCAGGCAGGTCAATCTCGAAGTCAAGAGCTGGCCCATGCCGAGGCCAAAGCGGCTGCCGTCAACGGTGCATCGCCGTGGCCGTCAAACGACACGAGGCGGCCAGTCAGCGCGCCGGTGTCGATCCAGAACACGATCGCCGCCGCCGCGTTGATGATCCTGAGACGGACGCGCCCGCCCGGTTCCACCGATACCACCTCGGGTCGGCCAATGTGCGGTCATTGGCGAGGTATGCGTCCCAATCGAAGTTATCGAGGTCCATCGCCTTCCGCCCATGCCCGACATGTCATGCCCCATCGCCGCATCATCCATTCCGTCTGCGGGCGCGGCCATGCCGTGACCTGCGTGCGCCGAGGCTGCACCCCCGGTGATCTCCGCCAGCACCTCCTCCGGCGTCTTGAACGCGAAGTCATGCACGAACATCACCACCTCCTGCCGGTCCGCCGCCACATCCTCGGCGCTGCGGACGATGAGCGGTGCGGCAAGGAGGCACATCTCCTGCTCCGGCACATGGCTGTGCATCCAGCGGGTGCCGGGCGGGGGTCCGAAATCGAAGGCGCGCGACTCGCCAGGGTCCGGAAGCGGCAGCGGCAGGTCGGGCTCGCCGTCCTGTTCGTGGGACGGGATCTGGCCGTGCCAGTGGACGATGGTCGGCACGTCGAGCGCATTCGTCAAATCGACACGGAAGCGCTGGCCGGGGTTGAGGATCAGCCCCTGCCCGCCACCGAGCCGGGCCAGTCCCCAGACGGTGACGGGGTCATGCGCCGGAAGCGTGGCGGGCACGGCATCATGACCCATGGCATGATGCGCCATAGCCGGCGTTGGCCGCGCCATCTCGACCGGCGCGGCAAAGTCGGCCGAAATGCAAAACGACAAAACGCAGATCGGGGAAATTATCCGGGCCATGCAGGGCGTCGGCAATGCGGAACAGGCGCGGGCACCGTTCACAAGCTGGTGGCGCGGCCGTCAACCAGCCCTGCCGCCGCTCCAGCAAGCCGCAGGTTTCGCCCTCAGTGTCGGATGCTTAGCGGATCGCCGATGACGATGACGCAGGAGCCGCCCAGATCCATGGCGCGCCGGTCCGCCTTTTCGACGGCCTCCTCCCGGCACTGTCCGACCACATCGGGATAGCCCTTCGGGCCGGACACCATCCAGCGGCGCCCCTCGGCTGCGAGAAATTCGCTGACGGTAATGATCGATACTTCCACTCTTTGCACCAAGAACCATTCACGCAGATCCGGGGCAAAGCCCGGCACTCTTCCTTGCCTTCCCGACCGGGCGAAGGAAATCTCCGCCGCTTGGGAAACGCCCGCTCAGACTTCCCGCAAGTCAGCCGCCGGCATGTTGGCACGGATCAGCGGACGCTCGGTGAAGAACATGTAGAACACATCGAGGATCGAGATCAGCGCCCGGCTCAGCGGCCAGAGGGCGAGCGCGGCGCCAGCCGCCTCATATTCGCCAATCCAGAGGAAACAGATCGAAGCGCCGAGAGCCACAACCATCGTCACGCGATCGATAAGCTTGCAGGTTTTCATGTCAGGCCATCCGTCCCTGGGAACCAATATCGCCTGCTCATCCTCGAAGTTTCTTTGTTTTTCATTCTGCCCGGCACCGGAATGCCGGGCAGCATCGTTCCTTCACTCACCCGCCGGTTGTTACCGGCACCTCACCCTCCGTACCCGTATCCGTCACTTCCTCCGGGATCTCCTCGACCACCGGGGCCCGCGTGACGCCCAGCGCCGCGGCGAGTTCGTCGAGCAAGGTCTCGGTATCCTCGGGCGACAGCTCTTTGTTCGACTCGTCGATGATCCGCGTCTCGGAGGCATCAAGGAAGGCATCGAGGGCGGCCTGCTGCGCTTCGTCCTGCAGCCGGTCCGCTTCCGCATCGGCGGCGGACTGCGCGGCCCCGACGTCGACGCCGTCGCAATTCGCGGTGCAGCTCACCACACCGTCGACGACGTCGTAGACCGGGTCGCCTTCGACGGCGCCATCGTTCAGGTAGCCGGCAAGCGCCGCATCGTCGATTTCCGCCGAGGTATCGCCGACGAAGCCCTCAAGTGCCGCGAGTTCGTCTTCGCTCAACGCCTCACCCGCCGCCGCCCGTGCGGCAAGCTGGTACTGCGCCAGGGCGCCGATCGTGCCGTTGAAGTTCTGGTTGCGGATATGGGCGTCGAGCGCTGCCTGATTGGCATTCGCGGCGTTCCACTTGCCCTTCTGGTTTGGCCGCAGGCCTTCGATGACCGATACGTCCTCGGTCGCGGTCTGGGCCGCCGGCTTTCCCTTCGGCTTGGTGGTGGCCGCAGCCGGAATGAGGGGCTTCTTGCTCTTGGCGGACTTGGTGGTGGACTTCGTGGCGCTCTTGCCACCCCTGTTGTCGGCCTGGCTGCCCTTGCCATTGCCACCGCCGTTACCGTTGCCGCCACCATTGCCGTTGCCGCCGCCATTGCCGTTGCCCTTCGCGTAGGCCGCGTCGGGGGCCGCAATGGTGGTGACAATCGCCGTGCTGCCGAGCAGCGCGATCGCCACGCAAGCCGCTTTCAGGATATGCTTCTTGCCGGGTGCCATCTGGCGCTCCTTCCAACCTAGTTTCTGCTGATCCGCTTTTCCTGCCGCTGCCCGGACCTGGACGAATCGCTGCCGGTGGATCGATTGAGCGCAATCTCTCACAGTGCTCTTGAACGCCCCGACAACAGAACATTCACCGTGCATTCACCTTGAAATTGGTATTGATGAGACATGTTCATTCGAATGATCTCTGCCGGCATCCTTGCGCTCGCCCTTACTGCGGGGCCGGCGCTGTCCGCGCTTATCCAAGAGCTTTCGCCGCAGGAGCTTCGCCAGAGCGTTGCCTCCGGCAAAAGCCTGAGCCTGCAAAAGGTGCTGGAAACCGTCACCCGCGCCGTGCCGGGCGAGGCGGTGGATGTACGCGCTTTCGATGCGGGCGGCGTCTACTTTCATGTTCTGGTGATGCAGCCCAATGGCAAGCTGACCAGCATCGTCGTCGATGCGGCAACCGGCAAGATCGCCTCGAACTCATCGGCGCTGGCCAAGGCGGTGCGCAATGCCGCGAAGTCGACCGGCGGCGGCGCCAGCAACAAGTCTGGCAAGGGGCAAGGCAAGGGCAAAGGCGGCTCGGGCGGCAATGCCGGTGGCAACGGTGGCGGGAACGGGAATGGCGGCGGGAACGGAAACGGCGGCGGCAACGGCAATGGTGGCGGCAATGGCCGGAACTAGGCTATAGCTGTCACAACCGCTTCCTGCATCATGGGCCAGCATGCGAATTCTGATTGCCGAAGACGAAGCCCTGCTTTGCGGCCAGATCAAGAAGGCGCTGGTAATTGAAGGCCATGCCGTCGATACCGCAGGTGACGGCGAAGAAGCCGCGCATCTCGGCGCGACGGAACCCTACGATGTGGTCATCCTCGACATCGGCCTGCCGACGAAGGATGGCATTACCATCCTCAAGGAATGGCGCAAGGCCGGGGTCGAAACGCCGGTCCTGATCCTGACCGCCCGCGACGGCTGGTCGGAACGGGTCAATGGCCTCGATGCCGGGGCGGACGACTACATGCCGAAACCCTTCCACATGCCGGAGCTTTCCGCCCGCCTGCGCGCGCTCATGCGGCGCCGCTCGGGGATGAGCAATCCGGTCTTTGCGCGCGGACCGCTGGAGTTCGACACCCGCACCCAGCGCGTCGTGGTCAGCGGCTTTCCGGTCGAACTGACCGCCCAGGAATGCGCCGTCCTCGCCTATCTCATCCACAATGCCGGGCGCATGGTGTCGCGCACCGAGCTTTCCGAGCATATCTACGAGTATGACGGCGAGCGGGATTCCAATACCATCGCGGTATTCGTCACGCGGCTGAGGAAAAAGCTCGGCGCTGACATCATCACGACCGTGCGCGGGCGCGGCTACATGATCGACAGCGGCTGATGCAGTCGCTGCGCCGGCGCGCGATCCTTGGCGGCATCGTCTGGGCCGGCATCGCGATCCTGCTTGGCGGGATCGCGCTTTACTATGTCCTCGACGGGCAGGTCCAGCGCCGCTTCGACGACGGGCTGTCCGACCGCTACATCCAGGTGGTCGCGGCCCTTGGCAACAGTAGCGGCGACGCCGAGCTTCTCGAAAGCTATCTCACCGATCCGCTCTACCAGCGCCCCTATTCCGGGCGTTACTGGCAGATCAGGGGGCCGGACGAATCTACGATCGTTTCGCGTTCCCTGTTTGACGTCCTCTTGCCGGTCGCGGAGCCCCTGTCCACCGACCCCGAGACCTGGACAGTTCAAGGCCCCGACGGGCCGATGCGCGGCATTGGCGGGCTGGTCAGGCTGGAGGACGGCACGAACTGGTCGGTCTCGGTGGCGGAATCGCTTGCCTCGATCACCTCCGAACGGTCGCAGATCCGGCGCAGCCTCCTGACCACCTTCGCCCTGATCGGGGTTCTCGGCATCGCTGCGACGGTGGTGCAGACCTCGCTCGTTCTCAGTCCGCTCAACCGCCTCCGGCAGGAGGTCACGCGACGCTGGGACCGGGGCGAGGCGCTTGAACCGGCGGACTACCCCGAGGAGGTTGCCCCCCTCGTCTCCGACATCCGCGCCCTTCTCGACCGCAACCGCGAGATGGTGGAGCGTGGGCGGCGTCAGGCCGCCGACCTCGCCCATGCGCTGAAGACGCCGGCGGCGATCCTCAGGAACGAGCTTGATGCGCTGGCCCAGTCGGGGATGGATGTCGCGGATGCGCAGACCGCCCTCACCCGCGTCGATGCGCAGCTGATGCGGTCGCTGGCGCGGATCAGGGCGGCGACAAGCGGCGCCGACGCCCTTGTCCAGACCGACCTCCTCAACTCGGCCAACCGGATGGCGCGGCTTTTCCGCACCGGCGCCGACGGCATGGCCCGGCAGTTCGAGATCGACGTACCGGCCGACCTCAGGATCAGGATGGACCAGCAGGACCTTGAGGAGATCCTCGGCAACACGGTCGAGAACGCCTTCAAATGGTCAAGGCGGACCGTCCGGCTGACAGCGCGGCCGATGCCTGACGGGGTGGAACTGCGGATTGACGACGACGGCCCGGGCATCCCCGAGGAAAGCCGGCGCGAGGCGCTGCGCTCGGGCGGCAGGCTCGATGTGTCGATGCCGGGAACCGGCCTCGGTCTCGCCATCGTCAGTGATCTTGTCGCCGCCTATGGCGGTACGCTCGATCTTGAAGCCTCGGACCTCTTCGGCGGCCTCCGCGTGCGCATCGGCGTTCCCGCGCAGTTTTCGCCGG
>DJUV01000182.1 GCA_002440625.1 Rhodobacteraceae bacterium UBA6273 | reverse complement strand
GGGTTCGACGTGTTCATGTTGGTTTCGGTCATGCCGTAGCGCTCGACGATCGCATGCCCTGTGACCGCGCTCCAGCGGTCGTGGGTTTCGGCCAGAAGCGGCGCCGAGCCGGAAATGAACAGGCGGACGGATTTGCCGGCCTCCGCCAGGGCCGGTTCTTCGAGAAGCCGGGAGTAGAAGGTCGGCACACCCATCAGCACGGTGGCGCGTGACAGGGTGGCCAGGATGGCACCGGCGTCGAATTTCGGCAGGAAGATCAGGCTGCCGCCCGCCAGCAGCGTGACGTTCGTTGCGACGAAAAGCCCATGCGTGTGAAAGATCGGCAGGGCATGGATCAGCACGTCGCGGTCAGAGAACTCCCAGACCTGCGCCAGCGTCGCGGCATTGCTCAAGAGCGCCCGGTGGCTGAGCATCGCGCCCTTCGACCGCCCGGTGGTGCCGGAGGTATAGAGGATCGCAGCCAGATCGGTCTCCGCCCGCGTCACGGCACCGGCGAATCCCGGCGCGGCATCGCGCCGCTCCATCAGCGTGCCGCGCCCGGCGGCGTCGAGGGTCCAGACCTCGGCGACACCGCCGACATGCGGGGCGACCGCCGCCATGCCCGCCGGATCGACGACAAAGATCCGCGGCGCGGCATCGGCGAGGAAATAGCCGATTTCCGGGCCAGTATAGGCCGGGTTCAACGGCAGGAAGACGCCGCCAGCCAGGATGGTGCCCAGATAAAGCTCCAGCATTTCCAGGGTCTTCGGGGCCTGCACCGCCACCCGGTCCCCCGGTTGCAGCCCGGCAGCCACCAGCGCGGAAGCCGTCTTTTCGGCATTGGCCCACAGCATCGCGTAGCTGCGCAGCACGCGGTCCTGCGCGTCCCTGGCGAAGACCGCCTGATCGCGGCCCAGCGATGCCGCCCGCAAGGCCGCGGCGAGGGTGTTGGTGTCATACATGATCTGTCCTCAACTTCTGGTCAGCGCCGTGACGGCGGGCGAGGTAGTGATCGCCTTTTTGGTGGCATAGGCCTGATGGTTGGTCTCGATCCGGGCGGAATCATAGAGATAGTTCACCATGACGCCCAAGGCCGTCCTGACCGCGCGGGGCGACAGGTCGGCGCGCGGGTGGATCGCGTGCAGGCTGGCGCCGTTGCCCAGATGGAAATGCGCCACCGGGTCCAGCGCGGTGCCGGAGGCGGTCTTGGCTTTCGTCAGATAGCGCGCGGCCAGCCGGCAGGTCTCGTCGTCATCGTCGGGGGTGGCGAGACCCTCGGCCTTGGCCCAGGCGGCGAGGCCGGGAACCGGCGACAGGGTCACGAAGGTCTTGAGGTTCGGCAGATCCCGCGACAGTTCGGACACCACCTGCTTGATGAGGAAGTTCCCGAAGGAAATCCCCTTCAGGCCTTCCTGACAGTTCGAGATCGAATAGAACACCGCGACCTTGGCCTGCTCCGGCTCGATCCGCTGCCGATCGGGCGACAGGATCGGCTGGATGGCCGAAGGGACGGCGGCGGTCAGCGCCACTTCGACGAAGATCAGCGGATCGGCCGGCATCGCGGGGTGGAAGAAGGCAAAGAGCCTGCGGTCGGGATCGGCGACGCGCTGGCGCAGATCGTCCCAGCTCTTGATCTCGTGCACCGCCTCATAGGCGATGATGCGTTCGAGGATTTCGGCCGGCGTCTGCCAGTTGATCCGTGCCATCTCCAGAAAGCCCCGGTTGAACCACGAGGCGAACAGATGGCGAAAATCCTGGTCGAGCGGCTTGAGGTCGGGGGCCTCCTTCATCAGCTTGTTGAGGCGCGCTCGCAGCGCCACCAGCCGGGCGGTGCCGCCGGGAACCCGGTTCAGCCGGCGCAACACTTCCTGGCTGGGCGGCTCGGCCAGAAAGTGCAGCGACCGGATGGCAGCAGCGTCGAGGGGCTGTTCGAGCAGGGCGCGGATGGGCACGGGGTCGGGCGAGAAATCGGCAAGAAGACTGCGGAAAAAGCCAAGCAACGCCTCGTCGTCGGCCGCTTCGAGCAGATCGAGGATGATCGAGGCCGTCGTCAGACCCGAAGCCTCGCCGCGATCCGCCAGCACGGCGCGCAACAACTGAGACAGGTCGGGAGGGGTGGAGTCGGACCGGGCCGAGCGACCCACCCGGATCGTGCGGGCCAGCAGTTCAGCCAGGAAATGACGTTCTTTACCTGCCGCCAAGATGCTTCTCCCCTTTGATCGGCCCGGCCGAGCACGCGGACAGCGGGCCGCCTGCCATCCCGAAACTATACCCCGTCAGCCCAGACACAACTGCCGGTCCAGCAAGGCCATGCTCGGGTTCGCACCCTTCGCCCAGGGCCGCAGCGCGCTTTCCAGGGCGGCCCCGACAGACAAGAGCGCCGCCTCGCCGTTCGGGCGGCCGATGATCTGGATCCCGACCGGCAACCCCTCGTCGGTCAGGCCGCAGGGAATGACCAGCACCGGCACGGCCAGCGCGGTCAGGACATAGGCAATCGACAGCCAGTCGAGATAGTGTTCGTCCCCGATCTGCCGCGCCGCCCCGTGATAGCGTTCCTCGACCGGGAAGGCCGCGACGCTGGTGGCCGGGCAGACCAGCACATCAACCTCGTCCAGAAGCGCCAGCAGCCGGTCAAAGGCTGCCGCGCGTTCCCGGGTCGCCGCGATGATGTCGCTGCCGCTCAGCGCCAGGCCGCGGTCGATGTTCCAGTTGAGTTCGGGCTTGAAGTGCTTGCGCTCGGCGGCACCGAGATCACCGAAACTCGCGGCGAATTCCAGCGCGCGGAAGGTGTGATAGGCCCGGTCCATCGACTTCAGTGACAGGTCGGTCGGGCGGACGTCAAAGCCGGAGCGCGCCAGCTTTTCGACCGCCGCCGTGACCGGACCGGCGATGTCAGGGTTGATGCAGCCAAGACCCAGATCGGGGCTGAAGGCGATCGCGGCCCTTTCCTTCGGCCGCTCCGCCGCCGCCAGATAGCCGGCCGCCGGCAACGGCGCCGCAAACGGCACCGCCGGATCGGCCCAGGCCATCGCGTCGAGAAACAGCGCCACATCCCTGACATCGCGCGCCATCGGCCCGTCCACGGCGATAAGGTCGAAGGGATTGCCCGAGGGCGAATTCGGCACCCGGAAGGGCGTCGGACGCAGACCGACGACCCCGCAGAAGGCCGCAGGTGTGCGGAGCGATCCGCCGCTGTCCGATCCGGTGCTGAGCCATGAGGTATGGGCGGCCAGCGACGCCGCCGCGCCGCCGGAGGAACCACCCGCCGTGCGGGCGAGGTTCCAGGGATTGCGGGTCGGCCCGAAGACATCGTTGAACGTATTGCCGCCCACGCCCATTTCCGGCGAGTTCGATTTGGCGTAGACGACGCCGCCTTCGGCCTCAAGGTGGGTGACGAGGCTGTCGGATGCCGCCGGAACATGATCGCCGTACAGCGTCGAGCCCCAGGTGGTACGCACACCGGCAACCGCGGTCAGATCCTTGATGCTGACCGGCAGACCGGCCAGAAGGCCGCGTTCGGCGACGGGCAGGCTTTCGATCTGCCGGGCGTGCTGGCGGGCGCGGTCGAAACAGGGGCTCACCAGCGCGTTGAGCAGCGGCTCGACCCGGTTCATCCGTGCTTCGATCTGGTCCAGAAGCTCGCCGGGGCGAACGTCGCCCTTGCGCAGAAGTCCGGTCACTTCGATGGCGCTTGCGGCGGTCAAATCTTCCATTTTCAGCTTTCCTAGGGTCGTTCTGGCGCAGACATCGAACGGACAGGCCCGGTGCATTCCGCAGCCTGGCAAACCGTCATTCCGAAGGCTGCGGGGTCTCCGCAGCCGGACGATCGGGGCGGCCCGGTCACGCCGGACCGCCCCTTGCGCATCATTTCATCAGGTTGGTCCAGATAAGGTCCTGCAGCTTGACCGCCGCATCGCCGCAGGTCTTCTTGAAGACCAGCGGGCTGGTGGCGGGCGCCGCCATCTCGGGCGCGTCCTTGATCGCGGCGTCATAGAACGCCTCGGCGCCGCTGATCCCGCTGGGATACTTCAGGAAGTTGGTGTTCATCGCGGCATTCTCGGGCTCCAGCAGGAACGCGATGAAGAGCTTGGCATTTTCCAGGTTCTTCGCGCCCTTCGGAACGAAGGCATTGTCGACCCAGGCAAGGCTGCCTTCCTTCGGATAGACATAGGCGAGCGAAGGCTTGAGCTCGCGCCCGCGCATGGTCGAGCCGGAATAGAGCGGCGACATCGCGATCTCGCCGGCCACCAGCTGGTCACGGATCGCGCCCGCCTTCGAGCTGTAGGACCGGACCGAGGGTTTCTGCGCCATCAGCAGGTCGGCGACCTTCTGCATCTGATCGGGGTCTTCCGAACATTGCGGCACGCCGAGGTAGATCGAGGCCTGCGCAATCACTTCGGAGCTGGAATCGAACATGTTGATCTTGCCGGCCAGCGCGGCATCCGGTTCATACAGGGACTTCAGGCTGTCCGAGGCCGGAACGACATCCGTGTCGATGGCGAAGTTGGTCGTCCCCCACTGATAGGGGATCGAATATTCGCCGGTCGGGTCCCATTCCGGCTTTTGCAGTTCCGGGATCACGTTGGCGTAACCGGGCATCGCGCTGGCACCGATGTTCTCGGCCAGCCCTTCCGAAATGATGATCGGCAGGATCGCCTGGCTGCCAACGGCAAAGTCATAGCCCGCCCCGCCCAGCTTCAGCTTGGCCAGCAGCGTCTCCTCGCTGTCGTAGCTGTCCGAGGTGACCTTGACGTCGTATTTCTCTTCGAACTTCTTGACGAGGTCCTCGGAGATATAGCCCGAGTAGTTGTAAAGGTTCAGGTTTCCCTCGGCGGCGGCAACGGTGGCCGCGAAGCTGGCAGAACAGGCCAGGACGGCGAATAGCGATGATTTCATTTCTGTCTCTCCTTGTTGGGTTTGTTTGGGGATTTCGGATTACTTGGGGTTGCGGCCTGCCAGCAGGAACGACACGACGACGAGCGCGGTCGAAGCCAGGATGATCAGGGTCGAGGCGGCGTTCACATCCGGCGTGACCCCCACCCGCAGCATCCCGAAGATGAAGACGGGCAGCGTGGTCGATCCGGCCTGCGACACCAGAAGCGAGACGGTGAAGTTGTCCATCGACACCACGAAGGCGAGCATGAAGCCCGAGACGATCCCCGGCATCAGCATCGGCAGGGTGACATGGCGAAAGCGGCTGAACGGGCGGGCGTAAAGGTCGGCCGCAGCCTCGGTCAGGCTGGCGTCCATGCCCTGCAGCCGCGCCCGGATCGGCAGGAAGGCGAAGGGCAGGCACAAGAGGGTGTGGGCGATGATCAGGTTGCCCTTGCCGAGGCTTACGCCAAGCGACGAAAAGAAGCTGAGCAGCGCCACGGCCATGACGATTTCCGGCAGCACCAGCGGCAGCATGATCACACCCTGCGCCAACGTGGCATCCTTGCGTCCGGTCAGGCGGTGCAGCGTGTTGGCGGCGAAGGTGGCAAGAACCGTTGACAGCAGCGCCGCCGAAACCGCGATCTGGATCGAATTCCAGGCCGCCGTCCTCAGATCGGCATTGGCAAGCGCCTTGCCGTACCACTCCAGGGAAAAGCCACCCCAGACCGTCGCCGCCGGGCTGGCATTGAACGACAGGACCATCACCACGATGATCGGCAGATAGAGGTAGACGAAGAACAGGAAGGTGAATTTTCCGAAACCCGGAAACTGCCCGATGATCCGGCTATGTGAATTCCGTGCCATCTCAGGCCACCTTTCCCGCAAACTTCCGACGTGCCAGGTAGACCTGCACGAGACCGATCAAGGCGACGATGACCAGCAGCAAGACCGCGATTGCCGCCCCGAAGGGCCAGTTGCGCGCCTCGGAAAACTGCCGGTAGATCAGGTTGCCCAGCATCATCTGCTTGCCGCCGCCCAAAAGCTCAGGCGCGATCAGCGAGCCGAGGCAGGGAATGAAGGTCAGCAGGCTTCCGGCAACGACGCCGGGCAGCGCCGCGGGCCAGACGATGTGGCGGAAGACCTGCCAGCGGTTGGCGTAAAGATCATGGGCCGCCTCAAGCTGGCTTTGCTGAAGCCGCTCCATCCGGCCATAGATCGGCAGCACCATGAAAGGCGCGAAGGTATAGACCAGACCGACCAGAACCGCGCCGGTGGTGTTCAGAAGCGGCAGGGGCGAGGAGATGACGCCAAGCGCGGTGAGAAACCCGTTGATGACCCCGGTATCGCGCAACAGAAGGATCCAGGCAAAGGTACGGATCAGGATGTTGGCCCAGAAGGGGATCGTCACCATCAACAGAAGGAAGGTGCGCCGGCGTGGCACCTGGCGGGCGATGTAGATCGCCACCGGCAGGCTGATGGCCAGGACGATCAGCGTCGTCAGCCCCGCCACATAGATCGAGCGCCAGACGATCAGCAGATAGGCCGCCGACAGGCGGAAACTGCCATCAAGCCGCTGTTCGTAGAGCACATTGCGATAGGCATCCGTGCTGAAGCCGGGATCGACCCCGCCGAAGCTGTTCGCCGGCATGAAGGAATAGGCGACCACCAGCCCGAGCGGCACCAGAAGGAAGGCTGCGACGAACAGCGCCGCCGGCAGCATCCCGGCGCGCTCGGCCAGCTTGCCTTGGTTTGCCGGGGTGCTCATTTCCCCGCTCCGTCAAACAGCATCGGCGCTTCCGCATCGGCCCAGACTTCGACCGTCTGCCCCTCGGCAATCGGCTTTGCCGCCCGCCGGGCATCTTCGTCGCGGATGTTCAAGTGGGTGCCGTCCGGCAGGGCTGTGACATAGGTGAGGGCGTTGCCGAGATAGATATCGGCCAGAACCCGGGCCTTTTCGGCAAAGCGGACGCGCCCCTCGCCTGCGGACAGGTGCAGCGCCTCGGGCCGCACCATCAGGGTTCCCTGCGACGCACCCTGTGCGGCATCGCGCGCCTGCACTGCTTCAATTCCGGCGCCGCGCACCATTGCCGTGGCGCCCTGGCGCGACAGGACCTCGACCTTCAGGAAGTTGTTATCGCCGATGAAGTCCGCGACGAAAAGATTGGCCGGCCGGTCGTAGATCTCGCGCGGCCCACCGACCTGCTGGATCACGCCATCCGCCAGCACGGCGATGCGGTCCGACATGGCCAGCGCCTCTTCCTGGTCATGGGTGACGAAGACGAAGGTGATGCCGGTCTTGGCCTGAAGCTGCTTGAGTTCAAGCCGCATGGCCTGGCGCAGCTTGAGGTCCAGCGCCGAAAGCGGCTCGTCCAGCAAGAGAACCTTGGGTTTCGGCGCCAGGGCACGGGCCAGCGCCACGCGCTGCTGCTGTCCGCCCGACAGTTGCGCGGGGCGGCGGTTGCGGAACGCCTCCATCTTGACCAGCGCGAGCATTTCCTCGACCCGCGCGGCGACCTCGCGGGCCGGCCGACCCTGCATCTTCAGCCCGAAGCCGACATTCTCGGCGATCGTCATGTGGGGAAACAGCGAATACTGCTGGAACACCGTGTTGACCGGCCGCTGCTCGGCGACCAGCGACTGGATCGGCTTGCCGTAAAGCCGGATCTCCCCCGAGGTCGTCGATTCGAACCCCGCCAGAAGCCGCAGCAGCGTGGTCTTGCCGCTGCCTGACGGACCGAGAAGCGTGAAGAATTCATTGTCCTTCACATGAAAGCTCGCGCCGGTCAGCGCCTGATGGCCATGCAGCGGATCACCGTAGGTCTTGCGAACCAGATCGAGTTCAAGCGCATGCGTCACATCCAGCATTACCGTCTCTCATCTTAATTTATCGCTCGGCGATTACTACTATCGCTATATGATTACTACTATCCGAAATTGATTGTTCTTGTCAACTGTGCGAGGCTCGCCGTGCCTGCCGTGAACTTGAAAGGAGGGTGCGTGACCGACGTCATTGAAAAGCCGGCCAAAAGCATTGCGACGCTGGACAAGGCGCTGCGGGTGATGGCGACGATTTCCCGGACCACCGAGGATCTGCGCATCGCCGATCTGGTGCGCCTGACGGGCATCGACCGCTCGGGCGTGCAAAGGCTGATTCGGACGCTGGAAGTCACCGGACTGGTCGCCGCCAGATCCGCCAGCGGCCGCGTCTTGCCGGGCATCGGCGCCATGCGCTACGGCTATGCCTTCCTGGCCGGAAATCCGCTGATCGACGCGGCGATGCCGCTTTTGGTCGACCTGAACAGCGGCATCGCCGCGGGTTGCGACCTCTGGCTGGCCGATGAGGGCGATCTGGTCCACGTCGCCCGCGTCCCGAGCGCAGAGGGCGGCGAGACGATGGCCGCGACCGGGCGCCGGATGAGCGGGGCGATCGGCCCGCTGCTGGCCGCCGCACCAGAGGGCTGGGTCGATGGTCCCGATGATCCGCTCACCCGCCGGATCTCTGCCCCGATCTTCGGCGAGGGCGGCAGTCTGCTGGGCGCCGTCTCGATCGACCGGCTCGGTGACAGCGATCTGGCGCGGCTCGGCACCGCTTTGGCGCGGACCGCGCGCGACATTTCCGGCACCGGGCTGCCGCTGACGCCGGGCGACCGCACCGGCGGCCAGGCAGCAACCCTGGTGCCGCGCGCCGAACCGGAGACGGATCCCCTTGTCATCGACGCGGTCATCCGCGCCTTTCAACTGCTCGACTGCTTCTCGCCGCAGGCCTCGGCGCTGACCCTGACCGACCTTCACCGCGCATCGGGATTCGGCATTTCCATGGTGCAGCGCCTCACCGATACCCTGCTCGCGGCGGGCTACCTGCGTCGCGACAAGGTCAGCAAGACATTCAGCCTCGGCACCCGCGTCCTCGATCTGGTCCATGGCTATCAATCGCGGACGGCGGTTCTCAAGTTCATCTGGCCGCGGCTGGTCGCGCTGCGGCGGCAGACCGGGCTCAGAACGTCGTTCTGCGTGCTTGACGGCAGCGACATCCTCTATCTGCTGCATGTGCAGGGCGCGTCCCGCAGCAATTACCGGACCGCCTTCGTGGGCCGCAGACTTCCCGCGCTTTCCACATCCGGCGGCAGGGCACTCTTGTCGCGCCTAGGCACGCCCGAGCTCGATCGGTTTTTTGCGCGCTTCCCGATCCGGCCGATCACGCCCTTCACGGTCATTGACCCGTCGGTGGTTCGTCGGGAAATCATGGCTGCCGCAGTGGAGGGTATCGCCTATACCGACCAGCAGTCGATCATGGACGAAGTGAACGTCGCCATCGCCATTGAGGTCGGCTCCGAACCACCGGTCGGTGCGATCGTGGTCTCGGCCCCTCGGCCAGACTGGGACCGCGAAAGATTGACAAGGCAAATCGTCCCCGCGCTGGTGAATCTGGCGAATGGATTGCGACAACTGGCGCAGTAGGCCTGCCGGGGCTGGTGTCAGACGAATGCGAACTCGTCTCAGTTTGCCCGATCCGCGCGCTCCGTCAGACCGCGAGAAGTTCGCGCCACTCGGCCAGAGCGGCGGCACGGTCCAGCTTGAAATTCTGCCGGCTGTAGAGGGTGCGCTCCTGATTGAAATGGTTTTGGACCGAGGCGTGAACAGACGCGAATTTCTGCAACGTTCGCATCCGCCGGAAGCGGAGCATCCCACGCTCCCGTCTTCGGAACGGGAGATGTGAGTTCTCCGCCCTATTGTTCAGCCAGCGGCCGGTATCCTGCCGGTCGCGGATGCCGAGTTCTCCGAGTGCGGCGCCATAGGATCTCAGGCGATCGGTCACAATTCCGTCGACGCGGCCATGCCGTCTCAGAGATTTCTTTGAGGCCATGAGGCCATGAGGTCAAGAGCTTGCAGAGGGCGCCGGGCCGCAATAACATTTGGCTGCCCCGAAGGAAGTGCCCTGTTCAAGCATCTGCGCATGTGTCGTAGCGAAAGGATATCGCAATGGGCTATACGATGAACCGGCTGACTGCCGGGGCGGAGTTTGCTGGAGTTGACGCCCGCACCCGCAAGGCGCTGGCTGACGGCGGATTCGGCATTCTGACCGAAATCGATGTCGCCGCGACGATGAAGAAAAAGCTGGATGTGGAAATGGGACAGTATCTCATCCTGGGCGCCTGCAATCCGAATATGGCGCATCAGGCCATCGGTCTGGAGCCGCGCGTGGGCGCGATGTTGCCCTGCAACGTGATCCTGCGCGCGGTCGACGGCGGGGTCGAGGTCAGTGCCATCGACCCGGTCGCCTCGATGGCGGCGATTGACAACCCCGCCCTGCAAGCCGTCGCCGGGCAGGTGCGCGATCTCCTGGCCAAAGTCGTTGCAGCGATCTGAATGACCGACCAGCTTTCTGGCGCCGTCATTGTCCCACGCAAGGGGCGCATGCTTGCCGTCCTGATGCTGGCGGTCTTTGCCATCTCTGCCGGTTTCGGCGTCCTGCTGCCGCAACTGCCCGACCTTGTCGGTCAGCTACTGGGTCAAGGCAGCACGGCGGTGCAAGTGTCACGCGCGACAGGGCTTCTGACCGCACTCTACATGTTCGCCCTGTTCCTGTGTGCGCCGGTCTGGGGCAAATTGTCAGATCGCTGGGGGCGGCGTCCGGTCCTGCTGATCGGGCTGGGAGGGTTTGGCGCGACCATGCTGGGCTTTGCGGTTTTCGAAACGCTGCCAGCGCTTTACGCGGAGCGGGCGTTCAGCGGCCTCTTTGCCGCGGCGGTGACGCCGGTTGCCCTGGCAACCGTCACGGATGTCTCCGCGACGCGGGCCGAGCTGGGTCGCCGGTTGACCTTTGTGTCACTGGCGGGCGTTTCGGGATTTCTGCTGGGGCCGGTCCTGGGCGTCGCGCTGATACGGCAATTTGGCGGATCTGCCGGTTCTCTGATGGTGCCTTTGGTGGCGACGGGTGGTCTGGCACTGGTGGCGGCGCTGGCGGTCGCGATGACGGTGCGCACATCGCCGGTCGCCCACCCGGAAAAGGTCCGGCGGCCGGCACGGGTTACTTCCCCGGAAGCGGTGCGCTGGCTTCTTGTCCTGGGCTTTGTCGTGTCGGCCGGGGTCGCGGTATTCGAGGTCGGGCTGGCCCTGCGCGGCAGACAGGATCTTGGCCTGGCACCGGGGCAGATAGCCATCATGTTCACCCTGTGCTCGGGCGTGATGATCGTGGTGCAGGCGGTCGTGTTTTCGCCATTGGTCAAACCGGAGTTCACCCGCTGGCTGATCGCGCCCGCATTTGCGGTCATGGCGGCGGCGCTGTTCGCCCTGCCACAGACCGACGACTACCGGCTGATGCTGGTGGCGGTCGGCGCGGTCGCGGCCAGTGCCGGGATATTGTCGCCGATCCTGACCTACTGGATTGCCAGCCATGCCGGGCCCAAATCCGGGGCGGAACTCGGCAGGCAAACCGCAGCGGCCAGTCTGGGTGCGACGCTCGGGTCGGTGGCGGGCGGCATGCTTTATGACGTGACCTGGCTGCCGAACGCCGCCTTCGTGCTGACGGCTGCCGTGATCGCCTTTGCAGTCTGGCCGGGTCTATGGCTGCCGGGACGCCTGGCTCCGCGCGCGTCGGCCAAGCCGTGATCGGCTGCGCGTTCTGAACGCCCTGCTGATGTGGGACATCCGGCGGGGGATGCCGTTGGCACGGGCCAGCGTGGCCGGGGCCCTGCCGCAGGTGACCCCGGCACACCTGTGCATCAGCGGGCCGGGTCGCGGAATGCGGCCGTCCTCCTAACCTTCTTTCCGGACCTTTTGGGAGGAAGAAGGCCCGTGGGACGATCTTTGTCGTTGTGGCACCGAAGGAACCGGATGACGATGCCAATCGGTGCCGAACCGGCCTGGCGTTCCGGACCTGATGCGGTTGCCGGGAAATCAAGCCGATGTCGTACCTGCCGTTGTAATGCTTCGGCCTTCCGCGCGTCTGTATCCAAACGCCGCGCACAGTGCAGTCCGTAAGAACCTGTGCCGTATCCGGCGGACAGACGGCGGTAGACAAACCGTGAAGGGGACATCGTGCCAAGCGCTAGGAACAAGGTACTCGGAATTGCGGTCGTGGCGGCGCTCGGCGTGGGCGGATGGGCGGCCTGGACGGCTTGGAACGCTGCGGCAAGCGACAGGCTTCCAGCCGGGATCGTCAGCGCCAACGGCCGGATCGAAGCGGCAAGCGTGGACGTGGCAACCGAAATTGCCGGGCGCGTGACCGAGATCACGGTCCAGGAGGGCGACCGGGTTGCGCGCGACCTGACCGTCGCCCGGCTGGACGCGGCCACTGCCGAAGCCGCCGTCAATCGCGCCGAGGCCGAGGCCGAGCGCGCCCGCCAGGCGGTCGCCGTCGCCGAAGCGGCGCGGTCGGCGCAGGAGGCGGAACTGACCTTCGCCCGGCAAGAGTTCGACCGCACCGCCGCATTGGCTGACGCGGACGTTGCCTCGCACCGCGTGCACCAGAAGGCGCAGCAGGCGCTGACCACTGCCGAGGCGGGCCTGGCCAGCCGCAATGCCGGGGTGGCCGAGGCGGTCGCCGCCGTTCAGGCGGCAGAGGCGGCACTTGACAGCGCCCGCATCGCGCTGGCGCGGACCGTGATCGCGGCGCCGGTTGCGGGGACCGTGCTCTACCGGCTGATCGAAACCGGGGCGGTGATTCCGGCGGGCGGTCGCATCGTCACGCTGCTCGACCTCAGCGATGTCAAGATGACCGTGTTCCTGCCCGCAGGTGACGCCGGCCGGCTGGTGCTTGGCGACGAGGCGCGCGTGATCCTCGACGCCCTGCCCGAGACGGTGCTGCCGATGACCGTCAGCTTTGTTTCGCCCGAGGCGCAGTTCACGCCGAAGACGGTCGAGACCGATGCCGAGCGGGAACGGCTGATGTTCCGCATCGAACTGCGGGCTCCTGCCGATCTTGGCGAACGGCTGGGCGGCCGTCCGGTCAGCGGGCTGCGCGGCATCGCCTATCTGCGCACCGATCCCGGCGCGGGCTGGCCGGACCGGCTGTCGGTCGGCAAGACGGCAGCGGAATGACCCCGCCGGACGCGCCCGAAGCGACGCAGGCCGCCGTTGCAACCCTGACGGGGGTCACGCACCGCTACCGCAAGGTCGTGGCACTCGACGACGTGACCGTCAGCTTCCCCGCAGGGCGGATGGTCGGCCTGATCGGCCCGGACGGGGTCGGCAAATCGACGCTTCTTGCGCTGATCGCCGGGGTCCGCCGCGCCCAGTCGGGCCAGGTCGCGGCGCTGGGCGGTGACCTGCGGAACCGGCGCGAGCGGCAGGACATCGTGCGGCGCATCGCCTACATGCCGCAGGGGCTGGGGCGGAACCTCTACCCCACGCTCAGCGTGCGCGAGAACCTCGATTTCTTCGCCCGACTCTACGGCCTTCCGGCGCGCGCGCGCCGGTCGCGCATTGCCGAACTTCTGGCGGCGACCGGGCTCGCCCCGTTTCCCGACCGGCCGGCGGGCAAGCTTTCGGGCGGCATGAGGCAGAAGCTGTCGCTCTGCGCCAGCCTGCTGCACGACCCTGACCTTTTGATCCTGGACGAGCCGACGACCGGCGTCGATCCCCTGTCGCGGCGGCAGTTCTGGGACCTGATCGCACGCATCCGCGCCCGGCGGCCGGGCATGAGCGTGATCGTCGCCACCGCCTACATGGACGAGGCGCAACGCTTCGACTGGCTGGTTGCGGTCGATTCCGGCCGCATTGCCGCCGAGGGCACGCCGGCCGATCTTCTGGCCCGCACCGGGCAGGCGACGCTTGAGGAGGCCTTTGTCGCGCTGTTGCCCGAGACGCGCCGCCGCGGCTATGGCGGGCTGGTGGTTCCCCCGCGTGAGGACGGCGACACCACGGCGGCGATCGAGGCATTCGGGCTGACCAAGACCTTCGGCAGCTTCACCGCGGTGGATGATGTGAGCTTCCGCATCGGGCGCGGCGAGATCTTCGGCTTTCTCGGCTCGAACGGCTGCGGCAAGTCGACGCTG
>DJUV01000252.1 GCA_002440625.1 Rhodobacteraceae bacterium UBA6273 | reverse complement strand
GCACCTGCACCTGACGGTCGAAGCGACCGGGGCGCAGAAGTGCCGGGTCAAGCACGTCGGGCCGGTTGGTGGCCGCGACGATGATGATGCCCTCGTTGGCTTCAAACCCGTCCATCTCGACCAGAAGCTGGTTCAGCGTCTGTTCGCGTTCATCATTGCCACCGCCGTAGCCCACGCCGCGCGACCGGCCCACGGCGTCAATCTCGTCGATAAACACGATGCAGGGGGCGTTCTTCTTGGCCTGTTCGAACATGTCGCGGACGCGGGAGGCGCCGACGCCGACGAACATCTCCACGAAGTCGGAACCCGAGATGGTGAAGAAGGGCACGCCCGCCTCACCCGCAATAGCCCGGGCAAGCAGCGTCTTACCCGTGCCGGGAGGGCCGACCAGAAGCGCGCCCTTCGGGATCTTGCCGCCAAGGCGCGAGAATTTCTGCGGGTTCCGCAGGAACTCGACGATCTCCTCAAGCTCTTCCTTGGCCTCGTCGATGCCGGCCACGTCGTCAAAGGTCACACGGCCATGCTTTTCGGTCAGCAGTTTCGCGCGCGACTTGCCAAAGCCCATCGCGCCACCGCGCCCGCCGCCCTGCATCCGGTTCATGAAGAAAATCCAGATGCCGATGAGGACAAGGAACGGCAGCCAGAGCGACAGGACCGAGAAGAAGCCCGACTGCTGCTGACGCTCGGCGCGGACGGAAACCTTCTTGGCGATCAGGTTGTCGACCAGTTCCTGATTGAGCTGCTCGCCCTGGGGCTTGATCGACACGTAAGTCTGGCCGTCCTTGGTCTGGACCTGAATCTGCTCGCCATCCATGACGACGGCGCTGACCTCGCCGCTATCCACCTTCTGCACGAAGTCGGAATAGGACAGCGTGCGGGCGTTCATCGTGCTCTGGCCGTTGCCGAACAGCTGGAACAGCGCAAGGATCAGGACAAACAGAACGACCCAGAATGCGATGTTTCTCGCGTTACCCAAGGGGACTTCCTCCAATATCCGACCGGCCGCAATCGTCAGCGGCGGGCCTTTCCTCTAAAATAGAGATAAAGGGGCCGTGTTCAATGCGATAAGACACCTTCCGGGAAGGGTGTGACGATTTCGGCCATCCAGCCGTTGGTTTTTCCCGTCAGAGGAGCGGCGATCAGCTCCTCGCCGCGCCAGATCGCGGGCGAGACGATGAGTGCCGCGCGGCTGAGACCGCTCTCGCGCCAGTCCTTGCAGGCGCGAAGGCCATCGGGGCCAAGCGCGCGGATGCGAAGGGCGGGATCATGCGGGCCGGTCAAGCGCCAACGCCGGTCCCAGAGCACATCGGTCGGACATTCCAGCCCGGCGACGGTTTTCGGCTCACGGCTGACGCGGAGCTCGGCCACGGTCACCGTCACCTTGCACCCCGCCAGCGTGGCATCCCGGCCCTGCCAGATCGACGCCTCAAGCCGCGCGATCTGCTCCGCGCGCGGGGCGTAGTCCGCCGAAGACACCCAGCGGACCGCGGCAATCAGGAGTCTGCGCCGCGTGTCGGTGCCAGTTGTCTTCCAAGGCCTCAGATCGAAGACCACCTCGCCCGCCTCTGTCCGGGTGATGCGTGATGCGGTCTCCAACGCCAGATGCACAAGGTCGGAACGTGCGATGGCGAGGTTGGTCACCACACCGGCCAGCCCCTCTGCCGTGATTCCGAGCGGGGCCAGGGCGTCCAGGGCGCGCCGCGCCTTAACCCGCTGAAAGCGGTCATCCGTGTTCGAACGGTCATCGACCCAGGTAAGGCCGTGCCGGACGAGGTAGGAGCGCATATCCTCGCGTGACGCAGAAAGATAGGGGCGCGCCCATCGCAAGCCCGCCTCGGTCCAGCTTCTCCGCATTCCCGACAGCCCATCCAGACCGGCCTCACGGGCGAGCCCCATTAGGAAGGTCTCCGCTTGATCGTCGGCAGTATGTCCGAGGACAACATCCGTGATACCCGCCCCGCGGGCCCAATCGCCGATGAGCGCGTAGCGGGCGCGGCGGGCCTGATCCTGAAGATTGCCTTGGATTGGGCCGTGGTCCCATACGAGAGTATCGTGCGGCACCCCGAGTTCCGCGCAAAACCGCGCGACGAACCGGGCCTCTTCCGCCGCCTCAGGACGCAGGCGATGATCCACCGTGACGGCGTACACGGTTCCGACATGGTGCATCTGAAGCCGCCAAAAGAGGTGCAGAAGCGCCATGGAGTCGCTGCCGCCGGAAACGGCGACACCGGTGCGGCTGGGCCATTTGCCGGGATAAGTCCATTCGGGCAGATGCAGAAGGAAGGCGTCCTCGCCTTCCGACTGCGGCCAGCCCGTCCCGCTCACTGGCAGTTCAGGTTGCGCATCGTCGCCTGCGCTTCGACCGCCTCTGGCGCTGCCGGGAAGCGGGTCCCGACCTCGCCCAGCGTCACGCAGGCCTCCTGCGTCTGACCGAGCGCGCCAAGGGTTGCGCCCAGTCGCAACAGCGCCGCCGGGGCGCGCGGGCCGTTCGGCTCACCGGAAAACGCCTGAAGATAGGCGCGGGCCGCATTGGCGGTATCGCCGACCTTCTCCAGCGCCTCGCCGCGCAGATACTGCGCCTCGCCGGTCAGGGGGCTGCCCGGATAGGCTTGGCCAAAGGCCGCAAACTTTTCAGCGGCGCCTTGAAAGTCACCGGAATCGAGCGCCGCCTTCGCCCGATCATAGTCCGCCTGTTCCGCCACGGCGAGTTCCGGTGCCCCGGTTCCCGCGCCCGTCGCGGGCTGGGTGGTGACGACCGGAGCGGCCGTTCCCTGAGAACCGCCGGCGGGTGCGCCCCCAAGGCTCTGGGTGATCGGCAGGTTCGCCGGATCGCAGCCCTCTTCCAGTTCGCAGAGCCGGAATTCCAGATCGCCGATCCGGTTGGTGCCGTCGGCAACGACCCGGTTGACGCTGTTCTGGACCTGCTCGGTCTGCGAGGTGAGCCGTGACAGCTCAGCCTCCATCGCATTCATGCGGTCAAGCGCGGAAGCGCCGCCCGCCGCCTGCATCGCGGGCGCCCCGCCCTGCACCAGTTCGGACCGAAGCGCCTGAAGATCTGCTGCAAGCCGCGACAACTGCCCGCGGATGTCCGCGAGCGTCTGCGCCTTGCCCTGTGCGCCGGCGGCGACCGGCATTGCTGCCAGCGCCGCGCAGAGAAGAAGCACCCGCTTCATGCCGGCCTCAGACGCCACCGGCGGCGCCGAGCACCGTCACGGCGCGGCGGTTCTGCGAATAGCACTGCTCGTCCGAACAGACCGCGAGCGGGCGTTCCTTGCCGTAGGACACGGTCTGGAGCCGGTTCGCCGCAACGCCCTGGGCCACGAGATAGCCCTTGACTGCGTTGGCGCGGCGGTCGCCAAGCGCGATGTTGTATTCGCGCGTGCCCTGTTCGTCCGCGTGTCCCTCGATGATGGCCGTGTAGTTCGGATGCGAACCAAGCCAAGTGGCCTGCTGCGTCAGCGTCATCTGCGCCTGCGGCGACAGCGTCGACTCGTTCACGGCGAATTGCACGCGGTCGCCGATGGTCTGGTTGAAATAGGCGATGGAGTTCGGGTCGCTCGGGTCGCCGAGACCGCCCTGGTTGATGCCGCCCGCGCCACCGGCGCCGCCCGCGCCGCCGTTGGCGCCATAACGGTCGGGATTGCTGCAGGCCGCAAGCGCGACGGCGCTGGCCACGAGAAGAAGGGAAGTGAGTTTATTCATCGGTTTTACCGCCTTTGTCATTGGCTCGATGGCCGTTACCTTAGCATCGGGTTGGGCATTTGGAAACGTCTGGCCGGAAGCGCGCGATGGGCAATATTGCCCATCCTACGGCAGAAGTGGCGACCAGGCCGGATCGGACGCGCCGCCCTCCATCGGCACGGCCCGAAGGTTCCGCCCCGAAATGTCGACCGAGTAAAGCTGCGCCGCGCCGCCGGCGCCCGCGCTTTCGCGCGTGAACATGATCACGCGGCCGTTCGGCGCCCAGGTCGGCCCCTCGTCGAGGAAGGAGGCGGTCAGGAGCCGCTCCTCCGATCCGTCCGTCCGCATCACGCCGATATGGAAACGCCCGGCGTTCTGCTTGGTGAAGGCTACCATGTCGCCACGCGGGCTCCAGACCGGGGTGCCGTAGCGCCCCTCGCCGAAGCTGATCCGCGTCGCGTCGCCGCCGCCGGCGGACATGACGTAAAGCTGCTGGTTGCCGGAACGGTCGCTCTCGAACACGATCTGGCTGCCATCGGGCGAGAAGGAGGGCGCAGTTTCGATCGACGGCGCATTGGTCAGCCGCGTGGTCTGGCCGGAGGACAGGTTCATCGAATAGAGGTCGGTGTTGCCGTCCTGGGACACCGAAAAGACCACCGTCCCGCCATCCGGCGAAAAGCGCGGCGCAAACGTCATGTTGCCCTGAAGATCGGCCAGTGCCTTTGAAGAGACGCTCGCAAGGTCCATCATCTTGATCCGGGGGAAGCCCGTCTCGAACGAGGTATAGAGAATGCGGTCGCCGCCCGGCGAAAAGCGCGGGGCCAGCACGATGGTCGAGCTGTCGGTCAGATACTGAACATTGGCGCCGTCGTAATCCATGATCGCAAGGCGCTTCAGCCGCGCATCCTTCGGGCCGCTTTCCGCGACATAGACGACGCGCGTGTCGAAATAGGGGCCTTCGCCGGTGATCCTGCCGTAGATCTGGTCGGCCACCTTATGGGCGATGCGGCGCCAGTCACCCTGACCGCCGCCGAACTGCATCCCGTCGCCAAGGGGTGCGCCGGAGAAGACATCATAGAGCCGGAACTTGACGTTCACCCGCCCGTCCGATCCGGCCGAAACCGCGCCGGTGATAAGTGCCTGGGCATTGATCGCCTTCCAGTCGGCATAGGCCACCGGCGCGTCAAAGTTCGTCACCGGACTGATGAAGGCCGAGGACGGAATCTCGCGGAAAAGCCCGGTGCCGGAAAGGTCGGCAGCCACCACTTGCGTGATCCGCTGGGCGACCTCGGCCGCGCCGGAGTTTTCAGCGACGAAGACGGGGGCCGCGAAGGGCAAGGGCTCGATCACGCCATCGGTGATGGTGATGCGCAAGGGGCCGCTCTGGGCGCTGACGGTGGTCGCCGCGACGCCGGTGAAGGCAAGCGCAATGCAAAGCGAGCGGATGAAGGTCATGACATTCCCTTCTCTGGGATCGTTACGGGGACTTTGGTTGTTCAGGGCGAGGGTCGGTGTCATCGCATCCTCATCTGTTCGGGGTCGAAGGTGATCTCCACCTCCTGCCACTGGGCGTATTTCTCGGGTGGCAGCGGAAAGCCGTTCTGGCCGCAGCGGATGATGGCACGGCGGCCGGCCTCGTAGGCCTGCTGCGCCGAGACCTCGCTGCCGCCGTCGTAGCTGAGCATGCGGATCGAGCCGGAGACGGGCTTGCCCGACTGGTCCATGCTGACGCCGACCGTGACCACCGTGTTGAGCGCTTCGGTCGAGAGCGAGCCGACGTTCCAGCACTGCTTGACGGCGATGACAAGCGCATCCTTCTCTCCCCCGGTCATCGGCGGGCCGGTCTCGGCGGTGCCGGTTCCGGGCGCGGGCTCTTCGGCGGCTTCGCCTGCCATCGCCTCGGCCAGGAGGTCTTTCATGGCCGCGTCAGGCGTCTCCGTCGGCGCAGCAGCAGCAGCGGTTTCCGTGGGTTCGGTCGCGGGTTCCTCGGCGGGCTTGGTTTCCTCGGCCGGGGCGGGCTTGGCGGGCTTCGGCGGCTTGCTTTTGGGCCGGACCGATTTCGGCGGCGCCGCAGAGGCAACCTTGTCCTTGTTCTCTTCGGTCTTCAGCACATCACCGGTTTCCTTCGGCGCTGCCGCCTCGGTCACGGGCTCCGACTGGGGTTCCGCGGTCGGATCGGGTGCCGTTTCGGCCACGGCATCGGGGGCCACGTCGGCGGGCTGGTCCGGCGCCGTGGTCGGATCGGGCGCGACGATGTCCGCGGGTTTCGGCTGCGCTTCGGGCGTCACGACCTCGGGGGCAGAAGATTCGATCGGCGGCGATGGCGGGGTCGGCGGTGTATCCTCCACATTCGCCTCTGGCGGCGTCAGTTCGGTCACGTCCGGGCTCGGGTCCGGTTCCGGCTGCGGCTCGGGCTTTGGTTGCGGCTTCGGTTCCGGTTTCGGTTCGGGCTTCGGTGGTGTCGGATCGGCGGTCGGCGGCTGCGGCAGCGATGGCTGCGGCGGCGCTTCGGTCGCGGCCTTGGGGGCGGCAGCAACCATCGCGTCGAACTGCGATTGCGACATCAGCGAAACTTCCGCCGTCGCGACGGGCGGCGGCATGTCATGCGAAAAGAACACCCCGCCAATGAGGAGCCAGAGGATGGCGCCCGCATGCGCACCCCCCGAGACCATCATGCCGATGCGCTCTGACCGCTCCATGGGCATCCGCCCCGATGCCCCCTTAGTTTGCCGCCTGCCCGCCGAAGTTGGGGCCCCCGGCGTCAGTAACAAGCGTGATGTTTGAGAAGCTGGCCGCGTTGAGCGCGCCCATCACCTGCACCACACGCTCATAGGGAATGCGCCCGTCGGCGCGAAGGAAAAGCTTGTCGCTCGTTCGCTCGGCGGCGATGGCCTGCAGGCGGGCGATCAGTTCTTCCTCGGCGACAGGCGTGTTCTGGATCGACAGGCTGCCGTCGTCCTGGATGGAGATGGTCAGCGGCTCTTCCTGTTCGGTCGCCACAGCTTGCGCCGCCGTCTTCGGCAGTTCAAGCGGAACGCCCACCGTCAGAAGCGGGGCGGCCACCATGAAGATGATGAGTAGCACCAGCATCACGTCCACGAAGGGCGTGACGTTGATCTCGGACATGACCGCAGCCTTGCCGCGCGAACCGCGCCGGCGGTGCCCGCCGCCGCGCCCGCCCTTGATGACCCCTGCCCCCATGGCTCAGGCGTCCAGCTGGCGCGACAGGATCGTGGCGAATTCGTCGGCGAAAGCCTCGTAGCCGGCGATGATCCGGTCGCTGTCGGTCGAGAGCTTGTTGTAGAAGATGACCGCCGGGATCGCCGCGACAAGACCAAGTGCTGTCGCGACCAGCGCCTCGGCGATGCCGGG
>DJUV01000271.1 GCA_002440625.1 Rhodobacteraceae bacterium UBA6273 | reverse complement strand
TCGAATGGGACAAGGACGACATTGATGCGCTGGGCATCCTCAAGGTCGATGTGCTGGCCTTGGGGATGCTGACCTGCATCCGAAAGTGCTTTGACCTTTTGCAGAACCATTACGGCATTTCGCACGACCTCGCCTCGATCCCGCCGGACGACGGGGACACCTATGACATGCTCTGCAAGGGCGACTCTGTCGGCGTCTTCCAGGTCGAAAGCCGGGCGCAGATGAACATGCTGCCACGCCTTCGCCCACGCCGCTTCTACGATCTGGTGATCGAGGTCGCCATCGTCCGTCCCGGCCCGATCCAGGGCGACATGGTGCATCCCTATCTTCGCCGCCGCAGCGGGATCGAGGCGGAGGATTATCCCTCCCCTGCCTCCCCCCATGATCCTGACGAACTTCGCAGCATCCTCAGCCGCACCTGCGGTGTGCCGATCTTTCAGGAACAGGCGATGAAGATCGCCATGGTCGCCGCCGAATTCAGCCCGAAAGAGGCGAATGCGCTGAGAAAGGCCATGGCCACCTTCCGCTCGCGCGGCACTATCGGCGAGTTGGAGGATCTGATGGTCGGTCGGATGATCGGGCGCGGCTATGACCCGGAATTCGCCCGCCGCTGCTTCAACCAGATCAAGGGCTTCGGCGACTATGGCTTTCCCGAAAGCCATGCGGTCAGCTTTGCCTTGCTGGTCTATGTCTCAAGCTGGCTGAAGTGTCATCACCCGGCGGCCTTTGCCTGTGCGCTGCTGAATTCGCAGCCGATGGGCTTTTACGCCCCGGCCCAGATCGTCCGCGATGCCCGCGAACACGGGGTCGAATTGCGCGATGCGGACGTGAATTTCAGCGAATGGGACAATACGCTGGAACCTGCCGGCAACCGCTTTGCCCTGCGGCTCGGCCTCAGGCAGGTGGACGGCATGGCGCGAGAGGCGGCCAGTCGGCTGATCCGTTTCCGCGACGAACCCTATGCCAGCCTCGCGGACCTCGCCGTCCGCGCGGGCCTGAATGGCCGGACGATCCGCGCGCTGGCCGCTGCGGATGCCTTCCGGTCGATGGGGCTGGATCGGCGGGCCGCACTCTGGGACGCGAAGGCGCTGCGCGATGCGCCGGATCTGCCCTTGTTCCAGCCTGGGAAGGATGAGGGGGAAGAGCCTGTGGCCCACCTTCCGGTCATGCCGCTCTGCGAGCAGGTCGTGGCCGACTACCAGACCCTGCGCCTGTCCCTGAAGGCGCATCCCATGGCCTTCCTGCGCGCCAGCATGGCACGGCAGGGCTTTGTCCGTGCCGCCGATCTGGGCGCGGTCGGCAACAACCGCCATGTGCAGCTTGCCGGCCTCGTGCTGGTCCGCCAGCGCCCCGGCAGCGCCAAGGGCGTCTGTTTCATCACGCTGGAGGATGAAACCGGTGTCGCCAATCTTGTCGTCTGGCCGAAGGTCATGGCGGCCTTCCGCAAGGTGATCATGACGGCGCGGCTGATGCATGTGACAGGCCGCCTGCAACGCGATGCGGCCTCCGGCGTGACCCATATCGTGGCCGAGGCATTGCAGGACCGCAGCGATGTCCTGCTGCGCCTGTCGGACCGCAGCCTGACGCCCCCGCTGTCGCGCGCGGATGAGGTCAGGCACCCGATCCCGGCACCGGCGCCGGGCCATCCCCGCAACGCCCGCATCATCCCGGGCTCGCGGGATTTTCACTGAAACGCGTCGCGCCGGACCTTCACAGCGCGCCGATACCCCTTCGTGGTGACATGACCCCTCAGCCATTCGCGACCATGCTTTTCGCCAGGGCGATTGCAGGGGGATGCCGGATTGCAGGATCATGGGGACGCATGTCGGCTGACCGGCCTTGGCCGCACCTATGGCCGGGGGACCTCGGCGCATCATGCCCTCGGCGGCATCGACCTTGCCATCCGGGCCAATGAGTTCTTCACGCTCCTCGGCCCGTCGGGGTGCGGCAAGACCACGCTCCTCCGGCTGATCGCGGGGTTCGACCAGCCGACCGTGGGTGAGATCGCCATCTTCGGGCGCAACGTCGCGGGCATGCCGCCGGAAGACCGCCCGGTGAACACCGTCTTTCAGCACTATGCGCTCTTCCCGCATCTGACGGTGGCCGAGAACGTGGGCTTTGCCCTCCGCATGCTGGGCCGCCCAAGGGCCGAGATTGCCGCGACGGTGGCACGGATGGTGGAACTCGTGGGGCTGGAGGGGATGGAGCAGCGCCGCCCGGATCAGCTTTCGGGCGGGCAGAAACAGCGGGTGGCGCTGGCCCGGGCGCTGGCGCCGGGGCCGAAGATCCTGCTGCTGGACGAGCCCCTGTCGGCGCTCGATGCCAAACTCAGGCAGCGGATGCGGTCGGAGCTGAAGGCGTTGCAGCGCGAGACTGGCATCACATTTGTCTTCGTCACCCACGACCAGGACGAGGCCTTGGCGATGTCGGACCGCATCGCGGTGATGCAGGGCGGGCGGGTCCAGCAGCTTGGCCGACCCGAGGAAATCTATGAGGCCCCCGCGAACCGCTTCGTGGCCGATTTCATCGGCGGGGCGAATCTGATCCCGGCGCGGATGGGGCCGGAGGGTGCTATGGCCGAGGGGCTGGGCACGATCCCGGCAACCGGCACGAGTGGCGCCGAAGTCACGCTGGCGATCCGGCCCGAGCGGCTGGCGATCCTGCCCGCGGGCGGCCACCAGCCCGGCGATCTCGGCCCGCTGGTGGTGGCCGAGCGCATCTACATGGGCAACGAACTTTCCTTCCGGCTGGAAGGTGCTGCGGTGCCGCTGCACGTCACTCTGCCTCGCGGTGGTCTGCGCGGTGCGCTGGACTTTGCGCCGGGCGACCGCGTGGCGCTGCGCCCGGAGACCGGGGCGATCCGGGTTCTCGCATCATGAAGCTGCACCGCCTTCTCCTTGCCCCCTCGCTCGGCACCATCCTGATCTTCATGGCGCTGCCCATCGCGCTGACCACGCTTTATTCCATTCTGTCGCCCGCGCAATATGGCGGCGTGATCTGGCAACCTTCCGGCGAGGCCTATGTCCGCCTCCTGTTCGAGCGCGATATCTTCGACGATACGCTCAGCTTCAACGCCGACTATCTGCAAATCCTCGGCCGATCCGTTGTGCAGGCGGGCATCGCCACTATCCTCTGCCTGATGATCGGCCTGCCGACGGCCTGGTTCATCGCCACCCGGCCGCCTGCGCAAAAGTCGCTCTGCCTGATGCTGGTAACGGTGCCCTATTGGGTTAACCTCCTCGTCCGCACCATTGCGCTCCTCCTGATGCTGCGCGACGAAGGGCCGATCAACGGCGCCTTGCAGTCGATGGGCCTGGCCGACGGCCCCCTGCCCCTTGCCTACAACAACTTCGCCATCGGCCTTGGCCTCGTGTCCTCCTTCCTCCCCTTCATGATCCTGCCGCTCTATGCCGCCATCGAGCGTTTCGACTTCTCGCTCCTGGAGGCCGCCTATGACCTTCATGCCAGCCGCTGGCAGGCGGTCCGGTCGGTGATCCTGCCGATCCTCAGGCCCGGCCTGATTGCCGGGGGGCTTCTGGTCTTCATCCCCGGTATCGGCTCATACCTCGCCCCCGACATCCTTGGCGGCGGCAAGACGCTGATGCTCGGCAACCTCATCGGGATGCAGTTTCAAGGGAGCCGCAACTGGCCCTTCGGGGCGGCGCTCTCGACCGTGCTGATGAGCGTCACGCTGATCGCCCTCATCCTCGTCGCCCGCCGCGCAGCACGGGAGGAGGCATGATGGCCCTTCTCGACACCCGCGCCAGAGACATCCGCAATCTGCCCGGCGTCGGGGTGACGGCAGCGCTGGCGGTGGCCTTCCTCTATGCGCCGATCCTGTTCCTGATGCTCTACTCTTTCAACGGCGGGCGGTCGATCAGCCGGCTCGACGGCCTCTCGTTACGCTGGTATCGCGCCGTCTTCGCCAATGAGGAAATCGGCGGGGCGGCCCTGAATTCGGTCCTTCTGGCGGTGATCGCGGCGAGCCTTGCCACCGTCATGGCCACGGCGGCGGCCCTAGCCATGGTGCGGATGCGCGTACGCCGCAAGGCCGCCGCCTATGCTGTCCTCAACTTCCCGCTGATGGTGCCCGAGATCGTCACCGCCATCGCCAGTCTGATCTTCTTCTCGGCCGTGGGGCTTGGCCTTGGCTTCGGCTCGCTCGTCATCGCCCATACGACCTTCTGCATCCCCTTCGCCTACCTGCCCATCGCCGCGCGGCTGACCTCGATGGACGCCGGGCTTGAGGTGGCGGCAGCCGACCTTTACGCCCGCCCCTTGCGGCGCTTCGCCCTCATCACCCTGCCGCTTCTGGCGCCGGGCCTCCTCTCCGGCTGGCTTCTGGCGTTTATCGTCTCACTCGACGATTTCATCATCTCATCGATGCTCGCCGGCCCCGGTTCGACCACGCTACCCGTCCACCTTTACTCGATGCTCCGCCTTGGCATCACGCCCGAGGTCAACGCGGTGTCGTCGCTCATGGTTCTTGCCTCTGCCCTAGTCGTCATCCTGTCCGGGCTGATTTCCCGGCGCAAAACCTGAAAGGAATGCCCATGCGCGCGCTTGCCATCCTGCTTCTGACCACCGCCCCGGCCTTCGCCGAAGGCGATCTCTTCATCTACACCTGGGGCGAATACACCCCGCCCGATCTGGTCGCCAAATTCGAGAAGGAATTCGGCGTCAAGGTCCGTATCGACAGTTATGACAGCATGGAGACGATGATCGCCAAGCTGCGCGCGGGCGGCGCGGGCTATGACGTGATCGTGCCGGGCGATGCGACCATGCAGGTCCTGATCGCCGAAGGCATGGTCGAGAAGATCGACGTCTTCGCGATGCCGAACTTCGCCAATGTCGACGAGAAGTGGCGTGAGGTCTACTGGGACCCCAAGCGCGAATATTCCGCCCCCTGGGCCTGGGGCTCGACCGCCTTCGCCGTCGATACCGCCGTGGTGAAGGGCGATACCTCCTCGCTTGCGGTGCTCTTTGACCCCGCCGAAGAGGTCAAGGGCCGCATCAACATGCTCCGCGACATGAACGACGTCATCAACATGGCCGAACGCTACCTCGGTGTGCCGCGTTGTTCGGAAAACCCCGACGAGATGAAGCGGGTTCTGGAACTGCTGGAGACGCAGAAGGAATGGGTGAAGTCCTACGACTCCGAAACCAAGGAACTTCTGGTGTCGGGTGAAGCCGTGGTGTCGATGGCGTGGAATGGCTATTCGATGCGGGCGCGCGACGAAAAGCCGACCATCGCCTATGTCTACCCGAAGGAAGGCTATACCGGCTGGATGGACAATGTCGCAGTGGCCAAGGGCGCGCCGAACCTCGACAATGCCAAGGCCTGGGTCAACTTCGTCATGGACCCGGAGAACGCCGCGATGATCACCAATTACGCGCGCTATTCGAACGGCATCAAGGGGTCCGAGGCCTTCATCGACCCCGCCCTTGCCGCCGCCCCTGAAATCAATCCGCCAGCAGATGCGCCGGCGCCCGAATTCATTCCGACCTGCTCGCCCGAGGCTACGGCCCTGATCGACAAGGTCTGGACCAAGCTGATGAACTGAAAGGGAAACCCATGACATTCGTGACACTGGCCGCGACCCAGATGGCCTGTTCCTGGGATCTGGATGACAACATCCAGAAGGCCGAGGAACAGGTGACGGCGGCGGCGGAGGACGGCGCAGAGATCATCCTGTTGCAGGAGCTTTTCCAGACGCCCTATTTCTGCATCGAGAAGGACCATGACCTTCAGCGCCATGCAAAGCCGCTGGAAACCGACCGCGCCGTACGGCACTTCTCCGTGCTGGCCCGAAAGCTCGGGGTGGTGCTGCCGGTCAGCTACTATGAGGCGGCGGGAAACACCTTCTTCAACTCGCTCGCGATGATCGACGCCGATGGGGCGATCCTTGGGAACTACCGCAAGACCCATATCCCCCATGCCACGGGCTATGAGGAGAAGTACTACTTCACCCCCGGCGATACCGGCTTCAAGGTCTTCGACACCCGGTTTGCACGCGTTGGCTGCGGCATCTGCTGGGACCAGTGGTTCCCCGAAACCGCGCGCGCGCTGGCGATTCTCGGGGCTGAGGTGCTCCTGTTCCCCACCGCCATCGGCACCGAGCCGGGCCAACCCGATCTCGATTCCTCGGCGCATTGGCAGCGGACGATGCAAGGCCATGCGGCGGCCAACATGATCCCCGTGGTCGCATCGAACCGGGTCGGCACCGAGAGGGGCCCGAACCTCGAGATGACGTTCTACGGGTCGTCCTTCATCGCCGACCATACCGGCGCGATGCTGGCCGAGGCGGGGAAACTCGACGAGACCTACCTGACCGCAAGGATCGACCTCGACGCCACCCGCGCCTACCGGCAGAGCTGGGGCACCTGGCGCGACCGGAGGCCGGAAGCTTACGGGCTTCTCACCCGCCACGAAGCGGCGGCGTGATGGAAAGGGGCGGCTGCTGCCGCCCCTATTCGCACTGGTTCTCGGGTTTGCAGGTCAGGCCGAGATCGGCGATCAGGTCTTCCACATCATCATTGGCCTCCCGGATTTCGGGGCTGCAAAGATAGGCCATGTGGGTCTTGAGGTAAGAGGCCATCGTTCCGCGCCATACGGGCGAGGTTTCGACCATCTGATCAGCGGTATAGAGCAGGTAGTCGGCATAGGCCGAATAGGCCGCCAAACTCTTGGGGTCGGCCAACGCGCAGTAGTCCGCCGTCGCCAGCTCCGGCTTCTGCACCGTCAGATTCAGGAACTCCCGGTAAATCTCTCGCGCCGTCTGGTCGCGCTGGATGCGGTCAGCTTCGGCCAACTGATAGGGGACGACCATCAGCGCCGTCAAAGCAGCAAAGGCCGTGGCGATTGCTCCCACGGCCTGCAAGGGTTCTGAATTCCGGATCAGCCAGTCGCGCAAGCGTCACACCTTGGGTTGTTCATGCGTGGCGCAGTGGATGCCACCCCCCACTTCGCCGACCGCATCAATGTCCAGTGTCACGATTTCTCGGCCGGGGTAAAGATCGGCGAGGATCGCGGCGGCTTCCTCATCCGCTGCTTCGTCGCCAAACTCGGCGGCGATCACCGCGCCGTTGCAGACGTAGTAGTTGACGTAGGACGAGACGAAATCGGGGCTGTCCACGCGGATGTCATAGGGCTCGGGCAGGATCACCAGTTCCAGTCTGTTGCCATCCGCATCGGTCGCCTCGGCAAGGATGTCATGCGTCTCGAATGCTGACACCGACCAGGGATCCTCGGGGTCGATCTCTTCGCCCATCTGGATCAGCACCTGCCCCGGCTTCACGAACCGGGCCAGCGCATCGATGTGGTAGTCGGTGATATCGGCGCCGATGATGCCGGGCGCCCAGATCATCTTTTCGGCCCCCATTGTCTCAAGCAGCATCGCCGTGATCTCGTCCTTCGATCCCTTGTTGCGGTTCGGGTTGATGAAGGTGCTTTCATGGGCAATCAACGTGCCATGGCCGTCGGTTTCGACGCCGCCGGCTTCGCCGACCAGCCCGGCATCGAACACCGGCAGGCCCATCCGCTCGGCCACGCGGGCGGCGACCATGCCGTCGTTGCCATGCACCTGCTTGTTGCCCCAGCCGTTGAAGTTGAACTGCGTCACGGCAAGGCCGCCCTTGCCGTCGATCACGAAGGACGGGCCGGAATCGCGGCACCAGAGGTCATCGGTCGGAATGTCCCACAACTCCACCTGGCCCGAGACGAGCTTCCTGATCGCCTTGTGATGCTCTGCCGCCGCCATCAGCACCACCGGCTCGAACTCGGCGATCGTGGAGGCGATGTCGGCGATGGTGCCTTGCAGGTCAAAGAGGAAATCCGCCTCGTCATAGACGGAGGGATTCACCGGCCATTGCATGAAGGTCCGCTCATGCGGATCGGTTTCCTCGGGGTACCAGAATCCCGCCGCGCGGGCTGACCCGCCGGCGCGGGCGCCTCGCGGCAGAAGGGAGATGCCACCGGCGATGGCGGTGGAGCGGATGAGGGTACGGCGGGTCATCATATCGGGTCACTCAGGAAAGGTGGATCAACGGGTCGTCTGCAGTGCCTTCCGGCGCGGCGCACAGGGCCGCAAGGAAAAGGGAAAACAACTCGGCCGAAGAAGCAAGCCCCAGTTTGGTATGGATGCGCTTGCGGTAGACCTTCACCGTTTCCGGGCTGTTACCCAGCATACGCGCGATCACCTTCGAGGAATGGCCCTGCAGGATCAGCCTCGCCACCGCCGCCTCACGGTCGGACAGGCGCGAGTTGCCGAAGTGGCTCATCGCGGCCATGACGTGGTGTCCCATTGCGCCCTCTGTCGGCGCAAAGGCATGGGGCGGCAGCGCGGTCATGCCGGCTCCTGCTGGGTGATGCAGTGGATGCCGCCGCCGCCAAGGCAGATGTTGGGGATATGCACGCCCCGGATGCGGTAGGTCGGGAAGAGGTCCTGGAAGATGTCGCGGGCGACAGCGTCGTTCGGGGTGCCGTATTCCGGCATGATGACACCACCGTTGACGAAGTAGCAGTTGACGTAGGAGCGGCAGAACTTCTCGCCGATGATGCAGCTTTCCTCGGCTTCCGGGATCGTCACCATGCGGATCGGGCGCCCCTTGGCATCGGTCTGGCTGCGGAGCGCGTCGATATTGGCCTGCTTGGTGGCTCGCCACGGATCGGTCGGGTCATCCGCCCCTTCGATCAGCACCACGCCGGGGGCGACGAAGACCGCGATGCCGTCGACATGACCATCGGTTTCCGTCTCATCGGCGTTGCCGGGCAGCCAGATCACCTTTTCGCCGCCGAGGCTTTCCAGAAGCTCTCGCGTCACCTCCTCCCGCGTCCAGCTGGGGTTGCGGTTCTTGTTGAGGAAACAGGTGTCGGTGGTGATGATCGTGCCTTCGCCATCGACCGATACGCCGCCGCCTTCGGCCAGCAGGGGCGACTTGAAGACCGCCATCCCCTCACGCGCCGCCACCGCCGCGCCAAAGGCCGCGTCCTTGTCGAAGGGCGTGTACTTGTGGCCCCAGGCCGAGAAGGTGAAAAGGCTCGCGGCCTTCTGACCCTTGCCATCGATCACGAAATTCGGGCCGGCATCACGGGCCCAGCTGTCATCGAGCGGCACTTCGAAGATCTCGATGCCCGCGCCGAGCATCGCCCGCGCCTCGGCGGCATCCTCGGGGCGCACGGCCATGCACAGGGGTTCGAACTCGGCGATCGCCTGCGCGACCTTGGCGTAGTCGCGCCTGGTGGCCGCCATGTCCGGCCAGACCTCGGCGCGGGCTGGCCACATCATCCAGGTCCGCTTGTGCGGCGCATATTCGGCGGGCATGCGGTAACCCAGCGACTTCGGGCTGGCGGCAAAGCGGGCGGGGTCGTGGCGGGTCATGTCATCCTCGGGTATCTGGCTCGGGTATTTGGGCTGGACGGCAGGATATGATGAGCCTTACCATAGGCAAAGCGCCGATTTCTCATCCCACTAATCGAAATATCTCATGAGTACTTATCGCAGCCTCCCTCCCCTCAGCACCCTGATCGGCTTCGAGGCAGCCGCCCGGCTCGGCAGTTTCTCCCGCGCGGCGGAGGAGTTGAACATCACCCAGTCGGCCATCAGCCATCAGGTCCGGGTCCTGGAAGACCAACTTGGCCAGCCGCTCTTCCGCAGGATCGGACGGCGGATCGAGCTCGTCGATGCCGGGCAGGATTTCCTCATCACCGCGCAGACCGCGCTGGAGGAACTGCGCCACGGCGTGCGCCGCCTCAACGCCTATTCCAAGCCGGGGTCGGTCATCATCATGATGCCCGCCGCCCTCGCCACCGGCTGGTTCCTCCCAAGGCTCGCCGGCCTGCGCGCCCTCCACCCCTGGATCGACCCTTGGACCCATACCGGCGATGACATCCACGTGCAGGAAGAGGCCGAGATCGACATCGTCCTTGGCCCCGAATCCTGGTCCGATCCGGGCGCACAATCGCTCCTTCTGGCGCGGGACAGCCTGGTGCCGTTTTGCGCGCCCGGTCTTGCCGCAAGCCTGCCGGACCTGCCGGATCGGGATCGGCTGGACCGGGCGCCCCTCCTCCATGACGAAACGCTGAATGACTGGCAATCCTGGTTCGCAAAGGTCGGCTCCGCCCGGGCTGAGTTTGCGCAGGGCTTCAACTTCTCGGACACCGGCCAGATGCTTCAGGCGGCGATCCTCGGCCACGGGGTCTGCCTCGCCACGGCCCGGCAAGCGGATCAGGCGCTGCAGGAGGGCCGCCTCGTGCCCGCCGCGTCAACCGGCCTGACACGGCCGGAGCCGCTTTACATGTCCTGCTGGACCCGCAACCTTTCCCGCCCGCCCGTCGCGGCGCTCTGGGATTGGCTGAAGGCGGAGTGCGCGTCAGAGGTCTGATGGACCTGCCGACTGCGCCAGACCACCATCACGGCGCACCGAGGCCGCGTGATACCTTGAGGGCCGCTTCCCTAACGATGGCGCCGATCCGGCTGATCGCGGCGTCAGGCAGCCGATGGGCAGGCCCGGAAATGGAAATGCCCGCCACTGCTTCGCCATGCATGTCAAGGATGGGCGCCGCAACGCAGCGCATGCCCTCGGCCTTTTCCTCATTGTCGAAGGCAAAGCCCTGCCGCCGGATGATCGACAGTTCCTCCAGAAGGTGCTCAGCTCTGCTGATCGTCCTTTCTGTGAACCGCACCAGTTCACGACCGTTTAGGAACCGCGCAATCCGCGCCTCGTCATGCCGGCTGAGCAATGCCTTGCCGATCCCGGAAGCATGCATCGGCGAGACTGTACCCGGCGGGAAAAAGGCGCGGATGGATTCCTGCGTTTCTACCTGGCTGATGAACATGACCTCGCCGTCGGTTTCTATGCCGAGGTTCGATGTCTCTCCCGTCGCTTCCATCAATTCCCGCATCACCGGGCGGCTGCGCTCGATCACCCCGCTGCGGCGCAGGAAGGACGAGCCGAGCCGGAAGGTCATTGATCCGATCTGCCATTCCTGTTTCTGGGCATCGAGTTCGACGAAGTCTTTCGCCGCAAGGGTCGAGAGGATGCGGTACATTGTCGCCGGCGACTGGCCAAGCTCGACCGAGATATCGGACAGCGTCATGCCGTTCCCGGAGCCCAGCGCGACGAGGACGCTCAAGCCCCGGTCAAGCGCCTGGACCGTGACCGGCGACGCGCTGCCGTAAAATGCCTTCGGGCGCCCCTTGCGGCGCTTTGATGGCTCCATTCGAGTCTCTCCCGTCGGTTGGCCGAGAGCACGGGTCGCATCATTTCCACCCAACGCCTCGCACGATGAAAAAACGTAACACCTTGCCGTCAAATAGATTAAGCACAAAATTCAGCAATATGAAAATATATTTCAAAAAAATGGAGACCTACCGCTGCGTGACCTAGACTGATCGCGACATCAGGAAAAGGATCAGGCCATGGGCTTTCAGAACCCCGTCTTCATTCCCGGCCCCACGAACATGCCGGAAGTGCTGCGCAAGGCCGTCGACATGCCGACGCTCGATCACCGCTCAGCGCTGTTCGGAGAGATACTTCAACCAGCGCTGGCCGGCGTGAAGAAGGTTCTGAAGAGCGAGACGGCGGAGGTCTTCGTCTTTCCTTCGACCGGAACGGGCGGATGGGAGGTGGCGCTGACAAACACCCTCAGCCCCGGCGACAAGGTTCTGGCGGCGCGAAACGGCATGTTCTCCCACCGCTGGATCGACATGTGCCGCCGCCGCGGGCTTGCGGTCGAGGTCGTCGAGACGCCTTGGGGCCAGGGCATCCCTGCCGGCCGGTTCGAAGAGATCCTGACCGCCGACAAGGAGCACCGCATTCGCGCTGTTCTCGCGACCCACAACGAAACCGCGACCGGCGTGAAATCCGACATCGCCGCCGTGCGACATGCACTTGGCACGACGGGGCACCCTGCCCTTCTCTTCGTCGACGGCGTCTCCTCCATCGCCTCGATGGATTTCCGGATGGACGAATGGGGCGTCGATGTTGCCGTGACCGGCAGTCAGAAGGGCTTCATGCTTCCTGCGGGCCTCGCCATCACCGGCTTCAGTCCAAAGGCAATGGCCAAGGTCGAAACCGCGAAGCTGCCGCGCGCCTTCTTCGATGTCCGCGACATGGCAAAAAGCTATGCCAGTGGCGGCTACCCCTATACGCCTCCGGTCGGGCTGCTCAACGGATTGAAGGTCTCGACAGGGATGCTGCTCGACGAGGGGCTCGATGCGGTCTTTGCCCGTCACCACCGCATCGCCGAAGGTATCCGCCGCGCGGTTCATGCCTGGGGGCTGAAGCTCTGCGCCGCGACGCCCGACCTTTACTCCGACACCGTCAGCGCCATCCGCACGCCCGAGGGCTTCAATGCGACCGATTTCGTGGCGCGGGCTGCAAGCGCCTACGGCGTGGCTTTCGGCACCGGGTTGGGCGAGGTCGCGGGCAAGGTCTTCCGCATCGGCCATCTCGGCAGCCTTACCGAGGTCATGGCGCTGTCGGGTATTGCCACCGCCGAAATGGTCATGGCCGATCTCGGCCTGCCGGTCCGGCTCGGCTCTGGCGTCGCTGCCGCCCAGGACTACTACCGGCACGGTGCACCGGCGAAAAAGGCCGCAGCATGAAGGGCTTGGCCATGCATATCCCGACCTTCGACGACATGCTGGCGGCAAGGGGGCGGATCGCGCACCATGTCCACCGCACGCCTGTCCTGACCAGCCGGATGCTGAACGAGCTTTCCGGGGCCGAGTTGTTCTTCAAATGCGAGAACCTCCAGAAGGCCGGGGCCTTCAAGGCGCGGGGCGCGTCGAATGCGGTTTTCGGGCTGAGTGACGAACAGGCGGCAAGGGGCGTCGCCACCCATTCAAGCGGCAATCACGGCACCTGCCTTGCCTATGCCGCAGGGCGGCGCGGCATCCCCTGCACGGTCGTCATGCCCCGCACCGCGCCACAGGCGAAGAAGGATGCCGTCCGGGGCTACGGCGCGCGAGTGGTGGAATGCGAACCCTCGACCACGAGCCGCGAGGCTGTCTTTGCCGCGGTGGTGGCCGAGACCGGGGCGGAATTTGTCCATCCTTACAACGATCCGCGCGTGATCGCCGGGCAGGCGACCTGTTCGGCGGAACTGATCGAGGATGTCGCGGGTCTTGATGCCGTCATCGCGCCCATCGGCGGTGGCGGCATGGTTTCTGGGTGCTGCCTCACTCTTTCGAACCTCGCGCCGAAGGTGAAGATATATGCCGCCGAACCGGAGCAGGCCGACGATGCCGCCCGCAGCTTCCGCGCCGGCCGTATCATCGCCGACGATGCGCCCGAGACGGTGGCGGACGGGCTGAAGGTTCCCCTGAAAGACCTGACCTGGCACTTCGTGAAGGCGCATGTCACCGACATCCTGACCGCCTCGGAGGAAGAGATAGTCGCGGCGATGCAGCTCATCTGGAAGCGGATGAAGATCGTGGCGGAACCGTCGAGTGCGGTGCCGCTGGCTACCATCCTGAAGAACCGCGACACCTTCGCCGGCAAGCGCGTCGGCGTCATCATCACCGGCGGCAATGTCGACCTCGACCGCCTGCCCTGGAACTGAGGAGAACTGCGATGAACGCCCCCGTGAACCTGAGCACCCTTGAGGTCGGTTATGACATTCCGGCCAAGCCCGGCATGGATCTGGCCGATGTCCAGACCCCCTGCCTGATCCTTGACCTTGATGCGCTGGAGCGGAACATCCGCAAGATGGGCGACTACGCCAAGGCCCACGGGATGCGCCACCGCAGCCACGGCAAGATGCACAAATCCGTCGATGTGCAGAAGCTGCAGGAACGGCTTGGCGGCGCGATTGGTGTTTGCTGTCAGAAGGTTAGCGAGGCTGAGGTGTTTGCCCGGGGCGGCATCGGGGACATTCTGGTCTCCAATCAAGTCCGTGATCCGGCGAAGATCGACCGCCTTGCCCGGCTGCCGAAATATGGCGCAAGGATCATCGTCTGCGTCGATGACCTCGCCAATGTCGCCGACCTGTCGGCTGCCGCCGTCCGGCACGGCACCGCGCTCGAGGTCTTCGTTGAGATCGACTGCGGCGCCGGGCGTTGCGGCGTGAAGACTGCGCCCGAGGTGGTTGCCATCGCAAAGGCCGTCGAGGCGGCGCCGAACCTCCGCTTTGCCGGCATCCAGGCCTATCAGGGCGCGATGCAGCACATCGACGGCTATGAGGACCGGAAGGCGAAGCTCGACACCGCCATCGCCCAGGTGAAAGAGGCGGTTGCGGCGCTGAACGCCGCGGGGATCACGCCGGAACTGGTCTCGGGCGGCGGCACGGGAAGTTACTATTTCGAAGCTGCATCAGGGGTTTACAACGAACTTCAATGCGGGTCCTACGCCTTCATGGATGCCGATTACGGGCGTATCAGGGACAAGGACGGCAACCGGATCGACAAAGGCGAATGGGAAAATGCGCTCTTCATCCTGACCTCGGTGATGAGCCATGCGAAAGCCGACAAGGCGATCTGCGATGCCGGCCTCAAGGCGCAATCGGTCGACAGCGGCCTGCCGGTGATCTTCGGCCGTGACGATGTGAAATACGTCAAATGTTCCGATGAGCACGGCGTCATCGAGGACCCGGAGGGCGTCCTTTCGATCAACGAAAAGCTCCGCCTGGTGCCGGGCCATTGCGACCCGACCTGCAATGTCCATGACTGGTATGTGGGCGTAAGGGGCGGCAAGGTCGAGGTGGTCTGGCCGGTCTCTGCCCGCGGCAAGGCCTACTGAAACCGGCGTACTCCATCCGTCCCGCAAGCGTATGGCATCCGTCCCGACAGCTGTCGTCCCAACGAGGTCATAAATGCTCATCCTTCCGGAAGCCCTGATCGCCGGGCTTGTGACCCCCGAGGATGCCTTCTCCGCCGTCGAGGCGACTTTCGCCGCCATGGCGCGGGGCGAGGCGGCGAACTTCCCGGTGGTGCGCGAGGCGCTGGGGGAAGGCCGCCAGTACGGCTTCAAATCCGGCTTCGACCGGGCGGGCGCCACGCTCGGGGTGAAGTCTGGCGGCTACTTCCCCGGCAATGCAGAAAAGGGCCTGACCAATCACCAGTCCGTGGTTCTGCTCTTCGACCCTGACACCGGCCGTCCGACAGCGATGGTCGGCGGCAACCTTCTGACCGCGCTCAGGACTGCCGCCGCCGCCGCGATCTCGGTCGACCAGCTGGCGCGGCGGGACGCCCGTGTCCTCGGCATCGTCGGCGCCGGGCATCAGGCCCAGTTTCAGCTTCGGGCGGTCGCAAAGGTGCGCCGGTTCGAGAAAGTCCTGGCCTGGAACCGGCATCCCGAGAAACTGCCGAAGCTTGCCGCCGTTGCCGCCGAGATCGGCCTGCCGTTCGAGGCGGTCACGCTTGACCGGCTTGGGGCGGAATCCGACGTGATCGTCACCATCACCTCTTCGCCCAAGGCCTCGCTTCTTGACCGGCACATCCGCGCCGGCACGCATCTTGCCTGCATGGGCACCGACACCAAGGGCAAGCAGGAGGTGGAGCCTGCCCTCCTCGCCCGCGCCCGCCTCTTCACCGACGAGGTAGCGCAATCCGTCACCATCGGCGAGGCGCAGCACGCGGTGGCCGAGGGCATCATCAAACCCGAGGGCATTACCCCCATCGGCGCCGTCATCGCCGGGCTGGCCGCGGGCCGGCAGTCAGATGACGAGGTCACCCTCTTCGATGGCACCGGCATCGGCTTGCAGGATCTCGCCGTCGCCGACGTCGCCGTCAGGCGGGCCATAGGGCGCGGCGCGGGGGAAACGGTCGGGGTTTGAGCAACAGGCTCGGCGTCGGGCAAATCGGCCCTCATCCCGGCCTCCATGGACGAGTGGGCGCAGGCGTCATGGAGATGGCGCGGGTCGGCATTGCTGCCGCCGGAGACCGCCTTGTCGCCGTCGAAGGGCGCCGCCGTCACCGTATCAAGGACCTTTCCCCCGCGCAGGAGCAGGTCGGCGGAAGCGCGGTCGTGAGCCTGGTCGATCAGGGAGGCCGGCGGGGGAAGGGATCGCATCGTCACTCCACGGTCTGCATGCCGAGCCGTGTCAACTTGCGCCGTTCGAAAACGAGGACGGCTTAGTAACAGGCGACCGACAGCAGGACCGAAACCGCGGCGACGGTCCAGAACCGATTGCGGCATGCGCCGGATGCCCTGAACCAGCAGAACGAAGGCCGGAAAACTCGGCATCGTTGATCCATGCGGCCTGCATCGCAAAGGGTGACGCCACCCATGCCGCCCCGGGGACCGCTGCGGAAAGGCCGACGGCGGCGGCGCTTTGCATGAATGTCCGTCGAGTGAGTGCGAGGGCCATTAATCCGCTCCGCTCTGTTGTCATTGTTCTTCGGTTCGTCGTCGTGAGTGATGGTCAGGCGGTGGGCGCCGGCCGCTGCATCGCGCGCGTTTCCTGCAGCGGCGGCATCTGCTGGATTCGCTTGGGATCAAGCAGGTCCCAGATCACGCCGCACGGCCGGTTGGCGCGCCATTCGATCTTGTGGTGGCCGCCGGGCATGGCGATGCAATCGACGAGAGTACCGGTCGAACCCGGATGCAGCTTTTCCTGGACGACCTGGCAATCATGGACGGCGGCGACAACCGGCGTCTGTTCATCGATGCGACCAAGTTCCTTGAGCATGCGCCGTTCCAGATCGGAAAATGCCGTGGCCCTGGCGCGCGACCTTTTCAAGCGAGATCGGTCTGCCGAAATGCTCCATGCCGTCCAGCCGGACTGCATCAAGCTCATGCCCCTTCGGGACGCTGCCCGGCTCGATGTAGGGAAAACCGCGACAGATGCCGTAGGTCGGCATGAAGAAGGGCTTGCGCCTTCCGATCAGCTTGCAGCGGAGATCAGCGAGGAACCGGATACGTTCGGGTAAGGTGCCGTCAGGCCCGTGCGGAGCAGTCTATGCGAGTGCCGGAGCGGTCCCTGGGCCTCGCTACTCGTGGCGAGTGGCGCTTGCCTGCCGGATTGCCCTTGCCCAGAGGGCGCGCGCGGCATCGCGGGTCGGCGGCGGCATTGCCGGAACGAAGCTCCTGGCCGTGGTCGTTGGGGATTGGTCGTGGCCCATGCTGGTCATGGCCATGGCGGCGACGCCGAAGGCGCCGATCTCTTCCGCCCTGGCGGCATGGACTGGGCGTTGGATCAGGTCGGCTTGCAACTGCATCAGGAAGCTGTTGCCCGACGCTCCACCATCGGCATTGAGGGCAGCAAGCCTTTGACCGATATCGTTTTCCATTGCTTCGAGCACATCCGCGATCTGGTGGGCAATGCCCTCGAACGTGGCGCGGGCCAGATGGGCCGGGCGGGTCGAGTGGGTCATGCCGCCAATCGTGCCCTGCGCCGCATCGTTCCAGTAGGGTGCGCCTAGTCCGGCGAGGGCCGGCACGAAGGTGACGCCGTCAGCGTCGAGCACGGTTTCGGCCAGAGCGGAAAGAGCCGCTGCATCCGGCATGCCAAGGAGCCGCGCCATGAAGGCGGCGGCCTGGGCCGAGACGGTGATGTTGCCCTCAAGCGCATAGGCCGTGCCGTTGCGGTCGGTCCAGGCGATCGTGCCGGAGAGGCCGTGGCGCGAGGTGGTGCGGCCCTGCGTCAGGGTCATGAGGGACGAGCCGGTTCCGTAGGTGGCCTTGACGGCGCCAGGCTTGCGGATGCCGTGGCCGTAAAGCGCCGCATGACTGTCGCCCATGATGGCAAGCACCGGCGTTCCCGACCGAAGGGCGGTTGTCCCGGCGGCCGTCTCGCCAAAGCGGCTGTCTGAGGGGCGGGGCGTCGGCAGGCAGTCCACGGGGGCGCCGAAAATCTCCCCAAGGCCCGCGCTGAACTCCAGCGATGCCGTGTCGAACAACTGGGTCCGCGAGGCGTTGGAATGATCGGTTGCGAAGACCGCGCCGCCTGTCAGGTTCCACAGGAGCCAGCTGTCCACCGTGCCGGCGCGCAATTGCCCCCGGGCGTGAAGATCGCGGGCCGCCGGGACGTTGTTCATCACCCAGGCGAGCTTCGAAGCTGGGAACAGCGGGTTGATGCCAAGGCCGGTAGCGGCCACGACCGCAGGGTCATGCCCGGCTGCGATCAGCGCGGCGCTGGCGTCCGCGGTGCGGCGGCATTGCCAGATGATGGCAGGGCAGATGGGTTCGCTCGTCTCGCTGTCCCAAAGCACCAGTGTTTCGCGCTGGTTGGCGATGGCGATGGCGTCGATCGCGCTGGTTTCCGCCGCGACCCTGGCGATGACGGTCTGGACCGAGGCCCAGATATCGGCGGCGGATTGTTCGGCCCAACCGGGCTGCGGGTAGGAGGTGGTGAGTGGCACCGACGCGCGGGCGAGCACCTGGCCCGCCTCGTCGATCAGCAGCGCCTTGGTGTTGGTCGTCCCCTGGTCAATCGCCAGGACGCGCAGCGCGCTCATCCCCTGCGGCCCAGCGCACGGAGGGCGGCGGCCTCGATGCCTTCCGGCGAAAGCCCGTATTCACGGAAGAGCCAGTCGACCGAGCCGGTGGGCAGGAAGCCGGGGAAGCCGACACGCTCCACCGGGACCGGCTTGTGCGCGGCGGTGAATTCGGCGACGGCGCCGCCAAGGCCGCCACGAACGGAGGCTTCTTCGACCGTGACGATGGCGCCAGTGGCGGAGGCGGCGTGCAGCGCCTCTTCGTCCAGAGGGTTGATGGTGGAGAAATTCAGGACGCGGGCGGCGATGCCCTCGGTGGCAAGCCTTTCGGCGGCGGCGGCGGCCAGATGGACGGTGGTACCGCAGGCGATGATCGTGAGGTCGCCACCCTGGCGGACGGTTTCCGCCTTGCCGGGGCGGAAGCTGCGGTTCGGGATCTGAAGGTCCGGAACCGGCATCCGGGAAAGGCGCAGAAAGACCGGGCCATCATGCGCGGCGGCCCATTTGACCGCTTCGGCGGTTTCCCAGGCGTCGGCGGGGACGATGACGGTGAGGTTCGCCAGGGGACGGAGCCAGGCGAAATCCTCGATGGAATGGTGGGTCGCGCCAAGCTCGCCGTAAGCGACGCCGGAGGATTGGCCGACCAGCTTCACGTTGAAATTGGCATAGGCGATGTCGGCCTTGACCTGTTCCAGCGCGCGGCCGGTGATGAAACAGGAGGCCGCGGAGACGAAGGGAATGCGGCCGCCGTTAGCCAATCCTGCACCGACGCCGACCATCACCTGCTCAGCGATGCCGACGTTGACGACCCGGTCGGGGAATTTTTTCTGAAAGCTGTTCAGCTTGGAAGAGCCGACGGAGTCGTTGACGACGGCGACGATGCGCGGGTCCGCCTCGGCGAGTTGCTCAAGGGTCGAGACCCAGATGTTCCGGCAATCCTGGAACCCGGCGGCGGTGGGGGCGGCGGTTGCCATCAGACCAGTTCCTTCATCGCTTGTTCGTATTGTGCGTCATTCGGCACGCCGTGGTGCCAGGAGGCGACGTTTTCCATGAAGCTGACGCCCTTGCCTTTCACCGTATTGGCGATCACGCAGCGCGGTCGGTCGCCGGGCGGGGCCGCCAAGACGGCGAGAAGGGCGGCATGGTCGTGGCCGCTTACCTCACACACCTCGAAGCCGAAGGCGCGGTACTTGTCGTCGAGGGGATCGAGGCCCGAGGTCTCTTCCGTTCCCGCGCCCTGTTGCAGGCGGTTGCGGTCGATGATGAGCGTCAGGTTCCCAAGCTTGCGGTGGCCCGCGACCATCGCCGCTTCCCAATTGGAGCCTTCCTGCTGTTCTCCGTCGCCGGTCAGCACATAGGTCCGGTAGCCGGCGCCTGATAGCTGCCCCGCGATGGCAACGCCGACAGCGACGGGGAAGCCATGGCCAAGGGGGCCGGTGTTGGTTTCGACGCCGGGGAGGTAGTTGCGGTTCGGGTGGCCGTTCAGAAGCGACTTCGTCTGCATGTAGGTGGGCAGCCAGTCTTCCGGGAAATAGCCCGCCGCGCAAAGCGTCGCGTAAAGGGCTCCGGTAGCATGGCCTTTGGACATGATGAAGCGGTCCCGATCCGCCCAGTCCGGGCGCTTCGGGTCGTAGTTCAACACGCCGAAATAGAGCGTCGCGAGAACGTCCATGGCAGAGAAGTCGCCGCCCGGATGGCCGAGTTGCGCGCGGTGGACCATCGTGAAAGCGGCCCGGCGCATCCAGAGCGCCTTTTCCTTGATCAGTGGGATCTTGTCGTTTGTGAGCATGTCAGAACCGGTTGGGGAATGTCAGTTGGGGTTCGGGTTCGCCGCCGTGGCGGTAGATCGGCCAGCCGAGATAGCGGGTGACGGCCTCGTCCACGACATCCGCGTGATGGCCGCGGACCATGGCCACATGATGCTCGAACCCGTTCTGGGTGACGAAGCGCAGGAGCTTCCGCAGGCCCTTCACGCGGGTTGTCGCTATGCCGCCGTCCATGGCGAAGGGATGGTCGGTAAACTCGCCCTCGCCGAGGTAGCACTTGACGGTGCCCGCACGATCGTCGGTCGACATGCGGAAATAGGTCATCGGCCCAGGCTTCACCTTGCCCTTGACCGCGCCGAAGCACTTCGACCGGCCGATGGTTTCACCGAGGACGTCCAACTCGCCCACCTCGGGCGTGTCTCCAATGAAGGACTTCGGGTAATTGCCGCAATGAGTGCAGACGCAGAGGTCTTCCTCGTAGGCGTAGTTGTTGTTCCAGTCGAGGATCGCCGGCGGCGCGCCCGAGGCGAGGGCGAGAGCGTACATGGAGACCGCGCCCATGATGTCGACCTCGCAGGCCGAAGGCATCAGGTCCTCGCCCATCATCGACATCGTCAGGCAGGTGGCGCAGCCGAAGTTGTCCTGCAAGGAACGCCAGCACTGGATGGCAGAGGCGTCGCAGCCATTGTCGTCGATCCAGCGGTTGACGGCCAGCGTCCAGCGCGCCTGCTTTTCAATCTGGGCGGGCTGGATGTGGGCGGGGATGCGACCGTAGCTCTTCACCCTTTCCAGCACTTCAAGCAGCGCCGGATCGTCATTGGCGATGGCCGAGGCCGTCCCCATCATCTCCGAAAGGTCCACGGTGACGACCGTGATGCCCGCCGCCTGCAGAAGCTTTTCTGAATAGCGCATCGTTTGGAACGCGCCGGTCCGCGCGCCGATCGACCCCAGCCGCGCGCCGCGAAGGCCGCGGACGGTGCGGCAGACGCGGGCGAAGCGTTCAAGGTCGCTCCCGAATTCCTCGCCCCAGGTGTCGCTGGTGTGGCTGGTGGTTTCCGTGAACGGAACGCCGTACTGCCAGAAGTTGTTGGTGACGCTGATCTTGCCGCAGAAGGCATCGCGGCGTTCGGCGACCGAGACCTTCGACACCTCGTCGTTCGAGGCCTGCAGCAGGATCGGCACATTCAGCCGGGCGCGGTTGACGAGTTCCGCCACCGCAATCTCGTCGCCGAAGTTCGGCAGGCAGATGACGAGCCCGTCGACCCTGTCGGCATGGGCGCGGAAATGCGCGGCATAGAGGTCGGCATCGGCAATCGACTGCACCGCCCCGTTCGCCGTCGCCTCATATGGCAGGATGATCGCCTCGACCCCCAGCCGTGCAAGCTGCGCCAGCACATCGTCCCGTGCCGCCTTGCAGGGCGCAGGGCTGAAGAAGGCGCGGGAACCGATCACGACCCCCAAGGTGACCTTGCGGCGGATGATGCGAGTCATGTGCCCCCTTCCTGCCTGCAGGCGATCGTTGATTCCCGCAGAAGTGTTTCGATTACTTTCGATTAATGCGCTTCTATCGCGAATCTGCCCCCAGCGCAAGTCGGCACGGCACCTGGCAGCCCTATACCCGAAGCGCCGCCATCTGCGGGGCTGCGAAACTGGTGATTGGAAGAGATGCCAGGCACCACAAGCGCAGACTTCGCGATAATTAGAAAGCAATTGACAAGCAAATGAGAGAAAACCAGACATATAACGCAACGAATCGAATCGCTTCGATGTTGTTTGAAAGGGAGGACATCATGAATCTGAACCGCCGCCATGTGCTCGGGGGGATGGTTGCCGCTGTTTCTGGCATCCTTCCCGCGCTCAGCCTTGCCCAGGGCAAGGGCATCATCGCCATCATCACGCCCAGCCACGACAACCCGTTCTTCAAGGCCGAAGCCGATGGCGCCGCGGCCAAGGCCAAGGAACTTGGCTATGAAGTCATGGTGTTGGTGCACGATGACGACGCCAACAAGCAGTCTGAACTCTTCGACAGCGCCATCGCCGCGGGCGTCAAGGCGATCATCCTCGACAATGCCGGTGCCGATGCCTCGGTCGCGGCGGTGCAGAAGGCCAAGGACGCGGGCATCCCGTCGTTCCTGATCGACCGCGAGATCACCGCGACGGGCGTGGCTGTCAGCCAGATCGTTTCGAACAACTACCAGGGCGCCCAGCTGGGTGCTGAAGAATTCGTCAAGCTGATGGGCGAGGCCGGCGAATTTGCCGAACTGATCGGCAAGGAATCCGACACCAACGCCGGCATCCGGTCCAAGGGCTATCACGACGTGATCGACCAGTACCCGGACCTTAAGATGGTGGCTTCGCAGACCGCCAACTGGTCGCAGACCGAGGCTTACACGGTTATGGAATCGATGCTGCAGGCCAATCCGGGCATCAAGGGCGTTATCTCCGGCAACGACACCATGGCGATGGGCGCCTGGGCGGCGCTGGAAGCGGCGGGCCGAACCGACGTGATCGTCGTGGGATTCGACGGCTCGAACGACGTGCGCGATTCCATCCTGAAGGGCGGCATCAAGGCGACCGTGCTGCAGCCGGCCTATGCGCAGGCGCAGATGGCGGTGGAGCAGGCGGACAAGTTCCTTGCCGGAGGCTCGACCGGAACAGAAGAAAAGCAGCTGATGGACTGCGTTCTCATCAACGCGGAGAATGCGGCAAAGCTCGAAACCTTCGCGCTTTCCGCCTGATCCTGCCGGCCTCTTGCCCGGCGTGCGCCGCTCCCGCGCGCGCCGGGGTTATCCATTGGAAGCCCGCCATGCCCCGAACGCCGTATGCCTTTCTGTGTCTGGTCGCCCTTCTGGCAATGCCGGGCTGCAAGATCATCAAGACCGCCGATGAGGGCGAGGCGGGTGCCGCCGCGCAAGCTGGCGAGGCTGGCGACGAGGGCCGGATCGCGGCGCTTCTTGAGAAAACCTATGACAGCGAGCTTCTTCCGCTGATCGCGGAAAAGGCGCAAGCCACGGGCGATCTGCGCAGTGCCCTTGCGGGCGGGCTTGAGGCTGCCGGACCATCCTTTGGCAACCGCGGCTCCGGTGAGGGCGCGGCATGGAACTTTGCGGTGAAGGGCGAAGGGAAGGTGGTCGAGGCCAACCTGACGTCCCGCGCGCGGAAGGCGGTGCTTGATACCGACGGCGACGGCAAGGCGGACCTGACCTTGCAGCTTGGCCCGGTGATCAAGGGATCATCCTTGCGCGACGTGGCGCCCTTCTACCGCTTCGGTGATTTCCGTGACCAGATCGAGTTCGCCAAGCTCGCCCGCGCCCTGAACGACCGCGCCTCTGCGGCCCTCGTGGTGCCGGAAGGCGAACTGGCCGGCAAAAGCGTGAGCTTCACCGGCACCGTGGACCTCAAGGCCGCGACCGACCCCTGGCTCGTCACCGTCGTATCGCTTTCGGTCGCGCCATGACCGAGCATCCGATCGGCCTCTCGATCCGCGGCGGGGTCAAGGTCTATCCCGGCACCCGTGCGCTGAAGGGCGTGGACTTCAACCTCAGGATGGGTGCGGTCAACGTGCTGGTGGGCGAAAACGGCGCCGGCAAGTCGACGCTGATGAAGGTCATCGCCGGGGTCGAGGCGCTGACCGAGGGGCAGATCCTGATGGATGGGCAGGAGGTGCATTTCCGCTCAAAGTCCGACGCCGTCCGCGCCGGGATCGGCATCGTCTTTCAGGAACTGAACCTGTTTCCGAACATGACCGTGGCGGAGAACATCTTCATCGGACATGAGCCGGTTCGCGGCGGAGTCGATATCAACCAGGCGGCGCAGGCCCGCGCCACCGAGGCGCTGATGGCGCGGCTTGAGCAGGACATCGCGCCCGAGACGCCGCTTGACCACCTCAGGGTCGGACAGCAGCAGATCGTCGAGATCGCCAAGGCGCTGTCGCAGCGCGCGCGCATCCTGATCCTGGATGAGCCGACCAGCGCGCTCTCGGCCGCCGAGGTCGAGGTGCTGTTCCGGGTCATTGCCGAGTTGAAATCGCAGGGCGTGGGCATCGTCTATATCTCCCACCGGCTGGACGAGCTGATCCGGGTCGGCGACTACATCACCGTCTTGCGCGACGGCGAGATCACCGGGTCGCGGCCGATGGAAGGCGTGGACATTCCCTGGATTGTCAGGGCGATGATCGGTGAAAAAACCAAGGAGTTTCCGCGCACATCTGCTCCGGCGTTCGGGGACGAAGTGTTCCGCGCTGAAGACGTGACCCTGCCCCGGGCAGGCGGCGGCTATGCGGTCGACCACGTCAGCCTGTCGGTAAGGCAAGGCGAGATCGTCGGCCTTTACGGCCTGATGGGCGCAGGCCGGACCGAGTTTCTGGAATGCGTCATGGCGCAGCACCCCGCGTCCGGCGGGAAGATGTTTGTCGAGGGCAGGCCGCTGACCGAACCCGACGTCGCAGGCCGGATCGCACGTGGCATCGCGCTGATCCCCGAAGACCGAAAACGCGACGGGCTGGTGCAGATCATGGCGATCCGCGAGAACCTGACGCTGTCCTCGCTTGGCCTTTTCACGCGCTTCCTCCATCTCGACCTGAAGGCCGAGGCGGCGAAGGCGATGGAGTTCGTGCGCCGCCTGACGATCAAGATCGCCAGCCCGGAAAACCCGGTTTCCTCCCTTTCCGGCGGAAACCAGCAAAAGGTAGTGATCGGCAAGGCGCTGATGACCTCGCCGAAGATCCTCCTGATGGACGAGCCCAGCCGCGGCATCGACATCGGGGCCAAGGCCGAGGTCTTCCGCACGATGCGCGATCTTGCGGCGCAGGGCCTCGGCATCCTCTTTGTCACCTCCGATCTTGACGAGGTTCTGGCACTTTCCGACCGGATCCTGGTGATGGCCAATGGCCGGATCAGCGGCGAGTTTCCTGCCGGAACCGAAGCCGCCACCGTGATCGCCGCCGCGACACCGATGCAACTGAAGGACCATGCCGCATGACCACCGCCATTGCTCCGGCCCCGAGTGTTTCCCATGACTGGCTGCTTCTGGTCCTGCGTCTGCGGACCTTCGTGGCGCTTTTTCTGGTGCTGGCCTTCTTCTCGGTAATGGCGCCCAATTTCCTGACGGCGGCCAATGCGGTCATCGTGTCGAAGCACGTGGCGCTGAACGCCTTCCTCGCCATCGGGATGACCTTCGTGATCATCACCGGCGGCATCGACCT
>DJUV01000272.1 GCA_002440625.1 Rhodobacteraceae bacterium UBA6273 | reverse complement strand
CAGAAGATCGGCCGCCCGCGCCAGCTTTACATCGGCCAGACCCGCCGCGACTACGTGGACGTGACCAGCCGCTGAGCTTCGGCGAGAGATACCGAGAGGCCGCCCCGCAGGGCGGCCTTTTGCCTTCCATGCAACCGATCTTTACCTTGCGCGGACTTCCCGCCATGCTGCTGCTCCATCGCCCATGAGCCATTATGCGCAAAGCCTTCTTCGCCTCCTACTGGTTCTGGCATTGCGGCGAAGGTTTCCAGACCATCCTCTTCACCTGGTATATGGTCTTTTACGCCCGGCTTTCGGCGACCGAGATCGGCTTCTACCAGTCGCTCCAGCTCTTCCCGTTCCTGTTCCTGACCGCCATCGGCGGAACCCTGACCGACCGCATCGGCGCGAGGACGAGCTTTGCCGCCGCCACCGGGCTTTTCGCGCTGGCCCTCGCCGGCTACGGGATCAACGCCGCGGGAGAGGTCTTTTCGCCCTGGCTCTTCGGCGCCTATTGCCTTGCCTCGGGCATTCTGAGCGCGATCTCTAACCCGGCCATCGACACCTTCATCCCCGAGGCTTCGCCGCGACCCACCGAGGATAACGCGCTGATCGCCGCCACCGTCCACAACATCGCGAAGCTCTCGGGCAATATCGCCACGCTTCTCCTGCCGGTCCTCTCCGCGCCGGGCGGTTTTGCGGTGAACGGCGCGCTCATGGCGGTCAGCGCGGCGCTGATCCTGTGGATGCCGCGCCGGCAGCCCGTCGCCCGCCCGACGGGCCGGGGCCTGCCGCTTCGCCGGGTCATGGCGCATTTCCGCGCCAACCCGGTCAGCTTCGACATCCTCCTCGGCAGCGCCATGCTGGGGCTTCTCGTCATCCCCGCCTTCTATGTCTTCAAGCCGCTGACATTCCGCCTGCGCTTTCCCGATGAGGGCGACCTCTACGCCCTCACCGGGATCGTCGGCTGGATAGGTGCGATCCTTGCGGCCTCGCTTGCCGTCCGGCTCTCGCCCCGGATCGCCCGGCCCGGCCGCGTGGCCCTTGGCATCTGGGGTGCCGGCGCGCTCCTCACCCTCAGCCTTCTTGTCGTGCCGGGCTTTGCCGGCTACATCGCCATCCTCTTCCTTCTCGGCGCGAACCAGGTCGGAAAGGCGCTGATCTATGGCCGCTACCTCCGCGAAGCGCCGACGGAGGATCGCGGCACGCTCATCGGCATCGACCAGACGGCCTTCTGGGGCCTCGCCACCATCGGGACGATGTGGCTCGGCTGGCTTGTCGACCGGATCGGCCTGGCGGATGCCATGATCCTGAACACCGGAGCCATCCTGGCCTCGGTCGCCCTTCTCGCCCTCAGGCGCCGCATCTCCGGCATCGGACGCCGGTCGGGCGATTTCCCCGAGGCGTGACCGCGCGCACTCCGGAGGTAGGTCGCGGGGAAACATACGCTCCCGGCGACCCTCCGACCTCACGCCTCGGCGAACTCCTTCGAAATCCGCTCGGCCTCGCGGCCATAGATTTCCTCGTAATGATCAAAAGCCGCATCGTACCAGGCGGTGCCTTGCGTAGCACCGCCAAGCGCCATGACAAGGTCATCCTCCGCCGAAGCCGGCAGAAGCGCCCGAAACACATCCCAGCCCCGGTGATCCGGGTTGCCCTCAAAGCCCAGCACCTGCCCCTTAAGCGAAGAGATCATCGAGACCATCGCCCCGGAATAGACCGAGGGTACGTGGATCTCGATCCGCTGCACCGGCTGCAATAGGATCGGTCCTGCCTTGGGCAAAGCCTCGCGCAGCGCCATCCGGCCCGCGGTGCGGAAGGCGAAGTCATTGCTGTCGACGGCATGGTGCTTGCCGTCCGTCAGCGTGACGGCAACATCCGTCACCGGAAAGCCCAAGGGCCCCTTGTCGAGCGCCTCGCGGGCGCCCTCTTCGACCGAAGGGATGAAGTTCCGGGGCACGGTGCCGCCCTTCACGACCTCGTTGAAGCGGAAGCCTTCGCCGCGCGCGCCCGGACGCACCGTTACCGCCACATCGGCGAACTGTCCGGCACCGCCCGATTGCTTGCGGTGGCGGTACTGTTCATCGACCGGCTTCGAGATGGTCTCAAGGTAACGCGGGCTTTGCGGAGCAGTGGCCACCTCGATGCCGAAATCCTCGCCAAGGCTCGCCAGCACCTGCCGCTCCTGCATCGGTCCCTGAAAGCGCAGGATCGCATGGCCCGACCCCGCATCCTGATCGAGCCGCAGCATCGGATCGGCCTCGGAAAGCCGCGACAGCGCCGTCGACAGCCGCACATCGTCGCGCTCATGCACCGGCGTCACCACACGGGCAAGAGACGGCGTGCAGCCCCTGCCCCAATTGGGCACCGGACCGGCGGCAGCGGCGGAAAAGACCCGGCCCGCACCAAGCTGGTCGGATTTCACCGACATGCCGATCTGCCCGGCCTCAAGGTGATCCTTGCCGGGCTTGCCGCCCGGTTCGGCCAGCCCGCCGAGGCCCGCCCCGCCAAGCTGCCCGCCCGCCGTCACGCCATCCGAAAGCGCCCGCAGGAAGACGCATTTGCCCAGATGCTTGCGGATCTGGGCATGGAACCCGACCGCGACCCCGTCCTTGACGCCAAGCCGCGCCTTCAGCGCGGCGACCTGCGGCACCTCATGGCGCAGGCCCTTCATCAGCCTCAGAATGCCGTTCCGGTGGCTCGCCGAGCCAAGGAAGGCCGGCACCAAGGCCCGGTCCTGCGTCTCGCGCCGGGCGATTTCGAACAAGGCGCCCTTCGCCGGCTCGTGATCCTCGATCAGCTCCTCCAGAAGCTTGTCGTCGAAATCCGACATATGCTCCAGCAACTCCGCCCGCGCCTCATGCTCGCGATCCGACTCGGCCTTCGGCATCTCGACAAGCTGCGAGGTCTGGCCCTCGCGGTAGCGCCAGGCGCGCTCGGAGATGAGGTCGATGGCCCCGACAATCTGGCCACCCTCGCGGATCGGGATCTGCCTGAGCACGATCGGATGGCCGGAATAGGCCTGCAACGCGCCGACGATGTCGCGGATGCGGCCCTTCGGCACGTCCATCCGGTTGACGAAGATGAAGCAGGGCACCCCTGCCGCCTCGATCGCGCGCAGCCAGGGCGCGGCCAGCACCGCCTCATCGGGATCGGGAGACACGCAAAGCACCGCCGCATCCGCAGCCAGAAGTGCTGCCCCGCCCATGCGGGCGAACTCCGGCCCTCCCGCCACATCAAGCGCACCCCAGTCCTCGCCCATGAAACGGAAGCGGGTCAGGGAAAGATGGCCGGCCGTCTCGGATTGGGGATGGGCATCTTCCAGCGCCGCAAGCGCCTTCACCAGCTCCGTTTTCCCCGATTGAGACGGCCCGAGTACCGCGACGCAGCGCATGATCTTCTCCCCCTTGCGGCACAAGTGAGGCGCTTCCGGAAACCGGGCCCCGTGCCGAAGGGCCATGCGCCCTGATGCCCCAACTCTCTGCGCCCGCTGCCGGGCGGTCAAGCTTCAAACGCCTCGGGCTTCTTCGTTGCTGAAATACCCATGCCCGAGCTCCCCCCGGCGAAAGCCGGGGGGACGAGAGATCACTTGGCGCGGGGAACCCGCGCCTCATCTGGATTGTTTAGCGGCCCTCGAACTTCGCCGGACGCTTTTGCAGGAACGCCGTGACGCCTTCGCGGAAGTCACGGCTCTTGCCGCAATCGGCCTGCAGCTTCGCCTCAAGTGCCAGTTGCGCGTCAAGGTCATTGGCATAGCTTTCCCGAAGCGCGCGCTTGAGGTTGCGGTAGGCGACCGTCGGCCCTTCGGCAAGTTGCCCGGCCAGCGCCCGCCAGTGACCGTCGAAGGCCTCGTCGGCCACGCAATCCCAGATCATGCCCCATTCCGCCGCTTGCCGGGCCATGACCTTGCCAGCGAAAAGCGCTGCCCCCATGGCGCGCGGAAAGCCGATCTGGCGCGGCAGCCAGTAGGTGCCGCCCGCGTCGGGAATGAGGCCGATCCGGCTGAAGGCCTGCACGAAGGTGGCGCTTTCGGCCGCGATCACCACATCGGCGGCAAGCGCAAGATTGGCCCCCGCCCCTGCAGCAGCGCCGTTCACGGCGGCAAGGACCGGCACCGGCGCGTCATATATCGCCTTCAGCATCGGCTCGTATTCGTCGCGGAGCGTCGCCTCGAGGTCGATATCGGCGGCATTGCCGCCATCGGCCAGATCCTGACCCGAACAGAAGGCGCGTCCCGCGCCGGTCAGGACGATCACCCGCGACGACCGCGCGGCCTCGGTCAGCGCCTCCGTCAGCGCCCGCCGCATCGCCGAGTTCAGCGCATTCATCACCTCGGGGCGGTTCAGCGTGATGACGGTCAAGCCGCCCGTGGTTTCGACCAGAACCGGCTTCTCGCTCATCGGCGCCTCTCCCTCTTGCTCTACGCTCAGAATGCTGTGGCAGAGGTCGGGGCGGAAGCGTTACGGCACGTCACGACTTCAGAATTTCCGCCAGACGCTTCGCTTCCTCGTCCGAAAGCGGTGCCGCCCCGGCCTCCGGCGCGTTCCGGCGGCTGCGGAGGTACAGCGCTGCCCCGCCAAGTCCGGCCAGAAGTGCGGCCGGCCCGGCGACCCAGAGGATCAGGTTCGCGCCCCGCTTGGTGGGGTTCAAAAGCACATACTCGCCGTAGCGGTCAACGACATAGGCCACGACAGCCTCGTCGCTGTCGCCCGCCACCAGCCTTTCGCGCACCAGAAGCCTGAGGTCGCGGGCAAGGCCGGCGTTCGATTCGTCGATATTCTCGTTCCGGCAGACGAGGCAGCGAAGCCCGGCGCTGATCCCCCGCGCCCGCGCCTCGAGGGACGGATCGGCGAGGATCTCGTCGGGCTGGACCGAGAGGGCCGGCGCGGCGGACAGAAGCATCAGCGCCAAGACCGGCGCGGAAATCCAGCGCATCGCCCCTACTCCGCCGGCTGCGCGGCAGGTATCGGCGGCGTCGCGCTCCGCGCCCCTGCGGCGACCCGGTAGCGGCGGTCGCTGAGCGAGAGCAGCCCACCCATCGCCATGATGATGCACCCCGCCCAGATCCAGTTGGCAAAGGGCTTGATGTAGGTACGAACCGCCCAGCCGCCGCCTTGCTGCGGGTCGCCGATCACCACGTAGAGGTCGCGGAATACGCCGTTGTTGATCGCTGCCTCGGTCGTCGGCATTCCGGCGACGGGATAGATGCGCTTTTCGGGGTGAAGAACCACCGCTTCGCCGCCATCGCGGGTCATGGTGATCGCGGCGCGCGTCGAAAGATAGTTCGGCCCCTCGACCTCCTCCACGCTGTCAAGCGTCACCTGATAGCCGCCGACAGCGAAGCTTTCGCCCACCTTCGCGATACGGATGTCCTCGATGTTCCAGGCCATCATCAGGGCGATGCCGATGAAGGTGATGCCCAGCCCGCCATGCGCCGCAGCCCGGCCCCAGTCGGCGCGCGGCAGCCGCGCGATCCGCCCGACCTGCCCGCCCGCGCGTTGCCACAGATCAAGTGCTGCGCCTCCGATGAGCCAGCCGCCCAGCGCAACACCGACCGGCGCAAGGATCGGGCGCCCGGTTCCCACCGCCCAGACCAGTGCCGCGAGCGCCAGCGCCAGAAGTGCGGCGGGGACGACCGACCGCAACGCGCGCCCGGTACGCGCCCGCTTCCAAGGGATGATCGCGCCGAGGGGCAGTATCAGGGCCAGAAGCAGGAAGAAGGGCGTGAATGCCGCCTCGAAGTAGGGCGCGCCGACCGACAGCTTTCGGTCGAAGGCAAGCTCGGCCACCAGGGGCCAGATCGTGCCAACGAAGACGACGAAGGCCGCGACGGCAAGAAGCACGTTGTTGAGGACAAGCGCGGATTCGCGGCTGACGATGCCGAAGACGCCCTTGGCCTCCATGGCCGAAGCCCGCGCCGCGTAGAGGGTCAGTGCGCCGCCGACGAAGACCGCGAGGATCGCCAGGATGAAGATGCCGCGTTCGGGGTCATTGGCAAAGGCATGAACGCTGGTGATGACGCCCGAGCGCACGATGAAGGTGCCGATGAGCGAAAAGGCGAAGGCGAGGATCGCCAGAAGGACGGTCCAGCTTTTCAGCGCCTCGCGCTTTTCGACCACGACGGCGGAATGCAAAAGCGCCGTCGCCAACAGCCAGGGCATGAAGGACGCATTCTCCACCGGGTCCCAGAACCAGAAGCCGCCCCAGCCAAGTTCATAGTAGGCCCACCAGGACCCGAGCGCTATGCCCACAGTCAGGAACATCCAGGCAGCCAGCGTCCAGGGCCGGACCCAGCGCGCCCAGGCGGCATCGACCCGACCCTCGATCAGCGCCGCCACGGCGAAGGAGAAGGCCATCGAGAGGCCGACATAGCCGAGGTAGAGGAAGGGCGGATGGAAGGCGAGGCCAGGGTCCTGCAGGAGGGGGTTCAGGTCGCGCCCGTCGAAGGGCGGCTGCGCCAGCCTCAGGAACGGATTCGAGGTGAAGAGGATGAAGGCGATGAAAGCCACGCCGATCGACCCCTGCACCGCCAGAACGCGGGCACGAAGCTGGTCGGGAAGTGCGCCGCCGAACCAGGCGGCAGAGGCGCCGAAAAGTGCCAGGATCAGCACCCAAAGGAGCATCGAGCCTTCGTGGTTCCCCCAAACACCCGTCACCTTGTAGAGCATGGGCTTCAGCGTGTTGGAGTTCTCGTAGACGAGCCTCAGCGAAAAGTCCGAGGTGACGAATGCATGGGTCAGCGCGGCGAAGGATATGGCGAGGCAGACGAACTGCAATGTCGCCGCGACGGGACCGACCGCCATCCAAGAGGCCCAGCGCATCTGGGCGCCGACAAGCGGAATGACAGACTGCACCACGGCGAGCGCCAGGGCGAGGACGAGGATGAAATGGCCAATCTCTGCGATCATGGCGGGAGCATATCGGCTTGCACCGCCGGAGCCAATGGGCTGCGCGCCGATGTCGCGGAAGGAGGCTGCGGAAGCGGGGGGCGCCCCACGTTGGCCGCCCCCGAGGGTAATCTCAAAACGAAGATGCTAGCCGGTCTGGCGCTGGCGCCATTCCTCAAGCGCTGGGTTTCCTTCCTCGGCGGTCGCCGGGGCCGGCAGGGTGACGGCGGCACGCGGCGGCCCGCCGGTGCGGAAATAATGCGCCTCGCGTGCGCCAAAATAGAAGCCGACGATGGCGGCGAGAAGCCACCAGAGCGGCTCGGGCACCTGATTGAGGCCGATCATGCGGCGGCTGAAGCCCTCCGGGTCGGCCATGGCATAGGCGAAAAGCCCAAGCGTTCCGAGCGCCAGCATCGGCCGCGGCAGGCGGTTGAGGCCGTTCACGAAGCGGTCGAACCAGCCATCGCCGGCCGATTGGAACTCTGCCCCGTATTCGCCGAGAGCAGCGACATAGGCGTCATGGGCCGCCAGCATCTTTCGCGTGGCGTTCGGCACGAAGACTTCGGCCACGCCGGTTGCCGCCTGGCCGAGTGCGGTAGTTGCGGCGGGGCCGCCGAGCAACCTGGATATCAGCCCCATGATGCGGTCCTTGTCCGGTGTTCGGCTTCGCTAAGACGGAAGCGCGGCGAGATGAATTCCTCGGAACGGGTGATCCAGCCGCCCTTGCCGCCATCGCGGCGGCGGGCAAATTTGCGGCTTTGCGGTCGGGCGTCGGCAAGCGCGTAGTAGTAGTTCCGCCGCGCGATCCCGTAGGCATCGGCCAGAAGTGCGGGATCGTCGCCCGCAGCGGCCCTTGCGGCCTCGGCGGTCTTGGCGCCTAGGCCGCCATCGACGGCAAGGGCATGGCCCATGTCGTTCAAAAGCCGCTGGAGGATACGGACGGCATTGTCGCCGGCATTGACATACATGTCGAATACCGGCGCCTGCAGCGCCTCGGGCAGAAGGGCGATGCCGGTGCGGCGGAAATAATGCTCGACATAGATTTCGGCCGCCTTTTCGGGTTTCAGGCGGCGGAGGTCGTCCGTACCCACCCGGCCATCACCGGTCAGGTCGATCCCGAGCGACCGGAGCGTCTTTAGCGTGACGCCGTGATTCGTCGCCCCGCCCGGATCGTCGGGGTCGTTCACATAGCCGCCCTCGCGGGCGACGATTTCCTTGGCGATGTCGTTGACGCTTGGCATGGCCCCGTTCCTTGAAAACGGGTCCCAGCCTCGGGCTTAGGGGTTAATTCGTCGCTGCGGCGGCGTTCGGGTCTACGTAGACGCCCTGATCCTTCAAGGCGTCGATGACTTCCTTCGGCATGTAGGTCTCATCGTGCTTGGCGAGGATCTCGGTCGCCATGAAGCTGCCGTCGACATATTTTCCGGTCGCCACGACGCCTTCATTCTCACCGAAAAGGTCAGGGAGGACACCGGTATACTTCACCGGGATCGCGGCGTTGGTGTCGGTGACGCGGAACGTGATCTCCGCCCCCTGCCCGCGAATGAGGCTGCCCTCCTCGACCAGGCCGCCGATACGGAAGGTCTCATTCGCGCCGGGCGGATTCTCGACGACCTGCGTCGGCGAGCGGAAGAAGTTGATGCCGTCGCGCATCGCGTAGCCGATGAGTGCCGTGGCGATGGCCAGCGACACCACGGCGAGAAGGATGATCTGGATTCGGCGGGTCTTTTTCAGGTTGCGCATGGTCTCTTCACGGGAAAACGGGGGCGAACATCAGCCCGGCGGTTTCCTTGAGGCCGAGCATCAGGTTGGCGTTCTGGATCGCCTGCCCCGACGACCCCTTGGTCAGGTTGTCGAGGGCGGCGACGACGATGGCGCGGCCGGGGATGCGGTCGCCGGTGACGCCGAGATGGACGAAGTTCGATCCGGCCACCGACCGGGTGGAGGCTAGCTGGCCGAAGGGCAGGACATGGAGGAAGGGCTCCTCCCGGTAGCGGTCGGCGAGCGCCTGCCAGATCGCCTGCGGCTCGCCGCGGACATAGACGGTGGCAAGGATGCCACGGTTGAAGGGCATCAAGTGCGGCGTGAACTGGACCCGCACCGGGCGTCCGGCGGCCTTGGAGAACTCCTGATCGAACTCGCCCAGGTGCCGGTGGGTGCCGCCCGCCGAATAGGCATGGGTACCGCCCGACAACTCGGCATGAAGGAGGTTTTCCTTCAAGGACCGCCCTGCCCCGCTGACCCCGTTCTTGAGGTCGAGGACGATCTCGTCAAGGTCGATGACGCCGGCCTCGATCAGCGGCCGGATCGCATACTGCCCGGTCGCGGCGTTGCAGCCGGTGCCGGCGCAAAGCCGCGCGCTGCGGATCTCGTCCCGGTAGAACTCGGTCAGGCCGTAGACGGCTTCCTTCTGCAACTCGACCGCGGCATGGGGCTTGCCATACCATTTCTCATATTCCGCCGGATCGCGGAGCCGGAAATCGGCGGACAGATCGACGATCTTCAGGTCGCGCGGCAGACCGGCGATGACCGCCTGGCTCGTCGCATGCGGCAGGGCACAGAAGGCGAGGTCGACGGATGAAAAGTCGATCTCCTCGATCTTGGTGAGGACCGGCAGGTCGAGGTGGGCGAGGAAGGGAAAGACCTCGGCCATCGCCATCCCGGCCTTCCTGTCGCCGGAAAGGGCGGTGATGCGGAGGTCGGGATGAGTGGCGATCAGGCGGACAAGCTCGGCGCCGGTATAGCCCGAGGCCCCGAGGATGGCGACATTCTTCGACATGACCGACTCCCGTTGGTGTCAGGGGCGGTCATGTCGCGCCGGGGCGCGGGTTTCAACCCAAATCTTCGTGGTATGGCGGGGCGGCGCCCTCAGGCCGCAGCGCGCCTGCCCTTGCGGCGAAGGGATCCGAGGCCGGCCAGCGCACCGCCAAGGAGCAGAGCCGCCGCAGGGAGCGGCACGGCGGAGGGGGCATTGCCCGGCAGGCTGATCGTGTAGCTGCTGGTATTGCCCCAGGAATAAAGCGCGAGGTAGAGCGCGCCCGCGAAACCCGAGTCGAGGTTGATCGTCACGCTTGATGTCGGCTGCCAGAGGGCGGTCATGAAGCTGCCGGCAAAGGTCCCGTCCCAGTTCCACCGGAAGGGCTGCGTGCTGAATAGGATCGAGCCGCCCGAAATGTAGGACCAATCGACCCCGCCCGGTGCGGCGAAGCTGAGCGTCACCTGCTGCGCGCCCGGGGCCATGCCGGTGAAGGCGAGGATATCGTCGTCGCTGCCGATCGTCCCGGTGACCGTGTCGAAGCCGTTGCCGATGAGGGTCGGCGCCGTGGCGCTTCCGCTGAAATCACCGCCCGGGAAGCTGCCTTCGTTGATCGTGGCGGCCCTCGCCGGCGCGGCGCCTGCCGCAATCGCCAGACTAATTGCAGCGGCCTGTCCAAGATTGAAAATACTCATACTCTTACCCTTCCCAGTGAATCCCCGGCGACCGTCATCGCCCGAAGAGGTTGACAAACATTGAAAAGGTCGCAGCAGATTGCGCCGCAACCGGAGTTTTGTGCGGCTTCAGACGGCAGCGCGTCTGCCGCGACGCCGGGAAGCGCCAAGGCCGGCGACGGCGCCGCCAAGAAGAAGCGCCGTGGCGGGCAGCGGCACAGGGGCCGGATTATTGCCGGGGATGCTCAGCGAGTAAGCGATGCCCGTACCACTCTGCTGATTGAGCGCAAGGAACAGGGTGCCGCCGAAAGTTGCGCCGAGGTTGAAGCTGAGCGTCTGGGTCGTCCAGACCACAAACGGCGGGAATCTGACCATAAGGAGGCTCCCGGCGATGGAGCCGGAGGTGTTAGAGGTGAACGGCGTCGTGCTGTAGCGAAGGGTGCCGGTCCAAAGCGGCCCGCTTCCGAGCGCCGTGAGATTCAAGGTGATCGTTTGCGCGCCGGTCGCCATGCCCGTGAAGGAAAGGAAGTCGCGGTCGCCGCTGCCGAGTCCGCCGGTAATCGTATCAACGCCACTGGCGATCGCGGTCGGCGATCCGAAAGCGCCGCTGAAATCGCCCCCGGCGAAACTGCCTTCGTTCACCGTCACTGCGGATGCAGTGGTGGCGCTGAGCGCAATCGCCAAGCCAAGCGCGGCCGCTTGCCCGAAAGTGAAAATGCTCATTCTCGTCCCCTTCTCAGACACTTCCCCGCAGCCTTCTTCGCGGAGCAATATGGTAAAACAATGGAACGTCCGTGGCAGAATCCGACGCCGCCGAACCCTGGTGAAGCATTAGACCGAACCATGCCGGCGGCGCCGCGACACCGCGCCCAACCCGGCGATTGCCGCACCAAGCATGAATACCGGGGCCGGGACCGGCACGCCCGGAATGCCGAAGTTGCCAGGCACGTAGACCGAGTACCGCATGACTGGTCCAAGCGATAGGTTCAGGCTGAGATAGAGCGAACCGGCGAACGACGACCCAAGATTGAAGGTGATCGTCTGCGGCCCCGGCTGGCCCGGTGTGACCCTGATGTTTCCAGCACGCGTGCCCTGGTTGGTCAGCGTAAAGGGGGTGGTGCTGTAGTACACCCTTCCTTGTGCAGTGTACCTGCCCGGCGGAGCGGTCAGCGTGATCGACACCGTGGAAGCCCCCCGGCGCATGCCACTGAAATACAGGTAGTCGTAGTCGCCGGTGCCGACAGTGCCGGTCACGATGTCATATCCGTTCCGGATCACAGTCGGGGCCAGATAGAGGCCGCTGAAGTCGCCGCCAAGAACGCTGCTTTCGTTTATGGTGGCCGCGTGCGACGGCGCAGCCATAGCGCCCGAGATGAGCGCGGCGGCAAGAACCGACCTGACAATTCCGAACACGATCACGACACGTCACCCACGACTACTAGCCCCGTTGCGGTGATGAGTAGCGGTCGAATTGGTTAAGAGTGCGAAAAGATTGTGGCAAAAGCTGCGCTGAACCAGAGTCAGGCGGCTTCGAAGGCGATCTTTTTGCGCAGGAATTGCGTGGCCTTACCCGAGACGCGGGCGGGATTACCGGTGGTGAGGAAGCGCGAGGTGGTGCCGGGGCCGAGGAATTCCGGGCGGCGGGCGAGATAGTCCTTCAGGCTTTCGGCCACGAGGTTCGCCTGCGAATAGACCTTTACCTGAGGCCCGAGCGCATCCTGGAAAACCTTGTCCATCAGGGGATAGTGCGTACAGCCAAGGATCGCCGCCTCCGGCTTCGGCATCCGCCGCTTCAGCGCCTCGACATGGCTCCGTACCAACGCCTCAGCCAGAATTTCGTCGCCCTCCTCGATGGCATCCACGACGCCGCCACAGGGCTGGGCCTCCACATCGACGCCGATGGCCCGGAACGCGAGCTCGCGCTGGAAGGCGCGGCTTGCCACCGTCGCGGGCGTGGCGAAAAGCGCCACATGCTTCACCTCGACCTCGCGCGGCGGGGTGTTGTCGCCCCATTGCCGTTCGGTCAGCGCCTCGATCATCGGGACGAAGACGCCGAGAACGCGCTTGTCCTTCGGCACCCAGGTTTCCTGCATCCGTTTCAGCGCCACGGCGGCGGCAGTATTGCAGGCGAGGATCACGAGGTCGCAGCCCTCGGCCCAAAGCCGTTCAACCCCGGCGGTGGTCAGGTTGAAGATGTCATCGGCATCGCGGACGCCGTAGGGCGCATGGGCGTTATCGCCGTAATAGACGAAGGCCACATCGGGCAGCGCCTTGGCCACCGCGTCGTAGACGGTCAGCCCGCCGAGCCCCGAATCGAAGATTCCCACTGCCATGTCTTGCCCTCGCCCCGACCGGACTTGTCGCAGTTTGACCCCGTCGCCGGATCGGCGGGGTCTGTTGCTGCAAACTCATAGGACGTCGGAGGCGGGAATTCCACCGCCGGTTTGCAGCTACTCCGCCGCAGCCTTCAAGGGCGCGCCGCCGGCCCGGATCAGCGCCAACAGTTCCTCGCGCCGCTTCGCAGCCTTCGCCACGGCGGCGTCCTTGACCGGACCGTAGCCTAGGATCGACATTGGTAGAAGCGCCAGCGCCTTCGCGGCCTCTGCCGTCGCGGGCGTCACTTTCCGCAGCACCTCGGTCATGTCGGCCTCGTACTGAGCGATCAGCGCGCGTTCCACCTTCCGCTCATGCGAGCGACCGAAGGGGTCAAGGGACGTGCCGCGCAGGCCCTTCATCCGGGCCAGAAGCCGGAAGGCATGCAGCATCCACGGGCCGAAGGCCTTTTTCTCCGGGCGCCCGTTCGGTCCCATTTTCGAGAGGATCGGCGGCGAGAGATGGAAGGTCATGCGGAAATCGCCGTCGAATTCGGCCCTGGCCTTTTCGGCGGTGTCGAGATGCAGCCGGGCGACTTCGTATTCGTCCTTGTAGGC
>DJUV01000270.1 GCA_002440625.1 Rhodobacteraceae bacterium UBA6273 | reverse complement strand
CGCCGCCCCCGCCTCCGCCGCCGGCGGTTGAAAAGGTCTGGCACATCGCCAGGGAAGGCGCGGCGCAAGGTCCCTACGGGCGTGGACATATGGGACGGCTGGTGGCGGACGGCAGCGTCACCCGCGAAACGCTGGTCTGGGCGCAGGGCATGGACGGCTGGAAACCGGCGGGCGAGGTTGCCGAGCTGGGCCAGTTGTTCACCGTGATGCCTCCACCCCCGCCGGGAACCTGACCGGCAAGGCAGCCCCGGAATGACCGAAGACACCAAGGACCGCCGCTTTCCCTGCCCGCAATGCGGCGCCGACATGCGCTTTTCGCCGGGCGAGGGAAAGCTCGTCTGCGACTTTTGCGGCCATACTGAACCGCTGACCGCGACCCGAAATCAGGTCCAGCCGATCCAGGAGCTTGACCTCAGGCGCGGGCTTGAGGCGGCCTTGCCGGATACCGAGATGGAAGTCACCCGCATCTCGCGCTGCCCGAACTGCGGCGCTGAGGTGGAGTTCGACCCGGCGGTGCATTCGACCGAGTGCCCGTTCTGCGCCACGCCCGTCGTCACCGATACCGGCGCAAGCCGCCACATCAAGCCGAAGGGCGTTGCCCCCTTCGACATCACCGAAGCAGAGGCGCGCGCAGCGATGAACCAGTGGCTCGGCTCGCGCTGGTTCGCGCCGTCGGGCTTGCAGGAATATGCCCGGAAGGGCCGCGCCCTGCAGGGCGTCTACGTCCCATACTGGACCTTCGACGCCGACACCCGGTCAAGCTATTCCGGCCAGCGCGGCACGATCTACCATGAAACCCAGGCCGTGCAGGTGCGCGACCAGCAGGGCCGGGTCAGGACCGAGATGCGGCAGGTGCCGCGCATCCGCTGGACGCCGGTTTCGGGTCGGGTGGCGCGGTTCTTCGACGATGTCCTCGTCCTTGCCGCGCGGTCGCTGCCGAAGTCGCATACCGATGCGCTTCTGCCCTGGGACTTGACGCGGCTGGAGCCCTACCAGCCGGAATTCCTCGCCGGCTTCCGGGCCGAGGGCTACACCGTCTCGCTTCAGGACGGGCTGACCGAGGCGCGGGCTTATATGGATGCGATGATCGAACGTGACGTGCGCTTCGACATCGGCGGCGACCGGCAGGAAATCCGTTCGATCAACACCGAAGTGTCAGACGTGACCTTCAAGCATATCCTGCTGCCGGTCTGGACCGCCGCCTACAGGTTCCGAGGCCAGAGCTTCCGCTTCGTGGTCAACGGCCAGACCGGCAAGGTCGAGGGCGAACGCCCTTGGTCGCCGTGGAAAATCGCGGCGGCGGTCATCCTCGGCCTGATCGTGGCGGCTGGCCTCGTCTGGCTGTCGCAGAATGTCGATACCGCGCAGATCGACTTCCAGTTCAACTGACAGCCCCTTGACCCGGCCCGAAAGCCCCGCAAGGTGATTGATGCAGGGGGCGGCATCCGCTAGAGGATGTTTGTTACCGCTAACGGGAGGAAGCGATGATCCTGAGTTGTGGCGAGGCGCTGATCGACATGCTGCCGCGGCAATCGACCGAGGGCGAAGGGGCCTTCGCGCCCTATGCCGGCGGCGCGGTCTTCAACACCGCCATCGCGCTTGGCCGCCTCGGCGCGCCATCGGGCTTTCTCTGCGGCATCTCCACCGATCTTTTCGGCGATATCCTGATCGACACGCTTCACGCGTCGAAGGTCGATGCCTCGCTGGCGATCCGGTCCTCGCGGCCGACCACGCTGGCTTTCGTCAAGCTGGTGGACGGCCACGCCACCTATGCCTTCTATGACGAGAACACCGCCGGGCGGATGATCACTGCCGCCGACCTGCCCGACCTGCCCGATCATATCCAGACGCTCTTCTTCGGCGGCATCAGCCTGATGGTCGAACCCGGCGGGGCGACCTACGAGGCGCTGATGCAGCGCGGCGCCGCCTCGGGCCGCGTGATCATGATCGACCCGAACATCCGCCCGTCCTTCATCTCGGACGAAGCCAGCTACCGCGCCCGCATCGGCCGCATGATGGCTATGGCCGACATCGTGAAACTGTCCGACGAGGATCTGCGCTGGCTTGAGGGGACCGGCGAAATCGGCGATCTGGCCGCCGGTCTTCTTGGCCGGGGGCCGAAGGCCGTCTTCGTGACGGAAGGCGCCAAGGGCGCCCATGCCTTCACCACCCGCGATGCCGTCTTCGTGCCGGCGCAGAAGGTCAAGGTCGCCGATACCGTCGGCGCGGGCGACACGTTCAACGCGGGCGTTCTGGCCTCCCTGCATCAGGCCGGGCTTCTGACGAAGCCCGCCATTGCCGGGATCAGTGCCGATGCCCTGAAGGCTGCCGCGACCCTTGGCAACCGCGCCGCCGCCGTCACTGTGTCGCGCCCCGGCGCGAACCCGCCCTGGACAAACGAGTTGTGAGGGCGCTCCTTCAGCGCGTCAGTTCGGCGCGCGTCACCGTCGCGGGGCGGCTGACCGGAGAGATCGGGCCGGGCCTTCTCATCCTCATCTGCGCCATGCGCGGCGATACCGAGGCTGAAGCCGACCAGCTTGCCGCCAAGATCGTCAAGCTCCGCATCTTTCGCGACGCTGAGGACAAGATGAACCTCTCGCTCCGCGATACCGGTGGCGCGGCGCTGGTCGTCAGCCAGTTCACTCTCGCCGCCGACACCTCGCGCGGGAACCGCCCCGGCTTTTCGCCCGCAGCGCCGCCGGATGAGGGCGAAAGGCTCTACCGCTATTTCTCGGACCGGCTGAGGGCCGAGGGCGTGGCGGTCGCGAACGGTGAATTCGGCGCCGACATGGATGTGGCGCTGGTCAATCAGGGGCCGGTGACGATCTGGCTGGATACGGCAGGATAACTGCCGCAGCTTACCCCTGCGGCGTCATCGACCTGCGCGCCTTTTCCCGCTTCAGCCCCAGTTGCCGCTCGCGCCAGATGATGGCGATGCCCGCCGCCACGACCAGCGCGGCACCTTGCAGAACCCGGATCGTCGGCACCTCGTCGAAGACGAAATAGCCGACGCCAAGAGCCAGCAGCATCGAGGCATATTCGAAAGGCGCCACCACCGAGGCATCGGCATAGCGGTAGGATGAGGTCAGGAAAACCTGCCCCACGCCACCCAGAAGCCCCGCCCCGACCAGCATCGCGGCGCCCGACGGCGACGGCCAGGCCCAGCCGAAAGGCAGCGTGATCAGCGACAGACAGGCGGACGTGACCGAGAAGTAGAAGACGATCGCCGTCGTCCGCTCCTCCATCACCAGCTTGCGGACGAAGACCTGCGCCAGCGCCGAGAAGACCGCGCCGACAAGGACGAGGACCGCCCCCAGTGTTTCCGCCGTCCCAACCTCGCCCGCGCCGAGCGCCGAGAACCGGGGCGAAAGGATGATGAGCACCCCCGCCATGCCAAGACCGACCGTGGTGATGCGGAAGGCGCGCACCGCCTCGCCCAGAAACATAGCCGCGAAGACGACGGTGAGGAGCGGCGCGGCATAGCCGATGGCCGTGACCTCCGGCAGCGGCAGCAGGCCAAGCCCGGCGAAGCCGAGCCCCATCGCCGTCGTCCCCAGAAGCCCGCGCCAGAAATGGCCGAGCGGGTTGGAGGTGCGCAGGCCAGCGCCGAATTCATGCGTGGCGTAAAGCCAGACGAGGATCACCGGAATCGCGAAGAATGACCGGAAGAAAACCGCTTCGCCCGGCGGCACCTCATCGGCGGTGGCCTTGATGAGGCTCGCCATCGCCATGAAGACCGCGACCGAGATCAGCTTGAAGCCGATGCCTTTCAGCGGTGTCTGTTCGGTCAGGTCGTTCACTTTGGCCGGACCCGGGCGGCGGTCTTGTTGGCGAAGGCCTCAAGCCGCCCGCGCGCGTCCGGCTGGGTGTTGACGATCCCCGCCACCACCGCCTCGGCATAGGCGGCATCGAGCGCGGACATGTTCTGCATGTGGCTGATCGCCGAGCAGATGGCGAAATTGGTCAAGGGCGGATGCGCCGCCGCCGCGCGGGCCAGTTCCATCGCCTTCGCGTCGCTGTCATCGACAAGGTACTGGCAAAGCCCGACCGCCATCGCCTCTTCACCCTGGTAGACTCGGCCCGTCAGCATCATGTCGATCATCCGCGCCTTGCCGACCAGATCGGCCACACGGATCGTGGCACCGCCGCCGGTGAAAAGCCCGCGCTGGCCCTCCGGCAGGGCGAAATAGGTCGTCCGGTCGGCCACCCGGATATGGGCCGATGAGGCCAGTTCCAGCCCGCCGCCGACGACCGCGCCCTTCAGGGCGGCGATGATCGGCACGCCGCCATATTCCATCTTGTTGAAGGCCTCATGCCACCTGAGGCAAAGATGCATGAACTCAGCCGGGCTGCGGTCTTCCTTGAAATGCTCGACAAGATCAAGGCCGGCGCAGAAATGCGTGCCCTCCCCCCTGAGGACCACGGCGCGGATGCCGGCACGCGGGATCGTGGTAAAAAGATCGACCAGTTCCTCGACCGTGCGGGAATCGAGCGCATTGCGCTTGGCCTCGCGGTTCAGCGTCACCGTGGCGATGCCAGCCGCGTCCACCTCAAGAAGAATCTGCGTCAGATCAAGGCTGTCGAGGGTCTTCATCGGCCGCATCCCTTTCGTTTCGTCCGGCGACCATGCCAGAGCAGGCGGGGGATGGAAAGCCGCGCCGATCCGCTTGCCCCCCCGTGCCCACTCCCTTAGAAAGCGCAGGTATCCTGAAGGACCGCGACCATGCTTGACCTGACCTTTGAAGCCCCGAAGCCCAAGGTGATTTCCGGCGCGAAGTCGGATTGGGAACTTGTGATCGGACTTGAGGTCCATGCCCAGGTGGCGTCCAACGCCAAGCTCTTCTCCGGCGCCTCGACCACCTTCGGGGCAGAGCCGAATTCCAACGTCGCCTTCGTTGACGCCGCCATGCCGGGGATGCTGCCGGTCATCAACGAGTTCTGCGTGGCCCAGGCGGTCAAGACCGGCCTTGGCCTCAAGGCCGCGATCAACCTGCGCTCGGCCTTCGACCGCAAGAACTATTTCTATCCCGACCTGCCGCAGGGCTACCAGATTTCGCAGCTCTACCACCCGATCGTCGGCGAAGGCGAGGTGATCGTCGACATGGGGCCGGGCATTGCGCGGCGCGTGCGCATCGAGCGCATCCATATCGAGCAGGACGCGGGCAAGTCGATACACGACCTTGACCCGACCATGTCCTTCGTCGACCTCAACCGCACCGGCGTCGCGCTGATGGAGATCGTCTCGCGCCCCGACATCCGGGGGCCGGAGGAAGCGGCGGCCTATGTGGCGAAGCTCCGCCAGATCATGCGCTACCTCGGCACCTGCGACGGCAACATGCAGAACGGCAACCTGCGCGCCGACGTCAACGTCTCCATCTGCAAGCCCGGCGACTATGAGCGTTTCCAGGCGACGGGGGATTTCTCCATCCTCGGCACGCGCTGCGAGATCAAGAAC
>DJUV01000006.1 GCA_002440625.1 Rhodobacteraceae bacterium UBA6273 | reverse complement strand
CGTTCCTGGTTGCGCGCCTGATACAGGACGGGCCCGGCTATACCTATCTCGCCGACAACTGCCCCGACGCGGCGGAGCCGGTCTGCCCGCTCTATGAGAAACTGCGCCTCTCGGACGATCCGGAACGCCTGAGCGCAACAAACATCTCTTTCGCGCGGAACCCCCGCATCGGGTCGTGGTATCTGCTGCCTCCGGACCAGCAGATCGCGGTGGCGCAGGAACAGTTCGCCTTCTTTCTCCGCGTGGTGCGCGACCGGCCTCTGGAAAGCGGCAAGGCCTTCCTGCGCAACGTCTTCCGGCAGCTTGCCCTCAACAGCGTGGTGATGACCCTTCAGGATGAACAGGTCGTGGACCGGATGAAGGGATTGCCGGGCTTTGCCTTCACCGGGAATGGCCATGGCCGCCTGACTGCATGGACAGGCTGGTTGCCCTTGACCACTGCGGCGCAGATGGTTCTCTACTCCGTTTCGGCGGCGATTGCCGTAGGGCTTCTCGTCAGCCGGCGGTTGCCGCGCCCCGTCGCCATTTTCATCGGCTTCGTCCTGCTCGGCATTCTTGCCAACGCCGTCATCTGCGGCGGGCTGTCGCAACCGGCGCACCGCTACGGCAGCCGCGTGGCGTGGCTCTGGCCGGTCGCCGCCATGTTCGGCGCTGCGGTTTTCTGGCAGGTGCGGTCGGCCCGGCGGCAGGAAACACATAATGCGACGTGAAAACCAGACCGGAACCGGGGCAGAGCATCGTTCAGTCAGCGTGCGACGGCGCTCTGGTGACGAGAGTGGTCAATATTGATGTCGGCGCGACGGATCCACAGCTTCCTCGGCCTGTTCTTCTCCGTGGCGCTGGTCTTTCTTGCGCTCACCGGGTCACTGTCGGTTTTCGCGGACGAACTTGACTGGCTCACGACGCCTGCGATGCGGGTCGAGGCGGGCAATGCCGGCAAAGGGCCGCTGGGGCGCAGCTTCGACGCCGCGACGGCCGCCATGCCGGAGGCGCGGCCCGACGTGCTGATACGTTTCCCCGGAGCGCGTTACGCAGACCGCCTGCGCCTCGTGAAGCCCGATCGCAGCGCTGTGTTCGTCTGGGTGGACCCCTATTCCGGCTCCGTCACCGGCACGGGCGCCGCCGTGACCGTCCGTCAGGTGTTGCGAGAACTGCACCGATCGCTTTCGACCGAGCGCACGATCGTCATGATCGCAATTTCAGCGATGAGCCTGCCGCTCGCCGCCACCGTGATCGCCGGTGTGCTGCTCTACCGCCGGTTCTGGAGCGGTTTTTTCCGCTGGCCGCGCTTCTCCGGAAGCAGACGCGCCATGCTGAGCGACCTTCACCGCCTGACGGCGGTGTGGTCGCTGCCGTTTCTGATAATCACAATTGCGACCTCGGCAGTTTTCCTGAGCGAGATGGTTGGTTTCGGCCCGCCGATGACGATGGCGCCCGAGGTCGAGGCTCAAGGCCCCGCGGCGCTGCCCGATGGGTTCGACGGCAAGAGCCTCGACCGTATTGTCGAGCGGACCAGTAGCGCTCTGCCCGGCCTCATCATCAGCGAAGTGACCTTTCCGGCCGCCCCCGGCAAGCCGGTTGCCGTGCGCGGCGCGGACGGTACGGCGCTGGTGCGCCCGACGGCGAGCGTCGGCTATTCCGAGGCCGGCAGCATGTCGCTGCTGATGACCCATCCCGCTGCCGCCTTGGGCGGAAGGATGCGGCTGTTCGAAGCCGTGCGGGTGCTGCACTATGGCACGGCCCTTGGCCTGCCCACGCGGCTGCTCTGGCTCGCATTCGGCCTTGGCCTCGCGGCACTTGGCATTCTGGGCGCAATGATCTGCTCCGAACGGCTGACCAAGGAATTCAAGGTACGCGGGCGGGCAGCGCGCTCCGGCTGGGGCCATTACCTGACGGGTTCCGGGATCGGCAACTGGATCGGCCTCGCCGCCGCGGTGCTTGCGCTGGTCCTGGCTGCGGGAAAACTGTGAGGCAGTGGACATGACGGCAAGGCTGAACATCGCGGTGATCGGGTTGGGCGCAGCGGCTCGCAACATCCACTTGCCGGCCATCCGCAAAATCGGCGATCTGAACCTCGTGGGCGGCGTTGATCCCGTCGCCGATCCGGAAGCATTTCCCTTTCCGGTGTTCCGCAGCACCGCCGATCTCTGGTCGGCCACGAAGCCCGACATCATCGCCATCGTAACACCGCCCGACAGCCACTATGCACTGACCCTCGAAGCGCTGGATCGCGGCGCGCATGTCTTTTGCGAAAAGCCGTTCGTCCTGACGATGGATGAGGGCCGGACCGTGATCGCGCGGGCCAGGGAGACCGGGCGGCACGTGGTCGTCAACAACGAGTTCCGCTTCATGAATGTGCACGAGGCGGCACGGAAGGCAATCGGCTCGCAGGATTTCGGCGACCTGCTTTTCGTTTCGATCAACCAGACATTCTTCGTGACCGAAGCGACGGAAGAGGGCTGGCGCGGCGCGAGCAAACGGCGCACCTGCTTCGAGTTTGGAACCCATGCGCTCGACCTCTGCCGTTATTTCTTCGGCGAAGAGCCATGGGCGATTTCGGCCCGGATGCCAAAGCCGGACCGTCCCGGCGGGCCGGACTACCTGAACCTGATACAACTCGAGTTTTCGGGCGACCGGGTGGCCCACATCACGCTCGACCGGCTGTCGCGCGGACCGCACCGCTATCTCGACATCCGCCTTGATGGAACGCAGGCCTGTGTCGAGACACGGCTTGGCGGGCAGGCCCAGCTTACCTTCGGGATCCGGGGCGGGGCGCGAAAGCCCTTCGTGCAGCTTGATCTTGCCCCAAGCGCCTCGGCCCATCTGCTGACTGGCAACCGGCGGCGCAAGCTGGCGACGGACCCCGGTGACCTCTTCCCGCATTCCACGGCGAAGCTCCTCGGCAGGATGGTCGAGGCTCTGCGGACGGGTGGAACCCCGCCCTGCGACGCCGCCGACAACATCAATACCCTGGCGCTGATGCTGGCCGCCTACGACTCGAGCGACGCCGGCGGCGCGCGCCTTCCACTGGATGTCCTGACGCCTCGCGGCAAAGCAAAGCAAGGATGAAGACGATGCCCGATGCCGACTACAAGCAGCGTGACGCCGAAAGCTACGATGAGGTCGCCGGCGCGTTCGACGATCTTGCCGACCTCTACACCCTTCCGGTTGCCGAGGCCCTCGCCCGCGCCGTGACGCCTGCGAAGCGGAAGCTGATCTACGACATGGGCTGTGGCACCGGAATCGTCGCGCGCGCCGCCGCAGCCGCGGGGCCACAGACGAAGGTGGTCGGGATAGACCTGTCCGATGGAATGCTGAAAACGGCGCGGGATCGGGCGCGGTCCGCCGGGCTGGACGGCCGGGTCAGCTTCGTGAAGGCCGATGCCTCGGCGACGGGGCTGCCCGCAGGGTCCGCAGACGCATATGTGTCGCTTTACGCCTACAGCCACTTTCCCGACCCCGACAGCGCGGCGGTCGAGGCGTTCCGCCTGCTTTCTCCCGGCGGCGTTATTGCCGTCGCGATCGGCAGCGGTCCGCCGCTGCTGTCGGCCGCTGGTGGCGCGCGGGCGGTGTCGCACGCCACGGCGCTTCTGGCGCGCCGCCGCGGTCTTGAGCGAAGCGCCGGAAGCAATCTCGTCAACCATGTGCGAGAGCATCTGCGCACCACCGACGAAGAGATGATCGCGACCTGGGCCTCGGAAATCCGCAATCCGGTGTCGCGCCTCAAGCGAATGATCGGTGAGGCGGGCTTCACCGACCTGGCGAGCGACTGGACAGGCCGCGACTTCGTGATCCCCACTATCGAGGAGTTCTGGACCCTCGAGGCGACCTTGTCGACCTGGTCCCGCAAATTCATGGCGCGTGCAACGCCGGAAGAACTTGACCGGCTGAAGTCGGCCTATTGGGACGACTGCGACAAGGTTCTCAATCGGGGCGGCCGTCTGATCTACCGGATCGGCGCCGGAATCGTGACGGCCCGGAAGCCTTGAGCGTCCTCGTCTCAGCGCACCCGGCTCAGCGCCTTGCCGGGACCGAAAAGGTAGCCGACCGCCTCGCCCGCGCCCCAGGCAAGGCAGAAGGGAACCAGAAGCGGCAGCGCCTGCAGCAATTCGCGCCGGTAGCGACCCTTGGCGCGCACATTGCGGATCGTGCGCAGAAACATCATTGGCGGCAGCAACACGAGGGCGGCAAGGCCGATCGGCAGCCGCCGCGACCACGGCATGTTCCCGGACTTCGCTCCGGCATAGCTGCGCGAGTAGAGGTAGCGCTGCGACATGTAGAGGCCGAAGCTGTAGTGCATCTTGTGGCCCACGACGATTTCGGGTCGCCGGGTCAGCGTTCCGCCGGCGCTGCGGATCGCGTCGTGCAGCCGGTTCTCCCACTTGTCCTCGTCGAGGACGGGGGCAAGCCGGCGCAGTGTCTCGGCCCGGTAGATCACGTTGTTGCCCGGCAACCAGTCGGCAAGTCCCGCAGGCAGCGGCGGCAGGGTGGAACTGTATTCGCAAAGGAAGGCGGACCAGTCGACCCAGGTGCCGGTCGCGGCGTTGTCGACCGTGCCGCCGACCGCGTCGCCCGCCGTGGCCAGCGCGTCGAGCATCGCCCGCGCCCATCCGTGCGGCACGATCACATGGTCCTCGATCACCGCGACAGCGGGTGCAGAGGCCTTCCGGATAGCGATGGCGCGCATCCGGGGAATGGACGTGTCCGGCGCCACGGCGATGACCGTGACGCCGGGATGTTCCCGGCGAATGAAGTGGCGGACCTGCTCGCCGAGGCGGTCGGCGACAATGATTTCGATCCGTGCACCCTGGCCGGTCTCCAGCGCCTTCAGGCAGCCGTCGAGGTCGTCATAGCTGTTGACCGATGGAATTATGACGGATAGCTCAGCGGATGCGGCGCTGTCTGCTGAGAAATTCACGCGGACCTCTTTGATTGGTTCGGGCGAGAGCATTGGTCATGGAACGGGAATTGGCAAGAGTCGTGCTGCAACCGCCATGCGCTGGGGACCGGTCCCGATCCCAGGGCGCCGCAGGGTCTTTCCCCCGTCCGATATCGGGGACCTGCGGGGCGTGAGCGCGACAGGGCAGGATGATCGGACCGGTGCCGGCGCCATGCCACGCGTTGCGCTGGTCGGCGCCGGGCTCATGGGCCGGTGGCATGCCCATGCCGCGCGCCGGATCGGCGCCTCTGTCGTCGGCGTCGCCGATCCCGACCCGGAACGCGCGGCACGCCTGGCCGGATCGGCGGAACGGGCATTCGCCTCCTTGCCGGAACTGCTGCGGGCGGTTCGGCCGGACATTCTGCATGTCTGCGGACCCACCGGGATGCATCGCGAAGCGATCGAACTTGCGCTCGCGTCCGGCGTCCATGTCTTCGTCGAGAAGCCGCTCGCCCTGAACGCAGCGGAAACGCGCGAACTGTACCAGATGGCGGTGGCCGCCAAGCTGGTGCTCTGCCCGGTGCATCAATATGCCTTCCAGCGCGCGGTCGAGAGGATCAGCGCGGGTCTAGCACGGAGCGGGCCGCCGGTTCAGGTGGAGATGACGTTCTTCTCGGCAGGCGCCGAGGGCGCGGACCCGGAGAGACTGCCGGCACTGGCAGCGGACATCCTGCCCCACCCGGTCTCGATCGCACAACGGTTCTGGCCGGGAGAGCGGCTTGCCGCGTTGGCCTGGAAGATCGAACCGATGGGGCCCGGCGGGTGGCAGCTCAGCGCGGCTGTCGGCGACGTCAGCCTGCGGATAGCCCTCAGTTTCTCGGCGCGGCCGACAGAGGCGTCGCTGGCGGTCAGGGGCAACGGGGGGACGTGGACCGCCGACCTGTTCCATGGATTCGCGCGGTTTCGCGGCGGCACGGCCAACCGGGCCACCAAGGCGCTGCGGCCTTTCGCCGATGCCATCGGCCTGCTCGGCGCGGCGAGCGGCAACCTCGCGGGCCGGACGCTGCGCCGCGAACCGGCCTATCCCGGCTTGCGTGAGCTGACCGCGCGGGTCTATGCCGCCGCGCGGGGCACTGACGGATGCCCGATTACGGCGGAAGCGGCGGTCGATGTCGCCGCCCTTCGGGACCTTTTCCTCGAATGCACGGTGCGACGGTGACGGGACAGCGCAGTCCTTATGCGGTCGTGGTACTGGAACTGACCGGTGCCGGTGCCTGCGACGCACTGGCGGAGGCGATGGCCGGACCGGCGGCGGAAGCCGCGGTGCCGCTTCGCGCGATGCGCCGGGCTGGGTCGGACGAAACGCTGCCCGAACGCCGGCTCCGCGCGCTCCGCGAGGCCGACGCAGATATCGTCCTGATGGTCGAGGATACGTCCCTGCCGAATTCGACCTGGCTGGACGGGCTGCGGCGGGCTTTCGCGCACGGGGAGGTGGCGATGGCCTGGGGGCCTGTCACCGTCGATCCCACCCTGCCGGCGCGGTTCCGGGCTCTCGGGCGGCTGGAGTACGGCCGATTTGACGGGCGACGGAAAGAGCCGACCGCGCCCGGCAACGTGATGGCGCTGCACCGTTCCGCCGTCCTGGCGGCACTGGCGCCGGGAGAGGGGATCATCGAACACAAGCTTGCCCACGGCTTTCGGGACGCAGGCTTGAAAGTGGTGATGGAGCCGGCGCTCGGTTCGGTCTACGTCCGTCCGGACCGTCAGGGCGCGCGCCTGGCCACGCGCTACGGTCACGGTCGCATCTTCGGCGCGGGACGCGAAGGCAGCCGGATCGGCGGCGTGCTGAGGGCACTGGTGGCCATGCCCGTCCTGTCCGCTCGGGCGGCGAGGGCCGCCATCGCCGCCGGCCCGCCGCAGCGGTGGTTACCCGAACTGCCTTGGGTCGTCATCATGGCCACGGCCTGGAGCGCGGGGGAATTGACCGGGCTGATCCTCGGCCCGGGCCAAAGTGCTGGGAGCTGGAAGTGATGCGGATCGCCGTGGACGCCTCGTGCTGGGGCAACAATCGTGGCTTCGGCCGCTTCACCCGGGAACTTCTCGGTGCGATGAGCCGGACGGATTCCGACAACGACTGCATTCTTCTCAGCGATGAGGAGATCGTGACCGACACGCTTGGCCCGCGTACCTCCGTCCTCAGGGTGGCGACGACCAAGCGGGTCGTGGAGGCCGCCACGGCGGATGGCCGCCGTGGCATTCGCGACGTTCTTGCCTTCCGGCGCGCTGCGGCCGCGGCGCGGGCCGATGTCCTCTTCTATCCGGCAGTCTATTCGTGGTTCCCGCCGCCGCGCGGCCTCGCCAATGTCGTCACCTTCCACGACGCCATTGCCGAGCATTTTCCAGAGCTGGTCTTCCCCAACTGGAAACCGCGCCTGGCATGGACGCTGAAGTGCCGGCTCGCGCAGTGGTCGGCAAACCGCCTGCTTACCGTTTCACAATCCGCAAAGGCGGAAATGGAAAAGTATCTTGGCATTGACGGAAGCCGGATCGACGTGATCTGCGAAGGTGCGTCACCGGTCTTTGCCCCGGTCGCGGACCCGGAGCGACGGGCGGCGGCACGGCGGGCGGCCGGGCTCGATCCCACGGCACGTTTCCTGATCTATGTTGGCGGCTTCGCGCCGCACAAGAACCTCGTGCGGCTGTTCGAAGCCTTCGACAAAGTGCTGGCGCAGGCGGAAACCTCTGATCTCGTGCTGGTAATGTCGGGCGATCCGAAAGGCGGCGGCTTCCATTCGATCTATGAAGAGCTCTGCCGCTTGCGCGACGCCTCACCGCGACTGGCCGCCCGGGTACGATTTCCGGGTTATCTCTCCGACGCCGATCTCGCCGCGCTCTACACAGAGGCGCAGGCGTTGGTGTTGCCGTCACTCTCGGAGGGGTTCGGACTGCCGGCGCTTGAGGCTATGTCCTGCGGCGCGCCGGTTCTCGGCGCGGCGGGCGGCGCGGTGATGGAGGTGGCCGGCGCTGCCGGGCTGGGCTTCGACCCCTACTCCGTCGAGAGCATCGCCGACGCGATCGCACGGCTGGTCATCGACCGCCAGCTTGCCGCCGGACTGCGTGCCCGGGCCATCCCGGAAACCGCACGGAACACCTGGGATCAGGCGGCGGACATGACCCTGGCGGCGCTCCGCACCGTCGCGGGAAGGGCGCGGTGAGTCCTGCCCCGATCCTCAGTCTGGCAATCGCCGTGCAGGGGGCACAGGCGAACCTGCCGGAGATTCTTGGCGCCCTGCCCGCCGACCCAGCCGGGCGGGTGGAGATTCTCATCTGCATCGCCGCCGACGACCCCCTGCCGGCGTCTTTCCCCGCGCGGCCCGATCTTCACGTCATCAGTGGCCGGGCCGACGCGCTGATCCCCGAACTTTGGCGCGACGGGTTTGTCGCGGCGCGGGGCGAATGGGTCGCGACCCTGACGGCGCATTGCCCGCCGCGTCCCGGCTGGCTGGCGCGGGCGCTGTCGCTCATTGCCGCCGCGGACGCCCAGGCTGCTGCCTTCGGCGGGGCAATCCTCGCCGACAAGAGCAGCGACCGCGTGACCCGCGCGGTCCAGCTCCTGCGCTACGCCGATGCCGGTTCCGTCGCCGAAAGGCGCGCGGTGGACGACCTCTCGGCCGACAATGCGATCTACCGGCGCGCCGCCGTCCTCAACTGCGCGGACCTGCTGGCGGACGGCTTCTGGGAACCGAACTATCACCGCCGCTTCCGCTCCGCCGGGCTGACGCTTGAACTGGTCCCCGGCCTTGAGGTCCTGCACCGGAACCGCTACTCCGCCCGCGCCTTCATGCGCCAGCGCCGCCGCCACGGGCGCGTCTTCGGACGGCACCGGAGCGAGGGGCGCCCCGCTCTCGCGCGGGCGGCCATGCTCGCCGCCTCGCCTGCCGCCTTCCCGGTCTTCGCGCTGAAGCAGACGCGCAAGATCCTGTCGCGACCGGAACTGCGGATTGGGAGCCGCGGGTCGCTGGGGCTTTTCTACCTGTTCCTGGCGAACTGGTGCCTGGGCGAGATGGCCGGCTATGCCGACGCGCTTGCGGGTCGAAGCGGAGCCAGCACGTGACGGCGGGCGCCTATCTCTGCCCGCGCTGTCGCGCCTCGGCTCTGCGGGACGCGCATGGCTATCGCTGCTCAGGCTGCGGTGCGGAATACCCGATCCTGTGCGGCATCCCGGATTTCCGCCTTGCCCCTGACCGGTATCTCAGCCTGGAGGATGAACGCGCGAAGGCCGCGCGGCTGCATGAATTCGCGCGAAACCACAGCTTTGCCGAGACGCTGGCGGAATACTACCGCATCACCGACGACGTTTCGCCCGCCATGGCACGCAGTTTCGCAGACTACGTCATCGCCGGAGAGGCGCGCGGCCGCGCGGTGCTGCGGCAGCTTGCCCCGGCGCGGCGGCTTCTCGACGCC